>CAKMKB010000032.1:0-12265 GCA_927435965.1 uncultured Clostridia bacterium
TCTGGGATCAAGCATTGGAATAGGGAAGGCAAGAAACAGAGCTGAACTGGAACAGACAATTGAGGTGGCTTTTCATTATGATAGAAAAATAATCATTGAACAATGTCTTGAGCATCCAGTAGAAAGTCTATTCTCGCTACACCATTGGCATCTATTGATTTGAAGGCTTCTATTGCCAATGATTTGATCTTTTCTGAAATACTATCGGGAATACTAGCAGGAATGACTCTTTTGTCTGTACCTTTTTCATTCTTGCTACCCTGTTTATTCATGTATTTATCTTCAAATTTCAGGTATTCCTGCCATCCTACAGGCTCTTCACATAGTGAAGCCTTCAGATTATTTTCATAACCTAAGACAGAACAGTTAATCTCCCTTGGATGCTCAAGACATTGTTCAATGATTATTTTTCTATCATAATGAAAAGCCACCTCAATTGTCTGTTCCAGTTCAGCTCTGTTTCTTGCCTTCCCTATTCCAATGCTTGATCCCAGATTGGATGGTTTCACAATTAAAGGATACCCTATACTTTCCGCTTCAATCAGGCATTGTTCGCTGTTATTGTCATATTGTGATTTGTAGAACCATACATATGGCAATACAGGTAGCCTTTCAGCCTTGAACACTTTTTTCATCAGGATCTTATCCATACCTAAAGCGGATGCCTTTACGTCAGAAAAAGCGTAGGGCACGCCACAGGTTACAAGTAGTCCCTGTAAAACACCATCTTCCACATTGGTTCCATGGGTGGCTGGAATGACAACATCAATCTCTACTTTTTCCCGTTTTTTAGAGAGAAAGCCTTGCTTGACTTCAGGGTTCGGATAGAGACAAAGAACACTTTTATTATCAGAGCTTTTCCAAGGAATAACTTCTGACAGATTATTAAACTGTTTCGATTTATATGTTTCAACATTGGATAAGGCATCTCCGATAAGCCATCTACCTGTTTTATCAATATAAATAATCAATGGATCATATTTGTTTTTATCTATATTCTCAAAAATCTGAAGTCCTGTTATAATCGATACTTCATGCTCGACTGATTTTCCGCCTAGTATAATTCCAACTCTTTTCATCCGAATTTCCTTTCTCTTTTAGTGTAGTAGATCATGCTTCATTGTATGTATCTGGTAGATCATTTTCAAACAGTACCACATCGCCCTTTTTGAGCAGCGTTCTTAAAACATTTTCAGACTCTTTTAAAGACTTGACGATAATGATATTCTCCTTGGCAAAACCAGATTCCAGCAGTCCATCTTTGATGGCTTGAGTCTTGCTTTCTCCAACCAGTATGGCTATATCACATACTTTAGCAATTCTCTGTCCTAGTATCTTGTTCTCTTCATATTCCAAGTTTCCAAGACCTATCATTCCCGGAGTGACAATAACTTTCCTGTGATCTTGAAATTCTGATAAAACTTCGAGAGCAGCTGCGGCACCATCAGGATTGGAGTTGAAAGCATCATCGATGACTATTACACCTGTGCCCGGATTGATGAGTTGAAGTCTGTGTTGGATTGGTTCGATTTTTTCAATGCCACTTGCAATTTGTACAAGAGTCATCCCCAACGCATAGCCAGTGGCTGCACCTGCCAATATATTCTGAACATTGTGCTTGCCCAGCAATTTTGTTCTGCACTCCACACTACCTTTATCTTTGATATGCAGGGTGAAAGTCGATCCTTCAATGCCGGTTACGATATCTTCTGCATAAACATCCAATTCTTTATGATTTTTTAATCCATATAGAATTTTTTTGATATATGTCATATCAGCCAGTTTTTTCACATAATCATTATCATAGTTAAATATCGCCCATCCGTCTCCGGAAAGTCCTTCTATAATCTCATATTTGGTCTTGGCAATATTTTCCATTGTCTTGAAGGTTTCAAGATGGCAGGGTCCTATGGATGTAATAATACCGATGTCAGGTTTGACCAGTTTTGTCATCTCTTTGATCTCACCCATTCTCTCTGCTCCGAGCTCAGCCACAAAAACATTATAGCTATCATTTAGGTCTTCATTGATGACCTTGCTGACGCCCATTGGTGTATTGTAGCTCCCTGGTGTTTTGAAGGTCTTGAATTTCTGTTCCAGTATTTCGGCAGTGATAAATTTAGTGCTGGTCTTGCCGTAGCTTCCTGTTATACCTACTACAGTCAGGTCATCTAGGCTTTTTATCTTATCTTGCGCCATGTTATAAAACTTGCTATTGATTGATTTCTCAACGGGATTTAATAGCCAAACGCCTCCAATGATATAATATGTGCCATAGTAAATCGATAATGATAGTATAAATGCTGATATTGGAATGTAATAAGTTTCACCGGCAATCCATCTCACCAACAACACAACAACTATAAAATCAACAACCGCAAGTAATAATGTTCCAATCAATAGCCTTTTAGCTCTATCTGTCATCACTAGTGGTTTTTTTGACTCGTATTTTCTGAAAGAAGCAATATAGAGCCCAGTTGCTGACCAGGCTAAAGCTAATATTGTGAGATCATATTGATAGAACATATAGAATACTGCCATAACAACGGATACTATTACCAGAATATTGGACTTGGGTCCATGAGCTTTAGTCTTATTGTTGTTTAGCCAATTCATATACTTATCGTTCTCATACATTTCCAGCTGCATCATATGCAGTGAATAGAGAACCCTATCAAAGGTGTTTATAAGCCATACAACAAAAATAATTATTATCAGTAAAGACATATTTCCTCCTTGTGCTAGTTGATATTGAGAAAGCTGCTGATTACCAATTTGAACGTTGGGAAATCATCAATATAGGAATAATGCCCTGCTCCTTTGATGACGACCAATCCGCTGTCACTGATTTCTTGTTCCATGATCTTGCCGTCGGAAAGTGGTGTGGCATCGTCATTTTCTCCCCAGATCAGTAGTGTTGGCGCTTTGATTTCTTTTAGATGAGGTCTCAGATTATCATTGATTACCTTCACCATCGTCTGTCTCATGACACCGTCTGACTGTCGATAGTCTTCTGATCCATGTTTTTTGTAGAATCGTTCAAGGGCTTGACTCTTATCTTTTCCTGAGTAGAATATCAGATAAAGCTTCTTCAAAGCTTTGAAGCTATATACTTTTAGGTTATACTTAAGGCTTCTATTGGGAACAATTCCCGCGCTATCTATCAGAATCAACTTATCAACCAAGTTTTGATATTGGCTCGATAGGATAATTGATATTCTTCCACCGTGTGAATGTCCAATCAAAACAATGTTTTTAAAGCCCAAGCTGTCTATGAATTGCTTAATCACATCTGCATAATCATATGAATCATATGGTTCTTGTGGTTTTGAGCTGTCTCCAAAACCGGGTAGATCTACTGCCGTAACCCTGAAATGGTGCTTAAGCAGATTGAATATGGGCATTACGGTTTGGATATTGCAGCCCCAACCATGAAGAATCAGGACATCCTGACCATGCCCTTCCTGGAAATAGTTTATTTTTAGATTTTGAACTTCTATTACCATATAAACTCCATTAACAGGGGTCTGACTACATTGATTATAACAGATACGCATTTATTTTTAAAGTAAAAAAGCCCCGATCAACGGGGCTCTCAGTATAGTCTATTTTATTAGAATTCCACCAATGTCCGCAATCAACGGTCCAAATACCAAAGCGACAATGGTCATCAGTTTTATCAATATATTGATTGATGGTCCAGATGTATCTTTGAACGGATCACCTACAGTGTCTCCGACAACTGCAGCTTTATGTGCATCGCTTCCTTTTCCGCCATACTCTCCGCCTTCAATGTATTTTTTGGCGTTATCCCATGCACCACCTGCATTTGCCATAAAGATTGCCATCAATACGCCTGTCACTAGAGCTCCTGCCAGCAGACCACCAAGTGCTTCCTTGCCTAACAATATTCCAATAGCAACAGGTACTATAACTGCCAGCAATCCTGGAATCACCATTTCTTTTAACGCTGCTGTTGTGCTGATGTCAACACATTTTTTGTAATCAGGTATTGCTGTACCTTCCATGATGCCAGGTATTTCCCTGAATTGTCTTCTTACCTCTTCTATCATTTCAAAGGCTGCTTTGCCTACCGCTTTCATTGTAATGGCTGAAAACAAAAATGGTAGCATTCCACCTATGAATAATCCGGCTATGACTGTTGGCTGTGTCAAGTTTATAACTGAAAGATTGACCACCTGGGTATATGAGGCAAACAGTGCCAGTGCTGTCAAAGCCGCTGAGCCTATGGCAAATCCCTTACCTATCGCTGCTGTCGTGTTTCCGACTGCGTCAAGCTTATCAGTAATTGCTCTGACCTCTTTTGGCAGATGACACATTTCTGCGATACCGCCTGCATTGTCAGCGATCGGCCCATAAGCATCAACAGCTATCGTCATACCTGCTGTTGAAAGCATACCTACAGCTGCAAGTGCTATACCGTACAGACCCTTAGCTGCATCTGCGGAGCCACCTGATACGTAAAATGCCACTAATATACCTGCAGCTAGCACTACCATCGGCAGGGCTGTAGATGCCATACCCACAGATAGACCGCTTATGATGTTGGTCGCAGGTCCTGTATTGGACTGGTCAGCGATTTCTCTAACCGGTTTGTATTCAGTTGATGTATAATATTCTGTAATTTTTGCGATAATAATTCCTATAAAAAGCCCTGTTACTATGGCTGCAAATGGCTGCATTGAATCTAAAATAAATCTGCTCAATAAAAACGACATAACGATTATAATCAGCGCACTTACATTAGTTCCCATATCCAAGGATTTCTGTGGATTGGTGCCTTCTTTTCCCCTTACGAAGAAAGTTCCTATAATTGATGCCACAATACCGACAGATGCTAGCATGAGAGGAAACAAAGCACCCTTATCCCCATAGGCTATCAATCCAAGTGTAATGGCTGATATGATAGATCCCACATAGGATTCGAACAGGTCAGCACCCATTCCAGCTACGTCTCCAACGTTATCTCCTACGTTGTCAGCGATTACTGCTGGATTTCTAGGATCATCCTCAGGTATACCCGCTTCTATCTTTCCAACAAGATCAGCGCCTACGTCTGCGGCTTTGGTGTATATACCACCACCTACACGACCGAACAAGGCTATAGAAGATGCACCAAGTGCGAAGCCTGTGATGACTGCAGGGTCTCCGAATATCATGTATAAAGAGCCTACTCCCAGCAATCCAAGACCAACAACTGCCATCCCCATTACTGCGCCACCTGAAAAAGCAACAGACAGGGCTTTATTCATCCCAAATTCCATTGCAGCGTTGGTAGTTCTGACATTAGCCTGTGTAGCCACTCTCATACCAAAGAAACCGGCTAAAGCTGAGAACAATGCGCCTATCAAGAAACATAAAGCTGTAGTCCAGCCAATCCCAAAACCCAAAATAACAAAAAGTATTCCAGTAAAAACAACCAGAGTTTTGTATTCTCTACTTAAAAATGCCATGGAGCCCTCTTGAATGTAAGTTGCAATCTCTTTCATTCTTTCAGTACCCATGTCAACCTTGTTGATTGTCACAGCCTTATAATATGCATATAACAAAGCCACAACACCTAAAACAGGTGCTATAATAAAATCCATTTGTGGTTAACCTCCCATTTCCTTTGTATATTATTTATTCTTACAGTGCAGATAAAACTAAAGAGACCACAATAAAAAGCACTGCAGATATTGTTGTTAACTTTTCTAGCAGCCCTTCATAGCTTCTTCCTTTATTTTTTCCCCAAATGCTTTCAGCTCCTCCAGCAATCTCTCCAGATAGACCGGCTGATTTTCCGGATTGAAGAAGTATACTGGCAATCAGGACCAAACTAGCTATTATTAGAAGTATTGATGCGAATAATTTCATTTACTACACCTCCTTATCTGATTAACAGGAGTATTTTAACACAGTGACAAGCTAAAATCAATAAAAACAATTCGTAAAATCTGTTATATTATATAATTTTTGAAATTAAAGAGGTGCTCTATTCCGAGCACCTCCGGTTTATTTTTTTAGATTGTAAAAGGTGTCCATTCCTTTATATAAGGCAGCCGTTCCCAGCATTTCTTCTATTCGTAGCAACTGGTTATATTTTGCTACCCTATCAGCTCTTGATGGTGCACCGGTTTTTATCTGTCCAGCATTGACTGCAACCGCTAGATCGGCAATAGTATGGTCTGTTGTTTCACCGGATCTATGGGATATGACTGCTGTAAATCCGGCTTTTTTTGCCATCTCGACAGCTTCAAGTGTCTCAGTAATTGTTCCAATTTGGTTAAGTTTAATCAGGATAGAATTGGTGATACCATTATTGATACCCCTTGACAGTCTTTCAGTATTGGTGACAAATAAATCATCCCCCACCAATTGGATTCTGGATCCAAGCCGTTCTGTCATCAACTTCCAACCATCCCAATCTTCTTCGTCCAAGCCATCTTCTATTGATATGATTGGGTATCTGTTAACAAGGTCTTCGTAATAGTCAACGATTTCTTCAGTTGAAAATTCCTTTCCTTCGCCCGTTAGCACATACTTTCCTGTTTCCTTATTATAGAGTCCTGAAGCAGCAACGTCTAATGCAAGCAGAATGTCCTTACCTGGCTCATACCCTGATATTTTGACAGCTTCTACTATTGTTGAAAGTGCTTCTTCGTTAGAGGTCAGATTGGGTGCGAATCCACCCTCATCACCTACAGCTGTATTTAAACCCTTAGACTGCAACACTTTCTTGAGATTATGAAAGATCTCCGCGCCCATTCTTAAAGCCTCTTTAAACGACTCGGCACCAACAGGCATGACCATGAATTCCTGGATGTCAACATTATTGTCGGCGTGCTCTCCGCCATTCAGTATGTTCATCATAGGAACCGGTAGTGTCCTTGCTCCAGGTCCGCCTAAATACTGATAAAGTGGTAATCCAAGATTATCTGCTGCGGCTTTTGCACATGCCATGGAAACACCTAGAATAGCGTTTGCGCCTAATTTGCCTTTGTTTTTAGTGCCATCTAATTCAATCATGATTTGATCTATCACTACTTGATTAGCTGCATCCATTCCAATTAGTTCCGGAGCAATCAGTTCATTAACATTTTCAACTGCTTTTAGAACACCTTTTCCCAGGTATCTCTTTTTATCTCCGTCTCTCAGTTCAACCGCTTCAAATGCTCCTGTTGATGCTCCTGATGGAACTGCAGCAATGCCATAACCTCCGCTTTCAGTCCATACTTCCACTTCAATTGTAGGGTTCCCTCTGGAATCCAATATTTCTCTTGCATGAATATCATTGATTATTGTCATATAATTACCTCTCTTTATATTTTAAAATTATCTTTTTATAATTGATTCTCCTGTCATTTCGTCAGGCTTGTTTATACCCATCAAATCCAGGATTGTTGGTGCTATATCAGCTAATTTACAATCTGACTTTAAAGCTGCGTTTTGATCCGAGCTAACTAGGATAAACGGAACCACATTGGTGGTATGCTGTGTCAGTATCGAATTGTCATCCTCATTAATCATCTCTTCAGCGTTGCCGTGATCTGCAGTTACCATCATAGTCATACCCTTCTCAATCACATAAGACGCCACTTCACCTAGGCAGGTGTCGACGGCTTCTATAGCTTTAATTGCTGCTGGTATGACTCCCGTATGACCTACCATGTCTGCATTGGCAAAGTTGACTACGATGACATCATAGTAATCCCTTTTCAGCTGTTCAAGCAAAGTGTCTTTGACTATATAGGCACTCATCTCCGGCTTCAAATCATAGGTTGCCACCTTAGGTGATGGAATCAGTATCCTATCTTCTCCCTCAACAGATTTTTCAACGCCACCATTAAAGAAAAAAGTAACATGTGCATATTTTTCTGTCTCGGCAAGTCTAAGTTGTTTAAATCCTAACCGGCTAATGTATTCACCAAGGGTATTGTCCAGAGACTGAGGTTCGTAGGCTACTGATACATTTTTCAGTGTTATGTCATATTGTGTCAGACATATAAACTCTGTTGGTATTCTTTGCCTCTCGAATCCATTGAAAACATCATCGGTTAAAGCTCTTGTCAGCTGTCTTGCACGGTCAGGTCTGAAATTAAAAAAGATAATACTGTCATCTTCTTCAATCATACCATTCCTGTCTGAGATAATCGGCTTGATAAACTCATCTTTTATCCCTTCCAGATAAGATTGTTCAATACCTTCTACAGGCGTGCCATAGTAATTACCTTCTGCTTTTGTCAATGCTTCATAGGCTAATTGGGTCCTTTCCCATCTGTTGTCACGGTCCATAGCATAATACCTGCCCATAACTGTTGCAATCCGACCTGCTCCTATTTCATCCATTTCATTTTGCAAATCTTTGACATAACCTGCACCACTTGTTGGAGGAACATCTCTGCCATCCATAAAGCAATGTACATAAATGTCTTTAACTCCCTTTTCCTTAGCATATCTGATCAGGTAGTAAAGATGTGTATTGTGAGAATGAACACCGCCATCGGATACCAATCCCATGAGATGTAGCTTTGAATTATTCTTCAAGGCATTATCAAATGCGCGATTCAGTATGGGATTATCTCTGGCTTCACCAGTCTCCATGCTCTTTGTGATTCTCGTATATTCTTGGTAAACAACTCTGCCTGCGCCAATGTTCAAGTGTCCGACTTCTGAATTACCCATCTGTCCATCGGGCAATCCCACATCATAGCCACTGGTCTTAACCAATGTTTTGGGGTATTTGTTGATTAAAACATTAAAATTTGGTGTATTAGCCCTCATAATTGCATTTCCTATGTAGTCACGGCCCTTGCCCCAACCATCTAGAATCATCAACACAATTGTTTTTTTTATTCATCATTTCACCCTCTATCCGAGTAAGTCATAATTTTTAAAAACTCATCAGGTTTTAGACTAGCACCACCTACAAGTACACCATCAATCTCCGGTTGGCTCATCAGATCATCAACATTTGACGAGTTCACACTGCCACCATATAGTATTCTTATTTTCTCGGATATTGCGTTGCTATATAGATCTGACAAAACTGTTCTGATGAACCCAAGCATATCATTTGCCTGCTCACTAGTCGCTGTTCTACCAGTTCCTATCGCCCATACGGGTTCGTAAGCAACAACAACATCAGATGCTTTTGAAGCATCCACAAGTCTGAGCCCTTCAACAAGCTGATTTTTTATTATTTTATGATGAAAACTGCCTTCTCTTTGGGCTAGTGATTCACCGACGCACATGATGGGTATCAGCTCATTGCTCAAAGCAGCGAGCGTTTTTTTGCTGACCTTCAAATCAGTCTCACCAAAAAACTGTCGTCTCTCTGAATGCCCAATAATGACATACTTTACATCCAGCTCCTTAAGCATCAAAGGGGATATTTCTCCAGTATAAGCGCCCTTTGCTTCAAAATGCATATTCTGTGCGCCAAGTTCAATTTTTGTTTCCTTAATCAATTTTCCAGCCAAGCTTAGCCCGGTATAGGGTGGACAAACAACGAAGTCTCTTTCAATCGATAAGCTATTGCTCAACAGACCTTCAATCAGAGTCAGGCTTTCTTGTAGTGTCGTGTTCATTTTCCAATTTCCAACTATTAAAGGTTTTCTCATGATACCTCCTCTACATCTTCTATGGCATCAATACCGGGAAGCACTTTGCCTTCCATGTATTCAAGAGTTGCTCCACCACCTGTAGATATATGCGTCATCTTATCTGCTAGTCCGGCTTTTTCTACCGCGGCCGCACTATCTCCTCCGCCTATAATGGTTATTATATCTAAATCCGCTAATTGCTTAGCAATTTCATTAGTTCCCTGAGAAAAATTATCAAACTCAAAGACACCCATAGGTCCATTCCAAATCACTGTTTGTGATCCTTCTAAGACCGATTCAAATAACTTAATGGTTTTTTCACCTATATCAAGCCCCATATATGACTCCGGAATTTCTTTGAAGCTAACGACTTGAAAGTCTGATGTGTCTTTAAACTCCTGCGTCACTTTGAAATCCTGAGGTAAAAAAATGTTCACGCCTTTATCTTCTGCTTTCTTTAATAGCTCCATGGCTAAGTCAATCTTATCTTCTTCAAGAAGAGACTTGCCAACTGGGTAACCGAGGGCTTTTATAAATGTGAATGCCATTCCGCCACCGATCAAAATGTTATCAGCCACTTTAATAAGGTTTTCAATAACACCTATCTTGTCTGATACCTTTGCTCCTCCAAGTATAGCTGTGAAAGGTCTTTGTGGTTTAGAAAGCGCACCTCCTATGGCATCAAGTTCTTTACCAATCAATAATCCTACTGCTGAAGGAAGGTGCTTAGCCACGCCAACGTTTGATGCATGTGCACGATGTGAGGTTCCAAAAGCATCATTGACGAATATGTCAGCTAAAGAGGCCAGCTCTTTCGCAAATTCATCTCCATTTTTTGTCTCTTCTTTTCTGAACCTTGTATTCTGAAGCAGCATTACTTCACCTGGTAGTAATCTTCTCGCCATTTTCTTAACCTGATCATTTACTACCTCATCGTAGTCTGCAAAAACCACTTCTTTGTTTAACAAGTCAGCTAGTTTTCTAGCGACGGGAATCAGAGAATATTTCCCATCAGGTTCCCCATCTGGTCTTCCCAGATGAGACATCAAAATAACACTTCCACCATTTTCCAAAACATAATTAATGGAAGGTAATGAACTTCTTATCCTAATGTCATCTGTTATAGTCGAGTTATCATCCATTGGGACATTGAAATCACAACGCATCAATATCCTTTTACCTTCAAGATTAAAATCCTTTAGCTGTTTTTTCAAAACAAAACCTCCTTAAACCAATGTCAAAGTGCTGCGGATTTCACCGCAGCACTGGTTTTATTACATAGTTGCCAAGTGCTTTAAAGTTCTAATCAATTGGCTAGTGTAAGACATTTCATTGTCATACCATGCAATGATTTTGAACAATTTTTTACCTTCTACTTCTACACTCGAGGTAGAAAGGGATTCGAACAAGCTTCCATATGAAGAGCCTATGACATCACTAGAAACAATAGGATCACTAGTATATCCCAGCGTTTCATTTGATGCTTTTTCCATAGCGGCGTTGATTTCTTCTACAGTGGTGTCTTTTTCCAATTCAACAACAAGATCCACTACCGATCCTGTCACAACGGGCACTCTCAATGCGATACCATCAAGCCTGCCTTTCAATTTTGGTAATACCAAGCCTACTGCCGATGCTGCACCTGTTGATGTTGGAACAATATTGGCTGCTGCCGCTCTACCTCTTCTGGAAAAAATACCTGCTTTATGAGGTCCATCCAAAGTGGCTTGGTCATTGGTGTAAGCGTGTACAGTAGTCATGAATCCCTTGACTATGCCATAGTTGTCATCCAATACTTTTGCAACGGGAGCCAAGCAGTTTGTTGTACATGATGCCGCTGACACTACTGTTTCAGTTCCATCCAATATGTCATGATTCACATTATAGACTATGGTTTTCATGTCGCCCTTACCTGGTGCTGACAAGAGAACTTTTTTGGCACCGGCTTTGAGATGCTTTTCAGCGTCTTCCTTTTTAGTGAAAAAGCCTGTACATTCCAGTACAATGTCTATTCCTAGCTCACCCCAAGGTAGTTTCTCAGGATCTTTCTCCGAGTAAATCTTGAACTCTTTTCCTTCTACGATAATCTTATCGTCTTTAAACGAGATGTTGTCTGTCTTGTAATTACCTTGAGATGTATCGTATTTCAATAAATACGCCAATGATTCAGCATCTGTCAGATCATTGATAGCTGTTATTTCAAAGCTCTCATCATCAAACATCTTTCTGAATGCTAACCTTCCAATTCTTCCAAATCCATTAATTGCTACTTTAATACCCATAATAACACTCCTTATTTTATATTTAATATTTCTTTTGCAGTCACTTCATCTGTAACCAATGTATAATCTTTATGATACTTTGAAAACGAATAGATCGCCTCTGCCTTACTAGCTCCTGCTGCAACACAAATTGCATGTCTGATGTTTTTTAAATCACTTAGATCTATTCCTACCGAATCGGTATGCAGAACCGGTTCTCCATCTCTATTGAAATAGTACCCTAAAGCTTCTGCAAAAGCTTTTTTCATCTTTAGTTCATCTTTTTTGATTTCACTTAAACCTCTTCTTCTAGTCATTTCTTCTGAGGTTGAAAATGCCATTAAGGATAAGCTTGGCATCAAAAAAAGTATGCATTGTTGAAGGTGATTACGCACAGAA
>CAKMKB010000033.1:0-6644 GCA_927435965.1 uncultured Clostridia bacterium
AAACAAAATCTAACAGAAGGAGCTTTCTTTTTATGTACAATAGTATACTACACTTTAATGAATTTGGCATAAAAAAAATTGAAAAAGTCATCAAAGATTTCTTAGACTAAACGCAAATGGACACAAAACTATTTTTGACAGACTAAATGCAATACGACTCTTGCGTTTACTATTTCAATTAAGAGATAAAAAATAATAACTCAAAAACTATTGACAAATAAATTAGACTGAATTATAATACACTCTACTCATAAATTTAAGATATTTATGAAATTGTATGACAATCTATTTGATGTCAAATTATTCGGATTTCACAGTACAATTAGGTTGATCCGAAAGTAAAGTGAGGAATTATTTATATGAAAAAGCAAATTAGAATTATATCGACATTAATGATATGTGTGATAGTAGTACTGTCTGCACAGACAGCAACTTCTGCGGATATGCTGCAGAAAAGCGATAATCAATTAACAACTGTAGACCCAGATGAACCAGATTCGGATATGACATTGGTTCATACAATAAATGATGATCAGATGCATGAACTGGTTATTAAACTGAGAATGATAGAAGTCACAGAACAAATGCATGAACTGGCAGTCAAATTGAGAGTGGAACAAGAAACCGGACAAGCAAGTTTGGTTGACTACATTGATGAACTGACCGGACTGGGCAAAGACACTGCTAGCTTCTTGATTGGGCAATGTGAAGAATTGGGTTTGGATCCTTTCGTTATACTTGCCATAATCAGAGTGGAAAGCAACTTTAACCCCAACACAGTAGGTGCTTTGGGAGAAAGAGGATTGGGACAGCTTATGGCTAATACAGCAGAACCAGTGGCTGCAAGGCTTGGCATTGACCATGATCCGGATAGACTTTTTGAGCCGGAATACAACATCCTGTTATTCACAACACAGTTCAAGTATTTATCTGATTTTTATGGCGGAGATTTCCATAAAACTTTGACGGCATACAACAGAGGGCAGTATGGCTTGGAGAAATACATCGCATCCAGAAGCTCTCATGTCAACCCCGAGGTGAGTGATTACTCCCTTATGATTTATGACTTTGCATCCACTTACAAATATGGGTTTGATAATCAATAAAAAAGCATATATAATATAGCTGACGCGTCAGCTATATTTTTTTGCCAGGAGACAACAGTGGAGAGATTCAAAAAAAATCTATATCAATTATTGCTGGAACAAAGGCTAAATAGATATGTAGAAATCGAAGGGTTACATATAAATCAACCCTTTTACTGCTATAAAGACACTATGCAGTTTTTTATTATTGTTATGAAATGTCTGATATACAGTGAAGGATCGGGAGTTGTGATTAATACCGAAAGATTGAAAGAGGAATTGCGGTTATGGACCTATTATGTCAATGGAAAGACTAATGACGAGAAGCTACTGTATTTTGGTCTTATTCCTCTTGCTATGACCAATCAAAAGATAGATGATTTAAATCGGACAATCAGGCAATATTTAGATATTTTCTCCGTCAAGGTCGATAGGATTCCAGAGCTATTGCACTATGCTTATTTCATACAGGCAAACAATTCTGAACTGGGTATTGATGACATATATGACAAGGCAAAAAAACACCTGATTGAATTCTCATATACTGACGTTTTCGAGGATACGGATAAAAGCAGGAAAATTGCTTTTGAAAAAGCTAGAATTCTGCAATTATCGAGATCATCAGGGGATTATTTAAATAATTTATGCGAAATCGGAGTCTGGTGTGATGCTGTAGATGTATCTGGTATGCTTGATAACAACATGGAGTGGTTTCAACTGCTCGAGCCCTTATACAACTATCTTACAGGTATGGGAAAGGGTCAGGTCAAGGCAATAGCTTACAATAAGAGCGATTCTAAATTATATAATCAGAAACCCGGCAATGTAATGAAACATGAAAATTTCGGCGATACTGCCGTTTTGATCAATAAAAAGAACGAAACAGGCAAAACAATCATTATCAACACAAGATACGGGTGTTATAAATTCAACAACTAAAGAGGAAGAGATGAATACTATACTGGTGGCAATAAACAGCAAGTTTTCTCACAGCAATTTGGCTGTGAGATATTTAAGTGATTATCTAAGAAGAAATGCACAAATCAATGTCTCATTTCTTGAATTGACCATCAATCAGGATGTTGATTACATGCTTGCGAAGATTTTAGAAGACAAACCAAATGTAATCGGATTTTCCTGCTATATATGGAATATCGAACTGGTTTTGCAGATCGCTGAAACCATAAAAATTGATAATAGCAATATTAGTATTATTCTGGGTGGACCTGAGGTATCATTTGAGTCTCTGCAGACTATGGAAAACTATCCGTTTATTGACTACATTATTAGGGGAGAGGGAGAACTGCCCTTGCACAACCTGATGGTTGCTATGGTTAGACAAGAATCAGTAGAGGATATACCAGGATTGACACACAGAGTCAATAACTCAATAGTAGTCAATGATGACCAGAAATCATATGTTGCCTTGGATGACTTGTCATATCCATACCTTGAAAGCGAGGATTTTTCAAATCAATATATTTACTATGAGACCACCAGGGGCTGCCCTTTCAATTGTAGCTTTTGTCTGTCATCCAGTGAGCAGGGAGTCAGAAAGCTATCTTTAGAGAGAATTAGGGAAGATCTTCTGAAATTGGTCAAAACCAAAGCTAATGCAATCAAGTTGGTGGACAGGACTTTTAATTTTGATAAAAACCGCGCCATGGAAATTATGTCCTATATTGTTGAAGTTAACAAAAACAACCTAAAATTTCATATGGAGTTGACAGCAGAGATTTTGGATGATGAATTTATTGGATTTATCAATCAATTGCCGGTAGATATGTTTCAGTTTGAAATCGGTGTTCAATCTACAAATCCTAAAACACTCGTAGCAGTTAATAGAAGATCGGATTACCAGAAGTTGGCGGAAATCACCAGCAGAATAATCGAGGGGAAAAACGCACATGTTCATTTGGACTTAATTGCGGGATTACCATATGAAAGCTATGATATATTTAAAAAATCATTTAATGAAATCTATAATCTGAGGGCAGAGAAGCTCCAACTAGGATTTTTAAAGGTTTTAAAAGGAACAAGCATAAGAGCCAATGCGGATTTGTATGGCATCAGATATCTGGACAAGGCTCCCTATGAGGTTATAAGAACTAATGATATCAGTCTGTCCGAGCTATTATTGCTTAAAAAGATAGAAAAACTGGTGACACTGTATTACGACGAGCATTATTTCATCAATACCCTTGAGACTGTCTTGGAATTTACAACACCATTTGATTTCTTTGAGAATTTCGCCGGATATTGGACGATGCACTCATTGTTTGATAGCTACCATAAAAAAAGTACACTTTTTGATCACCTTTTTGGATTCATTCAAGAAAATTATCAATTGGACATTAGAGACAGCATGTTGGATGATTTTCTTCTTTCTGAGAAAAACATTGAAATACCCAAATATCTTTTTAATAAAGAAGAAAAACAAAACGCCCATTTGAAGCATGATCTGTTGGCAAAGCATAGTTTTAAGAACACATATTTTAATAAGCAGATTGAAATACCAAACAAAAAGTTGGTCAATGATTTTAGGCTGTTAGAAAAAGATAATGAATACTACGCCTATATCTACGGAGATAAAAACAATATTTTCGATAGAAGCAAAAAAATAAATGTAACAAAACTACTCCAAGGAGATTAATATGTCTTATAAGAATGAATTGAAAGCATTGAGAAAGAAACACCTGGAAAATATTCCTTTCTTAACCCTGAAAAAGGGCGCTGTACTCAAAACTTCAGATTTGGATTTTCAATTGGAAGAGGAACTGGATGTACCTGTAATTTTGGAGGACTTGATAGAAGATGTGAAACAGGATATCGGATCAGATGTGCTTAGAGTAGAAAACATCTTGAAAGCCATGTGTTTTATGGCGGGACTGGATCCTGATTTTATATATAGAAATCAATACGAGAAAATTATAAGAACACTTAAACCCAAGACAGATGCTTATATTATTCATCTGATCAATCAATATACTGAACAGCCTGAATACGCTTTGATTTTTTCGTTGGCATTGGTAGAGTTTGAAAGAAGTGCGAGAAACCTGTTCGTTATGGCGAACTGTCTGGAAAATGTGTCTATAGCTCTGACAAAGGACGACAAGGAAGAAAACGCAGCTGTTTATTTCGAAGAATCCATAAAAATGTATCATGAAAGCTCTAAAGCTGACAGCCAATTTTCATTGCCCCTGTACAAACTAGGATTTTACTATAAAAGAATAGGGCAATTCATTAGGGCTAAAGACTATTGGGAGAGGTTTATCGCTTCTGATCAGGATGATTTAAGGATTCAGGAAGTGAGAGAAGAGCTTGAAGAACTCGAAATGCTAGTAGATTATGAAATAGGATCTTCCTTTGTGTTGAATGGCGAAATCGACAGAGGGCTAGACAAGCTTTTGCCGTTGGTGCCTTACTATCCAACCTGGTGGAATCTGCTGTTTGTTATCGGATTGGCATTCAGACAGAATGGAGATTTTGAGATTGCTTCTGATTATTTCAAGAATGTTTTGCGGATAAAGCCAGACCAAGCGGACTCAATCAATGAGCTAGCGCTTTGCTACATAAGCATGACCAAGTATCAGGATGCTAAAGATGTTTTGGATGCCGCGGTAGCATTGACAAGTGATTCAGAGCTTCTGGCCAACAGAGCAGTGGCTAATTTTTATCTTGAGCGATATAAAAGTGCAATGTGGGACATCAATCAATCTCTGAAATTGAATCCTGATGATCAGATCGCTCAAACCATCAAAAAAGAGATTGAAAAGGCTATGGCAGAATAGCGGAGGCTTGATGAAGAAACGAGTAGCGTTGATTTTAGTTTTATTGGTTTTCCTGATTTTAATAATAGTATACTTTTTTGCAAAGTCCAGAGGTCAACATGATCAGGGAGTGTTTTTGGACGGTCATTTAATTGGAGAAATGGATTCTATCATTACAATCAACAATCATCATTATATCTCTTATGACTTATTGGTTGAGAATGATTTGCTGGATTCCTATTTCGATGGAAATGATTCAACGATATACCTTTATCATAATTATGAGAGATTTACGGTTGTTCTTGATGAAAAGAATTCTGCCGTTATTCAGGTTGATGAGAATAATAGTGCTTATATCAGCACTAATTATCTGTTGGGCAAGCTTGAAAACGGTTATACCTTAAATGCTGTTGGATCATCTGTTTTTATTGAAAAGAATTATTCAATCCTTATCAATGACAAAGCTATCTGGCTTTATGACAGTCCCCGCTCTATTTTTGGAAGGCGTGAGAAGATAAAATCAAACAGTGAGATTATACAATACGAAAGCGATGGCGAATGGATATTGGGAAGAGTCGGCGATCAGGTAGGATTACTGAAACGTCTATATCTCAATACCTCCGAAACAATAGAAGAAAAGGGTTTATTTCAATCTGACAAAAGGAAACAAGTCATTATGGCATGGGACTTTTTTACAAGGCAACCAACGACTTTTGTCGAGGGACCACTGTATCCTTCATTAAATGTTGTCAGCCCAACCTGGCATGCTATAGATAAAGAAACCCGACAATACGAAGATTGGTATTTGAGTGAGTATATGAAACATTACAGCGATAACCGGATAGAGGTATGGCCTGCTTTTTCAAACTCATTTGATCCGGTATTGACTTCTGAGATTCTTAATGATGCATCATCCAGACAAAATCTCATTGATCAGATCATAGGAATTTCTAAAAATAACGGCTATAGAGGCATCAATATCGATTTCGAGAATATTTATCTAGAGGACAAGGATGTTTTTGCTGTTTTTATCAGAGATCTATACTTGGAAACAAGAAAAGAAAATATAATCATGTCTGTGGACGTAACAATATTGTCTTCAAGCCCTACATGGTCGCTGTTTTATGACAGGGAGATCGTTGGAAGGTATTCTGATTATGTTGTCTTGATGGCATATGACGAGCGGACAAGGCCGGAGCATGGGATTGGACCGATAGCCTCTTTGCCATGGGTGGAAACAGGGATAGTCGGGCTGATGGATTACGTGCCTGCAAACAAGATTGTTTTGGGATTACCATTTTATACCCGATTGTGGGAGACCATAAATGCCAATGGTGGCGTTACATATGATGTTACCGCCCTTAAACTGCCTTCGGCTGACGCCTTTATTTCAGCAAATGGATTTGTCATCACATATGATGAGGAAGCCGGACAGAATTACGGAGAGGTACAAATCGATAATATCAAATATCAAATTTGGATAGAAGATGAGATTTCTCTTCAGAACAGATTGGATTTAGTTCATAAATATGGGCTTAGTGGAGTAGCTGCATGGGCATTGGATTATAGCAAGCCTGAAATGTGGCAATTAATCGATGATAATCTATGAGAGTAGTCGAAAATTTTAAAAACTAAAGTCTAAAATTGTATTGACACTTTGCACAGATAAATGTTAAACTACTAAAGTTGTCAGTCGGGAAGACGGGCAAAAACAGACGCACATAGACAATAGAATAACACATAGTCAACGTAATTCTTTAGAGAATTAGAAAGCAGTACAAAGCAGTAC
>CAKMKB010000034.1:0-22448 GCA_927435965.1 uncultured Clostridia bacterium
TGTCAGACCAGAGATTTGCCTTCCGGCTTCCTTCAGATTCGCAATCACTCACGACACCCTTGCCTTTGGCTATGTCTTTCCCACTACTAGGGCAGACTTGGGACTTTAACCCTTAAGATTGTGCCCATGCTGGGCACACTATTAAGAAAAGGCTGATCGTGTGATCAGCCTTTCATGATTCTTGTTGAGTTGATAACGGCTATTAATGCAACACCAACGTCTGCGAATATTGCCTGATACATGGCTGCCAGGCCAAATGTGCTCAATATCATCACAATCGCTTTTACTCCCAGGGCAAATACAATATTCTGCCATACGATGGCTCGCGTTTTTCTGGCGATTATGATACTCTCCGCAATCTGTGAAGGATTGTCATTCATCAGCACAATATCTGCCGCTTCCACTGCAGCATCAGATCCCAATGCTCCCATGGCGAATCCGATATCTGCGCCTGCCAGTAAGGGTGCATCATTGATGCCGTCTCCTACAGCTATGGTTTTTGTCTCTTTATTCAGAAGACCTTTCATGATTTCAACCTTAGCGTCCGGTAGCAGTTCATAGTATGTCTTATCTATTCCCAGTTCACTACCGATTTTTAGGGCGGTTTTTTTATTGTCTCCAGTCAACATAACGACTTCACTAATACCCAGTTTTTTAAGATTTTCAACAACTTTATAGCTACTTTCTTTTATCATATCCGCTACAGTCATGTAACCGTAATAATCTCCTGAAACCGCAACATGTACAACTGTACCTTCCAAGTCATCTGACTCGCCGCCAAAATCACTCAGTTGATTCTCCATCAACTTACCGCTACCGACCAGCACGTCTTTACCCTTTATTATTGCCCTAATACCGAATCCTGATAGCTCCTCATGATTCTCTATTAGACTCTTGTCGACATCAATAGAAAATTTTTGCTTAATCGAATTTGCTATAGGATGGTTGGAATAAAACTCCCCATAAGCTCCGTAAAACAACAAGTCATCCTGACTAATGTTATCGGCGGGAAATATCCCAGTCACAGAGAATTTTCCTTTCGTCAATGTGCCTGTCTTGTCAAATATGACGCGGTCTGCACTAACCAAGGCCTCAAGATAATTGCCACCTTTAACCAGTATGCCCTTCCTTGACGCTGCCCCTATGCCCCCAAAATATGCCAGTGGGATAGATAAAACCAACGCACATGGGCATGACACCACCAAGAATATCAAACCTCTGTAAACCCATTCTCTGGTTATGCCACCATACAAAATCAGCGGCGGTACAATCGCAATTAGAGCTGCGAGACCGACAACTGCCGGTGTGTAATATCTTGCAAATTTGGTAATGAAATTCTCTGTATGAGCTTTATTCTGAGAGGCTTCCTCTACAAGCTTCAAAATCTTGGAAGCAGTAGATTCTCCAAAGATTTTAGTGACCCTTACTCTGACCACTCCCGTGAGGTTTACGCCTCCTGCCAGCAATTCATCCTGAGGCACATACTCCCTGGGCATCGATTCACCTGTCAATGCTGAATTATCAACGGAAGTCGAGCCTTCAACAATAATGCCATCCAAAGGTATCCTTTCCCCTGGCTTGATGACTATAATCTGGCCAACCCTTACTAATTCTGGCTTAACCACTTCCAGATGTTTTTCACATTCCAGGTTGGCATAATCAGGTTTGATATCAAGCAAGGCTTTGATAGATTTTCTGGAATTGTCGACTGCCAGATCCTGCAGATGCTCTCCCACGCTATAGAATAGCATAACAGCTGCTGCCTCAGGATATTCACCAATAATCAAGGCACCAAAAGTTGCCACAGTCATCAGAAAATTTTCATCGAAAACCTTACCTTTGATCAGGTTTCTAAATGCTGTCAAAATAACATCATAACCCAAAATGACGTAAGCAATAACATGAAGAATAGGTGCGTAATTATTAGCCCTGACAACTATTCCTATTATAAAAATAAGTGCACCGAATATAATCCTGATGATGTTAGCATTAATATTTGGTTTTTTATCAACCATCACAAGCTGGTTTTCTTTTTCTTTCAATTCATCTGCAAAATTGATTTCACAATGACCGCAACCACAAGTCTGTTTTTCTGACATATACATCTTCCTTTCTGTTTATTAAAATTACCTATGCTTTATGTGCTCGATTCCTTGATTAAACATATGCTCCACATGCTCATCGTCAAGTGAGTAATAAATATTTTTGCCATCTCTTCTGAATTTGACAAGTCTGGCATTCTTCAATGTCCGCAGCTGATGTGATATGGCGGATTGGCTCATGCAAAGCAAAGCTGCAATATCACAGACGCACATCTCATTGATGGCGAGTGCTCTTAGTATATTGATACGTGTTCCATCACCCAAAACCTTAAACAGTTCTGAAAGCTCCATCACCATATCTTCATGAAGCATATTGTCTCTTGCAGTTGATACGATGTCTTCATGTATGCAGTAGGCATCGCAACGCTGTAAATCCTTATCCATAAATCCTCCTCATTCATATGAATACTTGCTCATGTGTTCATTCTTAGTTTACATCGATACTCTTGTTTTGTCAACCAATCTTGTTGTATAATGACATGAAATCGTTATCAAGGAGTGATGAAATGTCAGACTTTATCAATCACTACTATTGTGGTGAGGAAGCGCTAAAACTAGTTGATGATTCAATCAATGAAATCATTGAAAAAAATAGAATCCTTTTTAATTTCGGTTGCCAGGGACCTGATTTTTTCTTGTATCACGGTGTTGTGCCATGGAACAAGAATTTAGGTTACGCCAAGTTTGGTGAAATAATACACGCATCCGAAACCAATCTTTTATTTGCAACTATGATTGAATACTGCCAAAAACCAGAAAACGCTGCAATCAAGGATAATATCCTTTCTTATATATTGGGCTATGCCTGTCATCATTCCTTGGATTCTATCTCGCACCCCTTTATATTTTTCTTTTCTGGATTTGCATCACATCTGCACAAGGAATATGAGATGATTCTTGATGTGCTTAATTGCAAACTCCAAGGATACGATGATGCTGTTACCTTTGATTCTAGAAAAATTATCCCTGCTTCAGATACCGATATTCAGATGATTCAGGATTTCCATGCCTATGTTATTGGAAGAATCTCTGGCAAAGCGTTGCCCGAAGGTGCTGTCAAAACATGTATAGGAGATTACTCACAACTCCTCTCTCTCTTTCCGGATTCATTGGGCATAAAACGAATCCTTGCCAAGATAATCGAGAAGATCATCGGAAAACCTCATGCCTTTTCCAAGGCCTTCATACAAAAAAACATCAAAGATATAGATGACTATATGAATCTCAAGCATAACAAGTGGCTGCATCCATGCGACAAGGATATAATATCTGACGCCTCCTACCCAGATCTGTTTGAAAAAGCAGTTCAGGATGCATCAACCAAAATGACCGGACTTTTCCAGATATCGGGTGACAATGACACAAATCAGGAGATTGCGAAAATAATAAAAAACTTCTCCTTTGAAACCGGAGAAGTCTTTAACTACGAAAACAGTAAAAACACCATCAAAATGAAATACTACAGCCCCAAGGGCTTTTAAACGGTTTGTTTCTTGATGATTCCATTGATAGCTATACCTAGGCCTACCATAACGTAAAACAGCGGTGCAACAGAGATAATCTGATCGTTGAAGAAGGCTGCCCCCAGATAGGCCATAATACCTGTAAAGGCACCGATACCTACATAATCCAACAGCGTCTTCAAATCCCTTCTGAAATAAAGCTTCATGCTATCGATAGCGTACATCACGTAAATAGCTAACAGCGCCAGCAGTGAAATAAACCCAGTATTGATTCCGATTTGGAGATACATGTTATGTGGTTTATCTACAATGATTGATTCGTTATTGAATGCATTCATCTTTCCAGCATAATCCCTCTGTGGAAACTCGATGGTAAACATATCCGGTCCGTAGCCTACAAAGAATGCATCCTTTAGCATTGGTAAGCTTCTTGACCATATATATCCCCTTGACGATGCAAATCTCTCATGTCCATCCATAATCGATAGTCTTGATGGATTCTCCGAGACGCCTAGAACACCTCCAGATCCAGCCATTCTGAACCCATCAGCAGTGAAATAGATATCAAAGCGCTGATGATAGGCCTTAACCTCAAATTTTCCTCTGTCTTCATCAAGCACAATCGAGTAATCCTTGTATCTTTCGTCTACGAGTGTTATAGTCTGGGCATTGATATCAATAGCCAGCGGATTTCCTTCCAAGTCTTCAAATGTCATTTGTTCATCTTCATATACAATTTTCAGGCTTTCTGCAGTAGTGATAATCGCCAAAGAATCCCCATCAAATACCAGATTCTCAAATCTTAGCCTATTCTCCCTGTCTGCTCCCAGCCTTTGTATTTCAGCGCCAATATCCAGAGAACCAAATTCCCTCAGTACTTTTCCGCCCGAAACAGTATTCATGATGATGATGATTACTAAAAAAGCAATGGGTAATACGGATAATCTCTTAAAATTCCTTTTGATTTCTTTTCTAAACAACAATATTATAAATATAAAGCTAAAAGCCACACCCAGATAGCCAGCCCTTGAATTGGAACCTATCCAGACGAAACACATCAGAGCAAAAAAGACACCGGACAGTACAATTTGTTTTTTGTCCTTGGCATACATGAACAATGCAAAAGATAACGGCAACAAAATTGCAGCAAAGCTACCGACAAAATTGGTGTTATACATAGTCGCATAAATAGTGTACTTACCGAATGTGAATTCCAGTGATTCAGCGATATGGTGCAAATATTCGGGTAGTATCAGATATCTGGCAAACATGGTCTTGAAAAAATCAAACCCGAAGTACTGTCCTATACCCAGCACCGCTGTCATAGAACCGACAAATATATAAGCCCCGACTATAGCCTTCACATGCTTTTCATTTTGGACAAAATTCATGACTGCCGCCACCAACAAACCATAACCAATCAATACATACACCCCTTGAAACAGCTCAATGAATCCTCTTGAGGCTACAACACGATAATCAGCATTGAAGAACGATGCAATGACAAAAACAATATAAACAGCTAGCGGGATATAAAATTTGATGTGGTATTTCGAAAGCTTAAATCTGAATTGACCAGTCAGCCTCAATAAAAAAAGCAAAACCACTGACAGATAGGACACAGCCACAAAGATAACCGATTTATAATAGCTGAAAAAATCTATGCTGGTATCAGCACCCTTCCAATTAATTCTTTCAAGTCCTTCAACCTCAATAACCTTTGCAAATACAATTAAGGGTAGGATTCCTACAATAAAAAGAATGGGCAACAGAATGTACCAATTCAGATCCTTTTTCTTCTCCAAAGGTTTTGTTTTTTTGATTCTCTTTTTAGCCATTTGACACTCCTCAAATCGTTAATATTCTAAGCACTAAATCTTTTTGATTATATCATAAATGAAGTCATCCTTCCATATAAAAAAGGGGCAATTACTTGCCCCATGATAGTTGATTTCTTCGTATTGCCTTGCCTAGTCTACCCTTGATGATTGACTTGTGCTTCAAGGCTATCTGACCGTCGACCAAAACATATTCGATTCCTTCAGGTGGCTCTACCGGACTGATAAAGGTGGCCCTATCAATAATGGTATTTGGATTGAAGATTGTTATGTCAGCATCCATACCCGGCTTAATGTCGCCTTTGGTATCAAGCCCCAGTCTTTTGGCAGGAAGTAGTGTCATCTTTCTCAGTGCGTCTATGAACTCCATGCTTTTATCTTCCCTGACAAATTTACCCAATACCCTTGGGAAAGTACCTGCTGCTCTAGGGTGCCCCTGTGCTCTATTAAGCAGGGCATCACTTGCAACATAGACGAATGGTGCATTCAACGCTTCAACAACCTCTTCCTCGTTCATAACAAATGCCACCGCTAGCATGGCAGGGTAATCCTTTCTAGCCTTATAGAACAGCTCCTCATCACAATACTTGCCTTTAAAAGGCTCTTCTGTCAACAGTATGCTGTCGTAGGATTTTTTCCAGGATTCAAAGCATCCCTCATCAAATACGGCGCTTCCGATACGGGTACTGAACGCATCATAGGGATAGCAATCCGCTTCGATACTTAGCCCTTCTTCTCTTGCCTCTTTGATTAGTCTTAGCGCTTCCGTCATATGTCCGAAGGCTGAGCAACTGCCAATATGTGAAATCTGCATTGACTTTTTGGTCAGTCTTGATATCTCTATCATCTCTTTGATAGATTCAGAGGATCGATCTGCATCAGCCCTGTAATGGGCAGACAACAATATATTGTCATAGTCTACTGCTGATCCCATTTCCACCAATTCTTCAAAGGTGATACTCGGTGAATACTCAATTCCAAAAGATATGCCGATAGCACCATGCTTCTCGATGTATATCTTTGCCATCTCTTTCATCTTGGTGATCTCTGATTTGGTTGAAGATCTGTAGGTGTCAATCCCCAGTTCGTTTCTCAGGAAATTGTGGCCGATGTAGCTCAGATAATTGATGGGAGCACCGTTATTTTCCACAAAATCCATAAAAGCATCTGTTTTTTGTCTGTTGTTGCCACAGTTTCCCGCTGCAGCCGTTGTAACACCCATTTTAATCATTTTGTTGGCGATGTCATAATCATCGCCATCATCCGTATTGCCTATGATCTCCTCGTGCATATGAATATCAATAAATCCTGGTGAGACTACCATTCCTCTGGCGTCTATTGTCTCCTTCGCACTTTCGGTGCAATGTCCGACATCTATTATCTTGCCATCCTTTATGCCGACATCGGCTGAAATTTTCTTGTTGTTTTCGAAATCTATCACAGTTCCATGCTTGATCAGAACATCATACATACTAACACTCTCCTTTATAATCAATGTGTTTTTTAATTATACCACTTTTTTGAGATGTTTTAAACTTTGAAGTTCATTGTCATATTATCCAAATCAAGCTATAATAAACCTATCTGTAAAAACCGAGTCTCAAACGTAAAATCAGATCAAAGGAGGAAATAAATCAGATGATTGAAATAACTATGGAAATGTTGGAAGAAAAAACTAACTCGATTTTAAGGGAACGAGGGGTAGCATTGGAAGACATCGCTATCATTGTGCTGGATCTTCAAAAGCCCTATCAGCCGGAACTGACACTTGAAATCTGTCTTGAAAATGTTAAGGCTGTTCTTAAAAAACGCGAGGTGGCTCATGCTGTCCTCACAGGAGTCGCATTGGATCAACTGGCAGAAGAAAAAAGACTCCCTGAGCCCCTTCAAAGCATCATTGAGTCTGATGAGCCTCTTTACGGTATCGATGAAATCATACCATTGTCGATTGTTAATCTATATGGTAGTATCGGGTTCACCAACTACGGATACCTAGACAAAGCCAAGCCTGGTATTCTGAAAAAGTTGGACACAAAAGGCAATAATATCCATACATTTTTGGATGACCTTGTAGCCGGTATCGCTGCAGCAGCTGCGAGTAGACTTGCCCATAACTAAATTTAGATATAAAAAACTCTGAGAAATTATCTCAGAGTTTTTGAATGTCTTATTATATATAATGTATTAAGATGCTGCAGGTATAATTGCTTTAGGTACCTTTTCTCCTTTGAATATACCAAAGGGTTTTCCAACCGGTAGAAACGGTTTTCCAAAATGCTTGTTAAGAACACTTGCGCCTGCGCCATATAATGATACCATAGCGATTATAAACTCTGAATAAGCAGCTAGTTGATGACTAAATTCAGGTGCGATACCGAATGAATTCAATGCAAGTCCAATAAACAGCAAATCAATCAAACAGAATATGATAAACAACACCTTGTTGGTTTCCATTGATCCGATGGTCATAAACAGTGAAAACACCAAATAACCGATAAATGCAAATCCTAACTCTTTAAAATCGACAGCACCAGCCAGTTCAGGTCCGAAAACACCCATATTGATCATCCAGCTCATTGCTATTGCCAACCAGAAAAACGCATAAGCTCCAAAAGCTGTCATGCCAAAAGTATTATTTTTCTTGCCATCTATGATACTGGCGAATAATTGCGCGAAAGCGCCTAAGAAAATTGCCCATGGAATGATGAATGACATACCGCTTGTGATGCCTAATTTTTGTGATGATGCGACTAATGTTACCATCGCCAGTCCGAACAGCCCTAATGCAGATGGGTCTGCCCATTCATTGTTAACTACTACTACTTCCTCTCTCATGATTACTCCTCCTGTTAAATATTAATCAAAATCTCAAAACTCACTTATGAATGTTACTCCTAAATTTTCACTTTGTCAAATTTTTTTTTGAATATTTTAAAATTATCTTGACAAACATTCGGGGTTCTGTTAAATTAATATCGAACAGTGTTTAATATTCGAATATCGTTCAATTAAGGAGTGATTAATGTGCCATTGAAGAGAAGAAGAGACCGCGAGATAGAGAATATGAAGCATATCATCATAGAGGCTGCCGAGGACATCATCGCCACTGACGGCATAGATGGCCTCTCTATTAGAAAAATTGCAAGACAAATTGAGTATTCGCCTGCTACTATCTACCATTATTTTGAAGACAAAGAAGAGATTCTAAATGTTGTCATGCAAAAGGGGTATTCTAAGATTCTAAGCGCTATATCAGGCACAAATCTCGAGCATCTCAAGGGAAAGGACAAGCTTATTGAGATGTCCAAAAGCTATATCAAAGCCTCTATAGCCATGTCTGACGAATATATGAATGCTCAGCTAAATACCTCACCAGAAGCCCTAAATTACACCTCCTCGTTATTTAGAGGTGCATCAAAGCAGAAACCGGCACTAGCTGTACTCTATCAATGTATCAAAGAGATCGAGGAAAACCGGGACGCCTCAGAAGATGAGCTGGAGCTGATTGCTCAGATGGTCGCTGTGTCTACATTTGGTCTTATTGTTAAAATCTCGGTCGAAAAGAGTCTGGATGAGGAGCAAAAAGAAAGGCTGATTGACTACTTTGTCAATGATACTGTATCAAAAATAGCTACTATTGATAAAACAAACATGAAAGGAAAGGAATAGAAAATGAAGAAAAGCTTTAAAATTGTATTGATCATTATCATCTTGATCATTGTCACGGCATCAGGAGGTATATACTATCTTACCCGTGATTTGAGTGAAACAGCAGAAGTAACCCTTAACGGCATCAATCCCTCAAATGTAAGCGACGGATCTTATTCAGGGTCTTACGTATCGGGTAGATGGACAAATACTCTTGAGGTCCATGTGGAGAGTGGTAGAATAACAAAAATAGACGTCTTTGACAATGTCAGATTTGTCCAGGAGGGTGTCAGTGATGTACTATTTGAAAAAGTAATCAGTGCTCAGGATACCAGAGTCGATACAGTGAGTGGTGCTACCGTTACATCCAAGGCCTATCTAAAGGCCATAGAAAATGCTTTAGAGCAATAGAAATAATAAATAGATTAAGGAGTATAATCAAATGAAAACACTGATCGCATATGCAAGTAAATACGGCTGCACAGAAAAGTGCGCCAAGCTGTTGGAAAAGGAACTAAAGGGAGATGTGACCCTGTTTGATTTAAAAAAGAACAGTTCAGCAGACCTTAATGCCTATGATAATATCATTATTGGCGGTTCAATCTATATCAGTAAAATACAGAAAGAAGTAACAGAATTCTGCAAGAACAATCTCAATGAGTTAAGTCAGAAAAATATAGGTCTTTTTATCTGTGGAGTGCAGGAGAAAGAGGTCATTGCTACCGAGTTGAATTCCAATTATCCACCTGAGTTATTGGAGAAAGCAGTCGCTAAAGATTGCTTCGGAGGTGAATTCATCCTTGAGAAAATGAATTTTCTGGATAAAACCATCGTCAAGAAAGTATCTAAGACAACCGCTTCCAAATCTGAGATAGATGAGGATGCTATCCGGCATTTTGCTCAAAAATTCAATAATTTATAAAACTATGATAAACCAAGACGCCAAGATACCTTTTTCCGCTCAAGGTATCTTTTTGCTGTATATAATGGTATAATTTAGATATAAATATATAGAATAATAATAAGGATGTTTTATTATGAAAAAGAAGAAATCTAAAATCAAAGGATTTATTTTTCTGATACTTATACTAACACTAACCACCTCAGCCTTTTATGTGTACTCAGGTATGACTCTTTTTAATCCGAAGGATCTTGGTATATCGTATACCCCAGATGACTACTCAAGAGCCCTGAGAAAGACAGGAATGGAGATAATTGTTGATGGCATAACACTCTCATCTAAATCATATAATCAATTAGCTGTTTTTCTTCTTGGTGCTATTGGTAATACAGGACCAGATAAGAAAATGATTGAAGATTACAGTTTTGAATTCAGAGATTATGAGAGAAGAACATTTATATTGACCAATCAAGAAGCCTCTGCATTTCTTAACGGTATCGCTCCTAGCTTCTTATGGTTTGATAATATTCAAGTGAGAGCCATGCAAAACGGCAATGTAGAAGCCTCTTGCACAGTAAGTTACAAAAAGCTGATGAGTGAGCTTTACTCGGATGTTGCAGATAAGATTCCATTTCCTCTGCCTGATAGAGTCAATATATACGGTATTGCATCAATAAGTGTGACCAACAACCAGCTGAATTGGCATCCGGAGAGCTTCCATCTTGGACCTGTCCCCCTTCCTGAAAATTACATGGATGATAGCACAATAAGAGCTGTGAAACCTTATCTTGAAAGATTATACACCATTATTCCTGGATTAGAAATCATCAGTCTAACTGTCCAAAGTGGTAACTTTTCTATTGATGCTATCATCCCTCAGAAAGTTTTAGTGACAAAAAAAGAAATAAGAAATGGTAAGCCTGTCACAACGAACTTTCCATTTCCTTCTCTATGAAACCAAATAGTATATCAATTACCTCATCCACAATATTTTGAGGTGCTCTCTCATAAAACGTTGCTTTTCTGGCGTATATGTCAAGAACCTTCATCTGTTCACACATAACGACGCCTGTTGTCTTTGTTCGATCATCTAGCAAAACATGTAACGGAAAACCCTTTTCATTTGATGTTATGGGACATACAATAGCCAGTTTGGTAAACTGATTATATATTTTATTGCTGACAACAATTGCTGGTCTTGTTCCCATTTGTTCATGACCTGCCTGAGGATTGAACTGTAGATAAATGATATCTCCTTGATCTGGTATATATATCATCAGAGCACCTCATTTCCTTCAGTTTTTCCTGTTTCCCATTCCTCTACAACATAATCTCCCTGATACTCCGCTATTCTCTCTTGTAGTGTTATGTGTTTTTTGAGTGGTATGATTATTAAGTTTCCACTTTCTACCTTTAATTCAACCTCATCATTTTCATGGAGCTGCAATTCTTCAAGCAAGACTTTTGGAAGCCTTACTGCTTGGCTGTTTCCCCATTTTTGAATTCTTGTCTGCATCAGTATCACCTCTTGAGTCAAGTATATACAATGTAGATACACTTGTCAATCGAAAAAGCGTTTCTTCATAACAAAAGGAGCAGCTGAGCTGCTCCTTTGCTTAACACCGTTCTGTTCGCCTTAAAGGCTTATAGAATAATGTTTTGTGCTTTTGTTATGGTGTAGTTGTAATGTCCAGAAGGATTATTTCGTAAACTACTGGTCCACTACTTTCTGTTACTGTGTTAAACAATGTTACATTGTCATTTCTGATTACTGAAGACATTTCTCCAACAGTTGTTGTGTAAGAAGTACTACCGTCTCTTACATAAACTACAGCATCAGATGCTATTCTATACAATTGACCGTCTGTATGTCTAAATCCTAAAGTCTCGATTGTGTCAACTGTAATTTCTACATCAGTGGTAATTGCACCTTCTGTAGTAAAGTCTGTTATTCTGTCACCATCAAATTCTAATATAACAAGTGACTCGTCATGTCCACCAACTTTAACGTTAGTGTTGGTAAACAAAGCACTGTTATCAGTCAAATAAGTTACAGAAACACCATCTACATAAGCGGTAACTCTTTGTACCAATTCATCACCATCATAGAATGCACCAATTGTCTTGATAACTGCATATGTTTCTGCTGTGCTAATGTTATCAACAGTCATAGCTAAAACTCTATAATTTGTTGTTGAAGCGGCATAGTCTCCTGTTATTGTGTCTGTAAGTCTAGATGAGTCTACCACTGTCCAATCATCTTCATCAGTAGATGAAGTATTGAATATCACAGTTGCTGCAGTTACATAGTATCCGTCCAATAGCATATCATCTTTATCAAATTCTGCTGCTATATAAGCGTTGTCCATAATCGCTAAAGATGTCAACTCGCCACTAGAGTTCAACTCATACTTAACGAGTGTTCCTTTTATAGCTGTTGTGCTAACAGAGATATTTCCCGTTGTATCAATAGTACCGCTATAAACTAGATCTAAGTCAGCACCTATATCAACAGTATCTCCAGCAGTCCAAGTGGTAGTCGCTGTTTTTAAAGTTCCAGTAGTTACATTATATGTAACTAAATCTCCACCTGCTGTAAACAATTGTACTCTTGGGGTAGTTTTTACATAATTTGATCCACCACCAATTACGGTGCTATCAGTTGAGGATGCTGTACCATCTGCTTCCGCTACAAATACACCGTATCCTGTCGCAGCTGCTGTTTCAGAAGCAAGTTCAGCTGCAAATATTTTACCATCTTTATCTAGGAATAGATCATATGATTCTCCATCCGGATTAACAAATACTATAGTTCCAGTAGTAGGAGATAGTTGGTAAACTACGTTTCCAAATGTATAGTTGCTGCCTGATTTCAGTACATAGTCAGCAGTAACTACATTTCTAGCAACCACAAGCTTAACTACTGATGGATAACCAGCTTTTTCACTATCTTTAGCTGATTCATAAACGTGAACTACATCATCTTCTTCTATTGCTGATAAAGTAGCAACATCTCCCATTATAGTCAGATTTGCTGTATCTAATACTTCATCATCATCACTATCCAAAGCGACTGGTAATTTGATGTTGGTCCCATTCAACTGGAATGGTGATCTTACATTATAAACCGAGTCAATTTGAACTGTTCTGAATTGTTCTGCAACCACACCTTTAACCACTGCATTAGGTCCTGCAGTTCCAGTGTATATTACTCTAACAGTTGCTGTACCGTTTGTGTTTAAGTCAGTTACGTCCATTGTTGAAGGAGCTTCATCTCCATTAAAGAATAATGACGCACCAGTTGTGTCAAATGTTCTTTCTAATTCATTTGCATCTTCTACACTTACCATTAAAGCAGAAGCTGTTGCAGTGACAGTCCCAACAAATTCTTTAGTATGAACCTTTGAAACATACGCTACTTCATCGTCTCTGTTTAGATAGTAAGTAATATCATGATATAGATAAGGTGTCAAGTCTATAGCCGTCTCTAGATAAACATCTGAATCTTCATCATAAATCATAGCATACTCTATTTCATCTCTTACTTTGTCACCAATTTTATCGATAAGCTTTTGAACTACAGAATCTATTACAACTTCTGTTGCAACGCCTTCTTTAATCTCAACTTGTGCCATGTCCAAAGCATTGAACAACATAATCGCTATGTTTCCTCTGTCAGCGTCACCAGTTTGAGCTGATGTGCCATCATAAAGACCAAGGTCTATCGCTTTGATTTTGTAGTTTGTTGGCCATGCGCCTCTCAGAGACTCATCAGTGTAACCCAATGCTCTAAGAATCATAGTAACCGCTTCGTCAAATGTTACATAGTCATCCGGTTTGAAAGTGCCATCTGGATAGCCTTGAACAAGGCCAATGCCTGTTGCTAATCCGATGCTACCTTGTGCCCAGTGTCCAGCTGTGTCGCTGTACGGAGCTGTTCCACCTGCAAGTTGTCCGTATCCAAGTGCTTCAACCAATAATTTGGCCATTTCCGCTCTTGTTACGACTCTCTCAGGCTTGTATGTGCCATCTGGATAACCATTGACAACACCAAGAGCCATCAAGACTTCAACAGCTTGCTGGTAATCTTCGCCAACAACATCTGCTGGTACATGACTATCTGCGAACGCGAAGCTGAATGATCCCAGTACTAATGCTATGACTAGTACTAATGAAAGAATTTTCTTCATGTTTTTGTTCCTCCTATAAATTTTTTTGCGATTTAATCGCATATTTACATTCTAATACTATCACTAATAGACTGTGCTAATATTACATGTGTGTTACAATAATGTGTTTTTACTGCTTTATGACGATTATTGTGTCTATTTTGCCGTCAAAATTGCCATAGATATCATAAAGACTGACCAGATCGCCTTCATTGATCTCCGATTTGACTATGGTTCCTGTAATGCTATATCCAGTATCGGTTTTTGTTGCCTGATAGATTGTCAAGTTACTTGAGTGTTCATAAAAAGTTCCCTGTATTTTTAATAGATTCTTGTCATAGAATTTCTCTAAAGGTAACGAGTCAATCTCCGGTTTGACAACACTAAATGATTGGACTCTGTCCTGTGTCATGTTCAATTTCAGAAACTGGTTTTTATTATTATTCAATGCATTTAAAGATTCGGTAAATGTTGGACTACTATAGAGATAATCTGTCCTGCCATCTATCAGTGTCTGCCATTTGTGTACCCTGTCACCGTTGGCATCCAATACCATGGCGTTGTCCATGACCACACCATATAGGGTTGTTGGATAACTGACCTTGATGCCCTCATCCAGCAGCATCAGTTCCACATAGCTCCCATTTGTACTCTTGAGGATTCTGGCTTTGATGAACATGGCGAGCTTATCGTGGGTAATCTTAGACCATGATCCACCGTTCTTGTAGAAAATAATGGTGTTGCTATTTAATGAAGCGTTTGTAGCGATTAATTGTCTGGTAGTGTCATTATAGCTACCATCATAGCTTTGAAGTGTCATTTTGGTAGCATTTCCAATCAGATTGTCTCTCAGGTTGTACTTGATGACATTGCCTGCTGTTAGACCGAGACTGACCATTGTTGTTTTGCTGATTGTATAGCTCTTTGACTGACCTGTATTGTCTAGTATATTGATGTTGAATATATCCTGGCTGTTGCTCTGGCTCAGAGACAGAATAAAGCCATAACTATCGGGTTGTTGCAGATCTCTTACTACGTTGTATTTAACGACCTGGTTCAAAGCATCCAGGTAAGCTACCACGTAATAACCGGGGGCGAATGGTGTTGATGGCGTGTAGATATCACTGTGATCGTAACGCCTGCCTCCTATAACACTGTAACCGTCTTTAGTATTGCTGCCGGTTACCGTCATAGCGCCCTCGACATGGTTCCGGACCACCTGCATTTCCAGATGGGTTTTTCTAAAGTTAGGTTCGTCGGTTTCATAGGCATAAACCACATCATTGATTTTGATATCATTAATGGTTGAAACTGCACCACTGACCTTTATTTGGCTGTAATTTGGTTGGCCATCTGTTGTTGGTATTATCAAACCATTGAAATTGCTGCCACCGTTGTATTCTGCACTGGCAAGAAATATTCTAGTTGCCTTGGTTGCTACAACACCTTTAACACTCACACCATTGCCACTTACTTCTTCATATACAACCTTTGCATTGGCGTTTAAAAGAGAATTGATCGATGCAGTTGCATTGTTCATATTAATATTCGCACCTGCTGTGTCGAAGGGTTTTCTATTGCCATTGGGGTCTTCAAGAATGATGACATTTCCTGTGATAGCTTTGACAATGCCGTTGAATTCCATAGTCCCAATATTCTTAAAATAAACTATCTGATTATTTTGATTATAGTATAATTCACCTGTGTAATAGAGATATTCTGAAAGCTGAGGATATAGGGTAGCATCGGTGATTTTGTCTTTGGTAATCTGGGCTTGTTCTTTATAACCGATATTGGACAGAAGAGTTGTATCCTTTCCTTCCCATAACTCTGTCTTGCTATTAACCGATCCCTTTTCCTGAAAGATTGTTCTGTAGACCATCAGAGCCATATCTCCTCTCGTGGCATCTCCTGCACTGATGGGAATATCATTGACTATCCCCAAATCTCCCGCCTTGACAAAGTAATCGTAGGGCCAGGATCCAGGCAGACTTATATCTGTGTATCCCAATGTCCTAACCACCATGGTCACGGCTTCTGAGTAGGTGATGATGTTGTCCGGTCCAAAACTGCCATCGAGATAGCCCTGTACAATATCAAAGGCATTGGCTATATCTACGTATCGGGTTGCCCAGTGGCCATCCATGTCCGTATAATTACTTTCCATATTTTTCGCGAAATCACCATACCCCATCATATAGGTCGCAATCTTAGACACCTCTCCTCTAGTGATAGGTTGGTCTGGTCTGAAGGTGCCATCGGGATAGCCGTTGATAATGCCGTAGGCTGATAGGAACTCAACTGCTTCCTCGTATTTTGTGTCCTTTATATCTGAAAATTCGACAGCATAAGCAGAGCCTGCAGATAAGGCTAGTATTAATGCTATCAAAAGAATTATTTTTCTCATTACTCTCACAACCTTGGTATTTGTCTGGAACTGTGTAAACTTCCACCACTTACAGTATATATTATAAATGTACGGTTATTATTACAGTCGGGTTACGGTTTTTCAATAATGTCTTTTCTATTCTCTTTATTTATTATATAATCCTTATTATTAATTGCTTTTATAAACAGGAGGTATTATCATGACAAATTCAGATTTGAACAGCAAGTTCCAGTTTTTATCATGTATGATCGGTGGAACACCTTTGCTGGAGATACAGTTTCGGTATAAGGGTGAGGATAGAACTATCCATGTAAAAGCCGAACACTATAATCTGACGGGGAGTATTAAGGATCGTATGGCCCTTCATATATTAAGGAAGGCTTATGAGAACAATGATATCAAACCAGAGTCCAGAATAATAGAAGCAACCAGTGGCAATACAGGGATCGCTTTTTCTGCATTGGGAAAAGCCCTCGGTCATAATGTCACCATTTTCATGCCTGACTGGATGAGTTCTGAGAGAATCAACCTAATCAAGAGCTTCGGCGCAGACATTCGTCTGGTTAGCCAGGAGCAGGGTGGCTTTTTAGGTAGCATCCGAATGTCGGAAGAATTAGCACAAACCTTGGATGACAGCTTCTTACCCTGCCAGTTCTCAAATCAAAACAACAGTGAAGCCCATTATCTCACAACCGGTCCTGAAATCTGGCACCAGTTAAGAAACCAGAATCTGATTCCCGATGCCTTTATTGCCGGTGTGGGAACAGGCGGCACAATCATGGGGATTGGAAAATATTTGAGAGAACAAAATCCGGCTATAAAGATACACCCTATGGAACCAAGCAACTCACCGACCATGTCAACTGGTTATAAAGTGGGTAAGCATAGGATTCAGGGAATATCTGACGAGTTCATTCCTGATATTGTGAAACTAGATGAGCTGGATTCTATCATAGAGGTAGACGACGGCGATGCCATCATTATGGCTCAGAAGCTTGCCAACCAATTAGGTCTTGGAGTCGGCATATCATCCGGAGCTAATTTTATAGCGGCTTTGAAGGTGCAAAATGAGTTGGGTCACAAGCGTACTGTTGTCACCGTATTTTCAGACGATAATAAAAAATATCTCAGCACGGATCTGATGCGTGAAGAGCCGATAAAAGAAGGATTCCTGTCAACAGACATAGAGCTTATAAGCTTCAGGTCAAGAAGATGTATCCGCTGTCATTCAGACCATAAAGGAACAAATCTGACCGGTACGTCTTGTGGATGTCCGGTGTCCAATTGCTGATTTAAGCGATTCCAAAGTGTTAATTTTTTAATGCTGTTATTGGCATAACATACACTCCATCATCTCTTAAGTAGGCGGCCTTACATATTCCACAAACTACGCAAAGAACCTTTGGAGGCTTACCTCCATCATTTTTGATTTTATTTTTTATTTTTAACAAGTTAGTCGCCGCTTCATCAATTTGATTGCTTCCAAGTTTTATTTCTATAGCAACCCAGTCTCCATTGTCTAACTCAACAACAGAATCGATTTCATCTCCATCATAATCTTGATAGTGATATATTTTTGCATTAAATGATTCAGCATAAATTCTTAAATCTCTCTCACATAAAGCTTCGAATAGAAAACCTAATGTATTTAAATCGTTTATAAGCATATCCTCTGATGCATTAAGTAATGCACATGCTAATGATGGATCAACAAAATGCCTTTTATCTAACTGTTTTATCCTAGTTGAAGATCTAATGTTTGAAGAAAAGGCCTTTTGATTTTCGATTAGGAACATTCTTTCAAATAGAGTCAAATAGAGCGAAATTGTATCATTATCTAAATCTTCTTCATCTGTTTCTTTAATATCTTTTTTTAATGTGTTGATTGATGCTGTAGTACTTTCGTTTCTTGCTAAAGATTTAAGTAGTAGGTTCATTTTTCGAGTATTCCTGTTAATACCTTCAAGTCTGTAGATATCATGATTGATAATAGCATTCAAGTATTCTTTTGCTATAATCGTATATTCTGACTCCTTACTATCTATGCTTCCTGGCCATCCACCTCTTATTATCAACATTATAAGTCTGTCTAACCTTATCTCATCATTAGCTATGTTTTTATATCTTTCATTACAAATATCTTCAAATGAAATCTGTCCTGATGAATCTCTTGATTCATATAAAGACATAGGCCTCATTCTTAACGTTGATATTCTACCTGCACCACTATGTAATATACCTTTTTGAGCAGGAGTAGCTGAACCTGTTAAAATAAATTGACCTTTTTTCCCTCTTTGATCTACTTCAAATCTTACAGCGTCCCATATCTCAGGAACCTCTTGCCATTCATCTATTAACCTTGGTGAATCTCCTTCTAGCACTAATTTTGGATCTATTTTTGCTAGTGACTTGTTTTGAAAATTTCCGGAAGGGTCTCCTAAGTATATTTTGCTATTACTATGAATGTTTGCTGTCCAGGTTTTACCGCACCATTTAGCACCCTCTATACATACAGCTCCAAATGTACTTAAATACTTTTCTATTACTTCATCAATTATTCTTGGTAAGTAATTTTGATTATCCATTTTGTTAGTCACCTCAACCCTATTATAAAGTAAATCGGTTATTTTTGCAACTTTCATCCGGTAGTTTTCCTTCTTTTCATTCGGTCATTTTTCTTATTTTCATTCGGTTATTTTTTCCACTTGACGAAGCTACCCCAACCATATATAATCGTTATGTTAATAAATTGATTTGAATGCGTTAAGGACTTAAAAAAAAACCCCTTTTTTTGGTCCTTATTTTATTTTGAAGGAGGAATTACATGTCCAAATATGTTTTTGTCACCGGCGGTGTCGTATCATCCCTGGGAAAAGGAATCACGGCTGCTTCACTGGGGCAGCTTTTAAAAGCAAGAGGTTTTAAGGTCACTTTGCAGAAGTTCGATCCTTATATAAATGTAGATCCCGGGACTATGAGCCCCTATCAGCATGGCGAAGTGTTTGTCACCGATGATGGTGCTGAGACAGATCTGGATCTGGGTCACTATGAACGATTCACCGATGTCAATCTGACAAAATACAGCAACATCACAACAGGCAAGGTATACAGCAATGTCATCAACAAGGAGCGCCGAGGAGATTATCTTGGAGGAACCGTACAGGTCATACCCCATATCACCAATGAAATCAAGGAAAAAGTTATTACTGTCGGCAGAGAGCAGGATGCTGATGTGGTTATCACAGAAATCGGTGGTACTGTTGGCGATATCGAGAGTAATCCATTCCTGGAAGCCATCAGACAAATCAAGCATGATGTGGGCAAGGAAAATGTAATCTATATTCATGTCACGCTTATTCCTTATCTGACAAAAGCTGGCGAATTGAAAACAAAGCCGACCCAGCACTCCGTCAAAGAACTGAGAAGCATCGGTATTCAGCCTGATATCCTTGTGTGCAGGGCTGAAAAGCCTATTGGCAAGTCATTGAAAGAAAAAATTGCTCTGTTTTGTAATGTTAGCGAGGATGATGTCATAGAAAACATTGATGCGGACAATCTGTATGATGTACCATTAATGCTGGAAAAAGAGGGACTAGCTTCACTGGTCTGCAAGTATCTGAATCTACAGGATTCAGAGCCGGATCTGGAAAGCTGGAAAGCTATGATTGAGAAGATGAATCGATCAGTGGGCGAGGTCAATATCGGTCTAGTCGGCAAATATATCGAACTGCGAGACGCCTATCTCTCAATAGCTGAATCTTTGAAGCATGCGGGAATCGCCAACGAAACCAATGTCAACATCCATTGGATACACAGCGAGGCATTGACCTGTGATAATTATAAAGAAGAACTGAAGGGTCTTGACGGTATTCTGGTTCCGGGAGGATTTGGTGACCGAGGTATCGAAGGGAAGGTTCTGGCTTCAAGATATGCAAGAGAAACAAAAACACCATTTTTCGGAATCTGTCTGGGAATGCAGATGGCTGTCGTAGATTTTGCCAAGTATGTTGTTGGTTTGGGCGATGCCAATTCCTCCGAATTCGATGAGAGTAGCACAAATCCTGTTATAGATCTGATGCCGGATCAAAAAGACGTATCCAACAAAGGTGGTACTATGAGACTAGGTATCTACCCATGTAAACTGGCACCTGGCTCCATAGCAAGAGAAGCCTATGGTGAGGATCTGATATACGAAAGACACAGACACAGATATGAGTTCAACAACCAGTTCAGGGACGTTGTTCAGGCCAATGGGATGAAAATAACGGGCTTGTCACCCAATGAGCGTTTGGTGGAAATAGTTGAACTGGAAGATCACCCATGGTTTGTCGGGGTACAGTTCCATCCTGAGTTTAAATCCAGACCGACAAGAAGCCATCCATTGTTTAGGGAGTTTATAAAGGCCTCAATGAAATCAAATAATCAATAAAAGAAACTATGATACATAACATGCAAATCATGCGACACGAAATGTGTTGCATTTTTTTGTTTATACTTTAGTTTAAAGTGCATCAATTCATTATTTTGGGGAGTCAAGTCCGAATTAGTGTGTAAATTCCTCGGAAAAAATTTTATGTTCAATTGATATGGTAAGTCTTTCAATTCTATGAGCGATTTATGCCGCGAAAGCCTCTTGATAGTGAGAAGATGGCACAGTAGGCTAATCGCTCATAGAATTGAAAGACTTACCATATCAATTGAACATAAAAAATTTTCCGAGGAATTTACACACTAATTCGGACTTGACTATTTCGTTTTTGGTCTTAAGTAATTTGATATTATATTTATATATATTACTTATCTTTTCAACTATCTCTTTATCCATAAAGATAAATGCTTCATTTCCTCTAATATTAAAATCCAGTCTGTAAGATGATTCACTTGTGAATCTTTTATTGTATGTTTCTTCATATTCTTCTCTGTTTTGGTAATATATACTCTCTAGCTTAGTATATTCCATTACATCACCTCTTTTACTTATCATATATGCTTTAATATGATAAGTAAAGTTTTTATTTATGCTTTACTTATCAGAATTATTAATTGCCAATGAAGAAAATCAATCCCATTGCCTCGGAAATCTCAATATCTTTAGCATCGGATTTTTTGAATTTAAAAACCCAAAAACACTGATTAAATGATATAATATCAAGGATAAGAATGTTTGGGGGTTTGTGATTTAAAGGGAAGAACTTTTTAATGTGTGTGCAAAGTACATTCCACTTAATTTGATAGGCGAAAGGCAAATGAAATTTATTCAATATGTTGGGAAGGATTTAGGTTATGATTGGAAATAGTTATCTTAATAGCTTATATAAATATGAAGATAGAGACACTAGCCTTAACCAGCTTTTAGATTATATGAAATCCAAGGACAAAGGTTTCTTAGATAGTATATTTAATGAACCTGTAGATCTAGATACCTGTGATTTTGATGAACTGTTCTTTTTAACTATTTCTTCAGCAATTATGGACTATTTTTTTCAGATTAATGATATAGATATTCCTGAGTGGATTAGAGATGAAAGACTAGCCTTTGATACGCCTTACTACTACTCAAAAAGATTAACCGATTTTGAGAAAGTCAAACTTCAGTTTTCGAATCCAGCTCCTTTTAGGAGAAGAAATGTATATTTTGAGTTAGATGGTTTGCAGAGAGTTTAATTTGTTTTAAATCAAAATATAGGCTGTTAAGGACAACGGATTCCGTTTTAAGGTGCAAACTTCAAGAATAGCAATAAAAACCACATAAAAAATCACAATAAAAAATAGTATGAGACACATACTATTCAGATTGATTACAAACCCGTATGAAATTTTCATTTTCTTACGGGTTTTTCCAATGTTTGCCTGATCAAACGGAAATTTTTAGATAAAATCTAAAAATAACCTTTCTATGATGGCATTTATCAAAAAATAAAAAAACATGAAGAAATCT
>CAKMKB010000035.1:0-3855 GCA_927435965.1 uncultured Clostridia bacterium
AGAATAAATCGAATGATTTATTCTTTTTATTCGACTCTATATGAGCCGCGTATCATGAAAATGGCATTATTGGTAATTGTTATACCTCTACCATCTGATCTCGGGATAATCAAAAGATGGTTTGCAGGAATAGCTTGAGAATGCTGTATATCATAGCCTCCAGTAACATCTGATAGACCACCAAGACTGCTGGCGATGGCCGTAGTCGGGCCGTTTGTATATCGGAGAATGATTTCTGTTCCCGCATCTGCAATAATTCTTGTTCCTACCAATATCTTGCTTTGTCCTTCTCTAACAACAGATTTTCCCGCGTTGTCCAACAAAGTCGTATTGGCATATAGTTCCACAACCTCGAGCACATTTCCTGAAACGGACGATATCTCATTGACTTGTGCTGATATAGTTGCGATGGTTTCATCCTGCTGTTGGTTTTTTAGATTGAGTGCTGTTTTCAACTCATCAATTACTTGATTCAGGTAGCTAAGAGAAATCAAGGGATCATTGTTGATGGTTGCTTCAGTCGGAATCAGTTTAGTACCTATAAGTGAGACCATCAATATTATCACCAATACTAAGATTTTTTTATTTTTCACAGTATCACCTCTTTTTTGTATTCTTTTACATTCTAAAGTAGGATAGGATATTAAGCAATAAATTTTTTGTATATATTTATAGAAACATGCATCTTATTTTGGTATAATGACATGATATCAACACAGGTAGTCACAATAATCTTGCGAGGAAATTAAATGAAAAAATACTTCAATAGGAATACTACAATATCACCGTTGTTTGTCTTAGGTATAGTCTTTTCTTTTTTTGTAAAAGTGTTTTACTTACAGTATACAATAGGTTTATCCCATGTACCTTTTCAAGATAATATGCTTATCCACAGACTCCTTCTGTTTAGCACACTGACTGTTGTCATGTTTATCGCATTGGTATCTCAGAAAAGAGCTGTTTATTTTTTGATTGAATTCAACATTATTTTTTCAGCTTTGCTGCTATTGGATACATTGTATGGCAGATATTATGGCATACCACTCACAATTCCCATCATTTATCAGTTAGGTTTTGTTAATGACATACAAGACAGTGCCAATACACTCTTCAAATGGAAAGACATCGTTTTTTTTGTTGATATACCATTTATTATTGGATATGCTTATTATTTCAGAAAGCATTTACTTATAAAAAATACACGTCGGAAAAATATAATATACTTTTTGGTCTTTTTGATGTCCATCGCCCTGTTTCAATCGCAGGCCAAGGATATAGATAGAACCTTGCATAATTATGAAAGAAAAAACATTGCTAAGGATCTTGGCGTTTTTTATTTTCATGGTTATGATATAATTGATTTCACCAGTAACAAATTTTTAACGAGTCTATCGATGAATGAGACAGAAGAGAAAATCATAATGGAATACTTGAATGATAACCCTAGACAGGTTGAAACCTATAACCTTTATTCAGAGAAGAAAAATCTACTGATCATACAGGTTGAAGCACTACAGGAATTTGTAATTGACTTGGAGATTAATGGTCAAGAAGTGACACCCTTTCTGAATAAATTAAAAGCTGAAAATCTTTACTTTAGCCAGATATACCATCAAGTGGCAGGTGGCAACACAGCAGATACCGAATTTCTGCTGAATGTGGGTCTATACCCAACACCAACAGGATCAGTGAACTATTTGTATCCAACCAACAGATGGCTAACTTTAGGTGATTTGCTTAACGAAAAAGGCTATACAAGTTTGGCGTTTCACGGATATGAAGCCAGTTTCTGGAACCGGCAAGCTGTCTTCAATAATCTTGGTTTTTTTGAATTTGTCAGTAAAGAGGAGTTCGAAATAGACGAGATACTTGGATGGTCAATCAGCGATGAATCCTTCTTCAAACAATCAATCGACAAGTCTCTTCAGTATCAGCCATTTTATAGCTTCTTGATAACCTTGTCGAGTCATCATCCGTACGATGCATTCAGCAAGTTTCCTATGGATGTGACGCCATACGAAAGCAAACAGGTTGGGAATTATTTAAAGGGCATAAACTACGCGGATCAAGCGATAGAGGGCGTATTTCAACGTCTGATGGATGAAGGTGTTTTAGAGGAAACAATAGTGGTAATATACGGAGATCATTCGGGCCTATATCTGGATCAAAAGGCTGACGTGCAAGAGTTGCTGTCTTTGGAAGATCATCCGGTGGAATGGGAAAAAATACAAAAAGTTCCACTCATAATAGCCTTACCTGATAAAAAGCTTCAGGGGAATATCAGTAAAGTGGGGGGGCAGATTGATATTTTACCAACACTTGTCGATATCCTGGGCTTGGATCATCCATTTATGCTGGGTAATTCATTGCTGAGAGAAAATGGAAACTATGCTGTAAAACGAGATGGATCAATATACTTCAAGGACTATTATTTTGATAATGGAAGAGGTGTTCTTTTTAACACTGATACATTGGAGGAAGTTATAATCACTCCTGAACTAGCTATCGAGATAGAAAAATTCAAAAGGGATTTAATGGTTTCGGACATCATTATAAGGAAAAATCTATTTAACGACGATGAGTTTTTAAACATTATCTATTCACAGTAACGATTATAAGGAGCTACGTTATGGAATCAATATTCTACAATAAAGGAAAGCAAGCATTGTTGCGATTATACTATCTATACAAACAAAGCTTATTATATAAATCTTTTGAGATGATGTTTTCTGGACTCAGGAAACTGATGCTTTATAGTGTAATCGCGGGTTGGTTATCCTCAAATCATCGGTTAAAAAACAGTCTTGAGAACAGAAAGCTATTCAATATCAAATCAGACTCGCTTATGTCTTATGCTCGAAATGTTCTGATTGAGAGTAAAATCCTAACCTTTTTTTCTGCTAACAGAGTTTTATATCCATTGATATTTTTCAATGTTTTTCTTTACCCTTTCACGCCTACAGCTATTGGAATTATTTTTTCTTCAGGATTATGTGTTTTGATGTTGATTAATTCCATTGTCAATCAGACTTTCCGCAAAAAATCCAGACTGATTGTTTTTACAACTTTGATTTTCCTGTGTTATTTATTATTGAGCCTATTTTTTAATGATGTCAGAAGTGATGGCTTGCTTATCTTTATTACATATACCAGTATTTTGCTTTTTACCGCTTTGGTTACAGTCACCATAAATGATGATAAGAATGCAATGATTCTTATTCATATGATTACCGCAACTGTCTTGACTGTGTCAATGTATGGATTGTATCAGGTTTATGCCGGTGCTCCGGTAGATCCTTCATGGCTGGATGAGTCATTAAGTGGCAATGTTATAAGGATATACAGTGTGTTTGGAAATCCAAATGTTTTTGGCGAGTTCCTCACATTGACTTTGCCGATAGTATTTGCAGGATTCAATTTGATTAGGAATAAAAAAGTTAAAGTTGCCTATGGATCCATTTTTCTATTGGGTATGCTGAATGTGTTATTGACATTTTCGAGAGGATCAATGCTTGCTATCTTTATTGTCATGGTAATGATTGTCATATTTAAAGACAGAAAATATCTTCCCGTATTGGTTTTAATGCTTTTGGTAAGCCCATTGATATTGCCATCCTCCATAATTGAAAGAGTATTGACTATATTTCAAGGTGGAGACACCTCCACATCATATCGTGTATCTATTTATATGGCATCCTATGACATGTTAAGAGAGCATGTGTTTACTGGAGTTGGATTGGGTAATTTCAAGGTTTTGTATAATGCATATGCATACTCGGCTGCGAAGTCATTTCATGCTCATAATACGGTACTGATGGTATTTATAGAGTTGGGTCTTATGGGTTTGTTGGCATG
>CAKMKB010000036.1:0-2832 GCA_927435965.1 uncultured Clostridia bacterium
AGTTTTAACAGGTCTTATTGGTGGATTATATCTTGGTTTAGCGACTTACTTGGGTGGCGCTCTTTTTAGCTTTACTGTTTTAGGCATCACATTGATTGCTCTTTTTGAAATGGATCGAGTGGTTAACAAAAAAAACAGTAAAGCTAAAAAGAGCGCCACCCAAGTAAGTCGCTAAACCAAGATATAATCCACCAATAAGACCTGTTAAAACTCTCTTCTTCATTGATTACTCCTTGCCAAAACGTCTGCTTCTATTCTGATATTCTGCTATGGCCTTGTGCAGCTCTTCAGCCTTGAAGTCAGGCCAAAGCACCTCTGTGAAATAGAACTCTGTATACGCCATCTGATATAGCATAAAATTGCTTAATCTTTGTTCACCACTAGTTCTTATAAGAAGATCAGGATCACTCTGACCCTGAGAATACAAGTAACCACTAATGAGTTGTTCGTCAATCTCATTAATTTCAATCGTATTTTCCTTTACAGCCAAAGCAATTTTTCGTGCAGCATTTACGATTTCATTTCTACCACCATAGCTTAGGGCAATGTTAAGATTTAATTTTTTGTTATTTCTGGTTATTTCGATGGATTTTCTGATACCCGCTTTTGATTTATCTGGAAAGTCATCTAGGTTACCAAAAACATTTATTCGTACACCTGCTGTATTCAACGGTTCTATCATGGTTTCAGAAAATTCAAGCAAAAGATTCATTAGGTAGGTGACTTCTTCATTTTCCCTTCCCCAGTTTTCAGTTGAAAAGGCATAGACAGTTAGATACTCAACACCGAGTCTAACACATTCTTCGACTGTTTCTCTAAATCTAAGCATGCCTTCTCTATGGCCTGCGTTCTTGAACTTTTTATTTTTCTTGGCCCACCTTCGGTTTCCATCCATAATTATTGCAATATGTCTTGGAATATTGTCCCTATCGAGTTCTATCGTCAATCAATCCACCTCATTAAACAAAATCCCCATTAAGGGGATTAAAAATAAGCAACCGTCAAGTTATGTCTATCCTTAATCTTTAGATGTCTCACTACTATCGGTTTTTTTAAATCTGATAGGAAATTCTTATTGGTTCCTCTGATGTATGTAATCTCTATAATGTTTATATCATTATTAATGGCTTCTATAGCCAGTCTAAGCTCGGAACCTATCAATTCTTTCATTATTTAAACCTCTAAAATCTCTTTTTCTTTATCGTTGTAGATTTCGTCAGTCATCTTGATATATTTATCAGTCAACTGCTGAACTTCCATCTCTGCATCTTTTAAACCGTCTTTGGTCAGTTCACCGTCTTTTTCCATCTTTTTCAATGCATCATTGGTGTCTCTTCTAAGATTTCTCAGAGCCACTTTTGCATTTTCTGTTTCTTTCTTGATAACCTTCAGCAAATCTCTTCTTCTTTCTTCTGTGAGTTCTGGGATTATCAATCTGATCACTTTCCCATCATTGCTTGGGTTTATTCCCAAATCAGAAGAACTGATGGTTTTTGATATTTCCTTTAAAGCATTGATGTCCCATGGTTGAATCAACAGGCATCTTGGTTCAGGAACCGAAATATTAGATAGCTGGTTAATCGGAGTAGGTGTTCCGTAGTAATCCACTCTCAATTTGTCGAGTAGTTTTGGATTTGCTCTGCCAGCTCTGATGGTCGACAAATCACTGACAAAGAATTCAATGGATTTTTTCATTTTTTTCTCTAATTCCTTATGGATTTCCAATAGCATATTAATCCTCCTCAATCATTGTTAATCATGGTGCCTATTATTTCACCTTTGACAATTTTTATTATATTTTCAGGATCTTCGAGTCCAAATACAATAATAGGTATACTGTTATCCATACAGAGTGATGTAGCCGTTGAATCCATGACTTTCAATCCCCTGTTGAGTATATCTATATAGTTGAGTTCAGTAAACATCGTAGCGTCAGGATTTGTTTTCGGATCAGCATCATAGACACCCTCCACACCTTTCTTGGCCAGAAGTATGACATCAGCATCTATCTCTGCGGCTCTTAGGGCAGCGGTGGTATCTGTTGAAAAAAATGGATTGCCGGATCCACCTGCAAAAATAACAACTCTGCCCTTTTCAAGGTGTCTGATGGCTCTTCTTCTAATGTAGGGTTCTGCCACCTGCCTCATCTCAATGGCAGTCTGAACTCTGGTTGGTACGTCGATTTTTTCCAGGGCGTCTTGTAAAGCCATCCCGTTGATAATCGTCCCCAGCATTCCCATATAGTCTGAAGTGGCACGGTCTGTTGTCTTAGCGCTAGCACCTCGCCAGATATTACCCCCTCCGACAACCACAGCAACTTGAATGTCCATGTCATTGACAGTCTTGATGACTCTTGCAATATGGGCTATAGTTATTTCATCGATACCGTTGCCTTTTTCTCCACCTAGAGCTTCTCCACTTATCTTCAATACAATTCTCTTGTACTTATGCTCCATAAAACCTCCATAACCAAGTATAATTATAATGGAGAACAAATTGTCCTCCATCTAATAATATTACATATTTATTTGTTTAGCAACTTCTTCTGCAAAGTTTTCGACTTTCTTTTCGATTCCTTCACCGACTTCATATCTAGTGAATCTTCTAATAATAAGATTTTCACCAATCTTTGAGATTTTTTCATTCAGTAGGTCTTGGATCGTTATATCAGGATTCTTTATAAAAGATTGACAAATCAAGCAATTTTCATCATAGTATTTCTTGATTCTTCCCTCAACCATTTTATCGACAATCTTTTCAGGTTTTCCTTCATTTAGAGCTTGAGCTTTAAGGATTTCTTTTTCCTTTTCAAAAACTTCTGCTGGAACATCT
>CAKMKB010000037.1:0-31144 GCA_927435965.1 uncultured Clostridia bacterium
TTGATTTGCGTCAGATACCGCCAAATCAAGCATATTTTCCATAACTGAAAGTTTCAGTCGTACATGCTTGCCTGGATCGCTTTTATTGCCATGTATAATGCTATTGGAGATTAATTCATTAAGTATCAGACGCAAATCAAATATGTCATCGCTACTCAAATAGCCATCAAACTTTTGCAATATTTCATTTATAATTTTCTGACTTGTGTCGATATCGCTCTTGAACTCGACCTCATATTTTAGATTCATGCCATCTACCTCTCGTTTTAAATATACCCATAAAGATATATTTTAAACATTGGATTGAGATGACTATATTATTTGTTTCTCAGTGTTGCCTGTGCTGCCGCTAATCTTGCTATAGGAACTCTATAAGGTGAACAGCTTACATAATCAAGTCCGGCTCTATGGAAAAAATCAATGGATTCAGGATCGCCACCATGCTCACCACAAATACCTATTTTTAATCCCGGATTCGCTTTTCTACCCAAGGTTACACCCATCTCGACTAATTTCCCTATACCTTCCTGATCAATGCTCTGGAAAGGATCGCTGGCAAGAATCTCTTTTTCAAGGTATTCACCGATAAATTTACCCGCATCATCTCTAGAAAAGCCAAAACCCATCTGAGTCAAATCATTAGTCCCAAATGAGAAGAATTCAGATATTTCACCTATCTCATCAGCTATCAGAGCAGCTCTTGGCACTTCAATCATAGTTCCGACAAGGTAATCCAGTTTATAGTCTTTTTCTTCAAATATTTCATTAACTGTGTTGACGACAATATCCTTAAGATATTCAAACTCTTTTTTAATTCCTACAAGAGGAATCATGATTTCAGGCTTGATATTGACATTGTCCTCTTTGTTAACTTCGATAGCAGCTTCAATAATCGCTCTTGTCTGCATGACCGCTATTTCAGGATATGTGATAGCCAATCTACAGCCTCGATGTCCCAGCATAGGATTGAACTCATGTAAAGAATTGATCGTTTCCTTCAGATTGGCAATTGAGATGTCCATCTGCGATGCAAGTTTGATGATATCTTCTTCTTCACTTGGTAAAAACTCATGTAATGGAGGATCAAGTAATCTCACTGTTACCGGTCTGTCACCCAAAGCTCTGTAGATTCCTTTAAAGTCTTCTTTCTGGAACTGGAGTAGTTTATCTAGTTCAACCTGTCTACGCTCCTTAGTTTCCGCCAGAATCATTCTTCTAACGACAGGGATCCTGTTTTCATCAAAAAACATATGCTCCGTTCTGCATAATCCTATTCCTTCTGCTCCAAACCTTACAGCAATTTCTGAGTCCTTTGGTGTGTCGGCATTGGTTCTTACCCCAAGCTTTCTAGTTTGATCGGCCCATTCCATCAGCTCTCCAAAACTTCCTGATAGAGTTGGATCAACCGTCTTGATACTTCCCTTATAAAGTTTTCCTGTGCTGCCATCTAGGGAAATATAGTCTCCTTCATGGAATTTTTCACCGTTTACAGTGAATACTTTCATTTCCTCATCCACTTTGACCTGATCACAACCAGCTATGCAGCATTTACCCATGCCTCTGGCAACAACAGCTGCGTGTGAAGTCATCCCACCTCTCGCTGTCAGTATACCTTTGGCTACATTCATTCCTTCAATATCCTCTGGTGATGTCTCTTTCCTGACAAGTATAACCGGTTCACCTTTTGCTGCCGCAAGAACGGCATCAGCTGCTGTGAAGTACACTTTTCCAGTGGCTGCTCCAGGAGAGGCAGGTAATCCTTGCGTCAGTGGAACTGCTTCTTCCATAGTTTTTGCATCAAAAGTTGGGTGAAGCAACTGATCAAGAGATGATGGCGGTATTCTCATAATTGCTTCATCTTTTGTTATAAGGCTTTCTTTTGCCATCTCGACAGCTGACCTTAAAGAAGCTTCTGCAGTTCTCTTACCTGTTCTTGTCTGAAGTATGTACAAGACGCCTTTTTCTATTGTAAACTCAATGTCCTGCATGTCACGGTAGTGATGCTCGAGTTTCTCTGTGATATCCTTGAACTGTTGATATATAGCCGGCATAACCTGTCCAAGATCTTCAATGGATTGTGGTGTTCTAATACCAGCAACCACGTCCTCACCCTGTGCATTAATCAAAAACTCACCATATAATTTCTTTTCTCCAGTGGCAGGATTTCTGCTGAAAGCTACGCCGGTTCCGGAGTCATTGCCCATATTTCCAAAAACCATTGACTGAACACTAACAGCCGTACCCATACTATGAGGTATGCCATGGATATTTCTGTATGTGATGGCTCTTGCATTGTTCCATGATCTAAAAACCGCATCCACAGCCATATTAAGCTGAATGTAAGGATCTTGCGGAAATTCTTCACCAACTTCATTTTTGTAGATTTTCTTATAACTTTCTACAATTTCTTTTAAATGGTCGATGTCCAAATCCGTATCATTGGCAAATCCATTGTCTTCCTTTACATCTTCCAAGACAGTCTCAAACAAATACTTAGGAACCGATAAAACAACGTCACTAAACATTTGTATAAACCTTCTATAGCTATCATAGGCAAATCTTTCATTGCCTGTTTTTTTTGCCAATCCAATTACTGCGATGTCATTTAGCCCGAGGTTTAGGATAGTATCCATCATTCCAGGCATTGAAATTGCTGCACCAGACCTTACGGAAACCAATAATGGATTCTCTGAATCACCGAATCTCTTGCCCATGGTTTCTTCAACAACTTTCAGATTATCATGTAACTGATCAATAATCTCTTGCGTCAGTTTCTTTCCGTTTTTGTAGAACTCCAGACACGCTTCAGTCGTGATTGTCATTCCCGGAGGCACAGGCAATCCGATGTTTGTCATTTCCGACAGATTGGCTCCTTTACCCCCCAATGTTTTTTTCATTGAAGCATTACCTTCTTTGAATAAATATACCCACTTGCTCATATGAAATATCCTCCCTTTAAGTTTATTGTTTATTATTTTTTGATATTATTGACATAATAATACTTGCAGTTTCCTCTATCGCCCTCTGGGATACATCTATCACAGGACATTTTAGCCTTTGAAATATCTTGTCAGCATAATCAAGCTCTTCGAGAATTCTGTCAAGATCAGCGTAGGTTGAATACTTGGTCACGCCCATATCTTTTAATCTTTCCCTACGAATATTGTTTAGTAGCTCAGGACTATTGGTCAAACCAATAATTCTCCTAGGTGGTATCTCAAATAGTTCTTCAGCTGGTTTGACTTCTGGTACCAATGGAAGATTAGCCACTTTCAAGCTTTTATTGGCTAGATAAAGGCTCAGTGGCGTTTTAGATGTTCGAGACACCCCTATCAGCACCACATCAGCTTTCTTAAATCCTCTCGGATCTTTTCCGTCATCATATTTTACAGCGAACTCTATCGCCTCGATTTTATCAAAGTAATGAGATGTCAATCTTCGGTTCAAGCCTGCCTCGCGTTTTGGCTCAATGCCGGTCAGTTTCTCCAGAGTATTGATGATAGGTCCAAGCAAATCTATTGCCCTAATGTTGTTTTCCTTCGTTTGTTGTTTGAAGTATAGCTTTTCTTCACTCATAACGAGAGTGTAAAGAACAAGACAGTTTGTCTCTTTTGCCAAACTGATTATGTCATCCATCTGATCTTTATCCAATACAAAGGAAAACTTTCGAATCCCTGTGACTGCATCAGTAAATTGTATCTTAGCAGCTTGGGCTACCAGTTCTGCTGTCTCGCCAATTGAATCAGACACCACGAATATTTCAACTTTTTTTGCATTATCCATATTAACTCCCTATTTATGTTATACTATATAGGTTTTTTCCTTATATAGTATAACACATATATATTATTTGTTAAGACATTTTTATTGTTTCTTAAATTTTATTTTAAATATTCTTATAATAACATTATAACCATTATAGCCCTTTAAGACAAAGACAATCCTAAAAAAAACTAATTTATTTACTTAGCACAGATTCTAATGGTATTTAAACTCGATTAGAGTAGACTTATTTCATTAAACTTAATTCTTTATGAAGAGTTTTTGCGGTTTCATTAATTTATTTTGTTCAAAAAGTATGATATACTCAAACAGGTTGATTATCTGTATCAACCTAAACCAATTAATACAAAAGGTGGTAACATGAACGTTCACGTTGAATTATTAGGGTATCCTTCGGTCACTGTAGATGGTCGTATAATTTCCTTCCCCTATAAAAAAGCTGAAGCTCTTTTCTACTATCTCTTAATCGTAAAAAAGGCATCAAGAGAAAATCTAATTGGAATTTTTTGGGGTGATTTCACTGATAAAACAGCTAAAAAGAATCTAAGAGATGCTTTATATAAAATAAAGAAATCCTTTAATTTTGACATTTTACTTTCACCTCATAAACCTGAAATACTATTGAATTCCGATGTGAAATTTGTCATTGATGTGGAAGAGTTTCAGCAAAACTCTGATATGTATTTGTATAAAGATGATTTCTTGAAAGACTTCTATGTGAAAGACTGCTATGATTTTGAAGATTGGGTCGACAATTTACGAAATAGTTATCGACAAAAATATATAGATATTGTAAGAAACAAATTGAATGCTAAATCTGATTATTCTATTATGAAAAATCTTGAGTTCTACAGTGCAATTTTATTGAAAGAAGAACCATACAATGAAAAATTCTATCGAGAAATGATGAAGACATTCTCTATCAGAAGAGAATACAATAAAGCTCTTTCAATCTATTATCAATTGATTAGTAATTTACGAACAGATTTGGACGTTGATCCAGAACCAGCCACGACATCATTATTTAAAGAGATAATAGATATGAGGATGACTGATTATAAAAACTCAGATGACGAATTCTTTTTTGTTGGTAGGGAAAAAGAACTTGCTATCATAAAAAGTAATCTAGAACATGTCAATAATAACGTATATAAATCATGCTTCATATCAGGAGAGGCTGGCATTGGGAAAACACATCTATTAAACAAGTTGGTTCAAGATATCAATAAAGACTCTTGGATTATCTTGAAGGGCAGTTGTAATGAGTCTGACAAGCAATTTTTTCTTCAGCCATGGGATTACCTTGCCAAGCAGCTACATGAAGCCCTCGTAAAAGAAAAAATTCAAATTCCCAAACTATGGCAAGATGTTATATCATACTTTTTCCCTTCATTTGATGAAAGCTTTACTTCGTTTGATATTGACACCATTGAAAGGATTGAGTCAGTAAAATTCCAGGTTTCTTTTGATGCTATAACCGGCGCTTTAAGAATGCTCTCACTTAAGAAACCTATTATTATCATTTTTGATGATATACACTGGATGGATAACTACAGCTATAATTTACTCTCCAGCTTGCTAGTTAAACTCGACAATATCATATTAATCGCATCATTTGGAGATTCTTATCAAAAAGAAATTGAGACCAAAGCTTTCAGCACATTAAAAAAGAATTCCTTTGAGTTCATCACGCTTAATCGATTCAATAAAGAAGAAACCCTTTTATTTGTCCAAAAATATGATCCAACACTCACTATCAATAAGGATATTTTAGATAAGTTATACCAGAAAACAGAGGGAATTATTCTATTTATTATCGAGTATCTAAATATTTACACAGAAAACAAAGACAATCTCCTTGACTCGAGAAAAGTTGAAAGTATTCTCCGAAGCAAGCTTAGTGCACTAAATCCTTTAGAGCAGAAGATTCTCAATATATCTTCAGTTTTTATCAATAATATTGACTTGAATTTTTTACTGAGTTACTCCAACTATGATGAAGCGGATGTTTTTGAAGCTTTAGAATCATTGCAGAATCAGAAATTACTTATAGAAATGTCTGACGAAAATACTATTAGTTATCAATTTTCTCATTCCATTTTGCGCGATTTCGTTTATAGCAACCTAAGTTTCACCTCTAAAAAACGGCATAATGGCGAAATCGCTATTTTTTACGAACTGTGTCTTAAAAATCATCCTAGAGATAGATTCTTATACCCCAGAATTATTGCTCATTTTGAGAAAGCGAAAAACATCGAGAAAGTTTTGGCATATAGCATCAAGAACCTATCTGCATATTCTAATATTAATCTTGAACAGTTTCCATTCATTCATAAATCTGAGTTTATTGAACCTATAGACTTTGAATCCATCTTTACGGATATTGACGCTTTACTCGATCAGATTCACATTGAGCCAGTACGAAAAAAACAATATGAAATGGATTATCTTTACCTAAAAGGAAAATACTATATTCGAAATGGCGAGTACAAACTTGGTCTTCATTGCATCAATACATTTATCAAATATTCCGAAGAAATCAATAGCTATAATCACATGCTAGATGGATATCATCAAATCATATATTACTGCATACAAGTTAATGAGTTAAACAAGATGAAGCTTCATCTTAATAAGATTCAAAAAATAATCGTTCAGAATTCTGATGTGAAAGAAAAAGGAACGCTCTACCGCTGGAAAGGCTTGTATGCCATCCGCATTGAGGATTACGATAATGCTGTCACCTATCTACATAAATCAATTGAGATTTTCGAAAATCTTTCGCTTCTAGAAAATAAATATGTTGTCAATATCGCTGCGGCATATAATTATCTAGGCAATATCAGCAAATACAAAGGAGAGTATTTAACTGCTATCGAATTTTACAAAAAAGCTATTTTTCTTTGTGAATCTAACAGCATCATGAAAGGACTTGATATATTTTATACGGGTTTGGGTCAATCTTTTTATGAAACAGGTCAATTTATGGAAGCTGATAAGTATATTCTTAAGGCCTTGGAATACTTCAATAAATATCAAAATTCTTGGGGTCGAGCTATCGCAGAGGGTTATGCGGCTCTTCTTGCAAGAGATAAAAATGATATGCCAGGTTACCACTCCCACTTAATTACAGGAGAGTATTTTGCCAACAAAATGAAAAATCCTTACTCACTGGCTTTAATACAACGGATTAAAGCGTCTCAGAAGTTCAGTCAAAACTAATTTCACTCTGAAGCAACAGTAGAATCTTCTGTTGCTTTAAAATTTGCATATCTAAACTTCAATGGCGTAATCCCTGTTTCTTTTTTAAACGATTTTGTGAAATAGCTTTGTGAAGAAAAGCCAACTTGTAAAGCTATATCAGTCAAACCAATATCCGTTTCTTTTAGCAGAGCTTCACTTTTTTCTATACGAATTCTTCTTATGTAATCCTTTAGTTTCATTCCCATCACTTCATTAAACAGTGAAGATAAATAATGATAATTCATATTTAACTCCTCAGAGATTTTAACCAAGTTTATGTCCTCCATATACTTCCTAAGAATAATTTTTTGAATTTTATAGACTGTTAAATTATTTCTATGCATTGAAGATGCTTCAAGTTGTGTCATTAGTGATTCTACAAATCGATAGAACCACATTTCCAGGTCTTCTTTCTCATAAATTGTGTTTAGGAATGCCAAATGTTGATGATTGATTTCCTCAATTTTTGAATAATCTAAATACTCAGACAAGACATTTCTAGATAGCAGGTAAATAGTTTGAGTCATTCTTTTCTTAATTCTTTCAACATTATTTGTTTCTTCGATGAAAATTAATGATAGATACTGACTCACTAAATCAGTTGTCATTTTATCATCAAAGGAAGATAGAGCATGTATTAGTTTTTTTTCCAGCGAATAGTAGTTTAAGGGATTTTGTAAACCGTTGTTATAAATTTTTAATTTTTCAGCCATGTTCATCTCTAGAATTTGTTTTTTTCGACTCAACACCAATTCTTCCTTCGTTTTGATGTTTGCCAACGCAAAGATAATATCTCCCCAAGCTCTTAGTTTTTCAGGACTTATAGGAACAACCAAAAGATTATCTCTTGCCTTCATAGATATCTCGTTTTCTGTCGACAAAAAAGGACCCATCAATATGACACCTTGCTCAGGTTCCTTAATATTAGAACTGACACAAAATGAATAATTTCGAGGACATGTATAAAAATAGGATTCTTGAATTCTTACAGAAATTTCTCCGCATTGTTGCCATTTTTCTAGACAATAACAGTTAAGTTCACGGCATTTCATACATTCAAATCTTTTCCCTGATAAATATACAATGCCGTTGTTTCGTATAGCAAATAGACTATAATCGGTAATCAAAGACAATGTTTCAGCCGTTTCTACTATATCGTAAGGGATATCATTCATAACTACACTCCAAATCCAAACTTTTTACAATTTTTCTAAATTTTTTGAAAGACTTTATGTTTACAATAACATACTATTGTAAAAAATGGATTTTTGCAATCTATTTAGGAGTCTAATTATGAACCATTTCAAGATTGATAAAACAAGAATTGAAGATATCCATGAAAAATCTCTATGGATTCTTGAAAACACAGGAATCGTATTTGATGACCCTTCTATTGTTGAAAAATTCAAGGAAAAAGGATTCAAAACAGATGGAAACCGAATCTATATCGATTCAAAAAAATTCAGCGAGTACACTTCAGAATTAAAAAGTCATTTCATCATCAAAAATAACATTGAATGCGTTGAGATTGGTAAAGAAAGTATTATTTCCGGACCATCCGGCAGTCTAAGAATTACTTCACCCGAAGGAGTCCGCAATCCGTCGATTGAAGATTATATCAATATTCAAAAACTAAACCACACCAGTAAGGCACTAAATATGACAAATGCCAATCTAATTGAAATAACAAACTGTGTCGACCCAATTGATGCATCTGTAAAAACAGCTCTTGCCTTATATTATAGTTCTAAGCCTTTGATAGGATTTGCATCCAACAAATATGAAGCTGAATCATCAATTAAATTAGCAAAAAAATTCATAGGCTGTCCGAATGATTACTATATATTAGGAATTGCCAATGTCCTATCTCCCTTAACCTATGACAAGGATTCAATTGAAGCTATTATGGCATATGTAAATGAACAACAGCCTATATGCATCACCTGTTGTTCCATGCCGGGTTTAACAAGTCCCATCTCACTATATGGTACACTTATTCAAAACAATGCTGAAGTCATGGCTGGTGTTATAATGACCCAAATCATTAATCCAGGAACGCCCGTAATATATGGGAATTCTTCTTTCGGTGTAGATATGAGATATGCTTCTCCAGTTCCTGGAAGTGTAGAGACTAGTATGATGATTCCCTATGTCAAAGGCCTATCAGAATATTATGGACTTCCCTCAAGATCAGGTGGATCACTGACAGATTCAAAAGTAGTCGATTGGCAATCTGGTACAGAATCCTCTCTTTCTTTATACTCATCCTTGATTAATGGTATCAACTTAATATATCATGCTGCGGGAGAACTTGACGCATTAATGATGTTCAGCTTTGAGAAATTTTTATTGGACGAAGAATTAATAATATCAATTAAACGTCTATTAAGTGCCTCATCCATTCCTCAAAATGCTAGTCTGGATTCTATTCATAAAGTTGGACCCGGAGGCAATTATCTTTACGAAATGGAAACTGCTGTTAATTTCAGATCAGAGCATAGACTTCCAAATTTTTCTATTAAAAATATGTATGATAACTGGATGTCTGAGGGTCAAAACACGGCATTTAATAATGTATCTAAAGCTTTGATTAAAAGACTCTCTAATTATTCAATGCCTTCTTATTCAATTGAACAAACTAAAATTCTCGAATTGTATACCAAGAAATCTTTACAAGGAGAAAAGCTGTGAAATTATCCTCTTATGAAAAATCTGTTTTGTCCGGATCTAATGGTAAACTTTCTCAAATAGCACTTGAAAATATTATTCGTTACGCAAATGTCCTCGGCGCAAACGAATTATGCGAGGTCACCAAAGCAACAGTATTCTGTGGTGCTCATCATTATCTCAATTATTGCAAATCAGACAATTTTCACGAGCTATTCACAAAAATGAATTTAGGAAAAGATGATACAATCCTGTTTGATAAGACTTATCCTGATTGTTATACTCAATCCTGTGTTTCTCCCTGTGATCAATTTGAATATGAATCTTTGCATCAAAGCAAGGAATTTTTTGACAAAAATACTTTCTTTCTAAAAGAAAGTCGCAACGCAGGCGTCAATATTGCAGGAACATGTGCACCTTATCTCACAGGATGGATTCCTATCAAAGGTGAACATTTTGTCACCACTGAGTCAGGTATGACTATCATTGGTAATTCTTTATGGGGCGCTATGGGAAATTCTGACGGGATAGAGGCGGCTTTCTGGTCTTCCATCTGTGGGCGTACACCACTGTGGGGTAATCATATAGAAGAAAATAGAAAAGCTACTCATCATGTAGTCGTCGAAGCAGAAATTAATCATTTAATAGAATGGGACCTGTTGGGGAAAGCCGTTGGAATGAAACTTCCTTCCTCTTCAATTCCAGTCATCGATGGCCATTTCAAGACGACAAACTTTACCAAACTTGCACAATTTTTCACAACTATCTCCATGTCTTCAAATTGTGAGTTATGTCATATTGCTGGACTGACACCAGAAGCAAGAAATGTCTCAGATGCTTTTAAAGGTAGTAAATCCCAAGGCGAACTGGTCATTACACATAATGATCTCCAGAATGCTTATAATCTGATTTGTGATATCGGATCACATAAAGTTGATTTTGTAAGTCTTGGATGTCCTCATTATAATATTGATCTAATCAAAAGAGCTGCGGGATATCTGGAAGGTAAAAAAATTCATCCGAATGTTCATTTTATGATTTGGACAGTCTATCCGATAAAAGCAATGGCCGATTTGAATGGTTATACTCGAATCATTGAAGAGGCTGGCGGTAAAATTTATACAAGCTCTTGCCCAACAACCGTTGGTAATATCTTTCTAGATCATTATTCCGGCTTTGTTTTTGATAGCTACAAACAAGCCAGGAGTGTCAAATCCGACACAAATAAACCAGTGTTTTATGGAAGCATGGAGACTTGTATAGATGCTGCTATTACAGGACAATGGGAGGCTGAAAACAGATGGAAAAAATAACAATTCAAGGAAGAGGAGTCATTCATGGAGTAGCTGAAGGAGAAGCTCTTGTATTTCCCAATAGTATTGCTGGTTGGGGAGGGATTGATCCTGCTACCGGAGTGATTAAAGAGCCTCTAAACGTCAATAAGGGCAAAAGTATCAAAAATAAGATCTTAGTCATGTCAGGAAGCAAAGGTTCCAATGGATGGTCATGTTATTTCGGTGCAGCGAGAGCTGCAGGTTCTGCCCCAAAAGGTTGGATTTTTACGAAAATTGATTCCAGTTCAGGCGTGGCAAGTTCTATTATGCAAATCCCTACCGTTGTTGATTTTAGCATAGACCAAAACCCTTGTGTTCTGATTGAAAACGGAGATTGGGTTAAAATAAATGGTGATACAGGGGTTGTGGAAATCATAAAACGAAAACATGAGGAGTAGAAGATGAGTTTTGAAATAATATCAGGAAGTATTATTGATGGCGATGTTTCCACAGCAGTAGATGCTGTACAAAGTTTAATTGATCAGGGAGTTGATCCATTAAAAATCATTAATGATGGTCTGATGGCTGGTATGAATGTTGTTGGCGAGAGATTCAAAAATGGAGACATGTTTGTTCCTGGGGTTCTTATGTCAGCAAGAGCTATGAACATAAGCATTGACTTAGTCAAACCTCTTATCAATGAAGGCGATATGCCAAATGCGGGAACGGTCATCATCGGAACTGTCAAGGGTGATCTACATGATATTGGTAAGAATCTTGTAGCAATTATGATGGAAAGTGCTGGGTTTAAAGTAATTAACATTGGCATTGATGCTTCAGTCGAGAAATTCGTTCAAGCTGTAAAGGACAATAATGCAAAGATTGTGGCCATGTCCGCCATGTTGACGACAACAATGTTTTATATGAAAAAAGTAATTGAAGCATTAGAAGAAAGTGGCCTTAAGAATCAAGTGAAGATAATGATTGGAGGAGCACCAGTTTCGGCAAAATTTGCACAAGATATAGGAGCTGACCTTTATACAGTTGACGCATCTAGTGCTGCAAAAGAAGGAAAAAAAATGTTGGAGGGATAATTTAGATGAAGGAAAAATTTTTACCAAGGAGAATGAAAACGTTTGGAGGTCCTGTATCTCCTGCTATCATCTCAGACAACTTAACTTTTATTTCAGGTCAAATATCAACCAATCCCGAAACCGGAGACGTCATGAGAGGAAGCATTCAAGAAGAGACCACTGTAGTTTTGAATAATCTAAAAATCATTGTGGAAGATCTAGGATGCACACTTAATGATGTGATCAAATGCGATGTTTATTTGTCAAAGATGAAAGATTTTGATGAAATGAATATTGTGTATAAAGATTTCTTTGGTGTAGAAAATCCCCCAGCAAGAACATGTGTATCCGTAGAGTTATGGGGTGGTATGTTGATTGAAGTAAGCGCCATAGTTAGAAGAGATCTCTAAAAAACAAAAATCCTGTTACATGGCAAGTGCCTATGAACAGGATTTTTAACTCCTAATCTAGTAACTCTAATAGCTTTCCTGATTTAATCAGATCATAAGCCTTTTTAATATCAATCGTTAGACATCGATCTTTGTCTAAAAATGAAATCTCGCTTCTAATTAAATCATAAGCCTTCTTCGTATAAACTCCCATTTGGATAGGTTTCCTCAAATCAATAGCCTGAGCAGCATGCAATAATTCAATTCCTATAATATATCTTAAGTTATCAATAATTCTAGTTATCTTATCAACAGCCAATGGCGAGTTATTAGCATGGTCCTCAATATTACCAGCTACAGCAAAGTAATCCATTGAAGAAGGATTAGCCAGCATCCTAATTTCAGTATCGAGAGATGTAAAAGTCTTTTGAATTGTCCCGTATGCGATTACATCACCTTCTGCAGGCGTCAAAAACCTTGAAAGTCTAGTAAATGAAGGGTCAGAAAGTTTAAATGTCCTATAACAACAATTTTTAGAGAAGTGACTTAATCCAATAGCGAGCATTTCAAGTGCCAAAACCCAAGTCGTTGCTTCGAAATTTGTACTGACTTTCAATTCCTCCTCGTCATACAGAATACAAGGATTATCATCAGATGTGTTAAGTTGAATGTGCAATAATTCTTTTAAATAATTTAAGGCATCTACTACTGCACCATTAATGGCAAAGCCTCCCCTATATGAGAGTGCGTCTTGTAATGCTCTTTCTTTACTAGGTTGATGAAGATAGCTTCCTTCTAAGAATTTTCTGCATTCTGCAGCACATTTAATTTGACCTACATACTTTCTAACAGCGTTAACTCTTTCATCTAATGACTCTATTTTTCCATTTAATCCTTCTAACCCCAAACAATAAGCTAGATTCGAGATTCTAATTATTTCTTCTGTCTCCTTTACCAGCATTGCTGCCAGACCTGCTGAATGAGCATTGGAAGATAATATCCCCAAACCGTCTTTGGGTCCTAGAATAGCCTTTTTTAAACCCGCTTTTTCGAGTGCCTCTGAAGCTTCCATACGAATACCTTGATAGATAACCTCACCCTCTCCGATCATGGCAAGACCTATATGAGAAAGAGTTGAGATATCTCCTTGTCCCACCGATCCTCTTCTGGGCACCACAGGCACCAAATCCATATTCAAAAAATCTCTAAAGGTATGTATGATTTCCGGAGCTAAACCTGACGACCCTACTAGTGCAGTATTAAGCCTTGCTGCCATCATCGCTCTAACTTCAGCTACACTGGCTTCAGGTCCAACAGCCACACAATGAGCATGGATTAAATTCTCATTATACTGCTGGAAAAATTCAGAGAACACATATTTATCCTTATTCCAACCTACTCCTCTGTTTAATCCATACACCGGATAACCTTCCCCGGCAAGTTTAAAGAGCAAGGCTCTTGATTTCTTAATCCGATTTTCTGCTTCATCAGAAATAGCTACATTGCATCTGTTATATGCAATGTCACAAACATCTAGATAGCTTAGATTGTCTCCGTTCAATATGATGCTTTTCATAGTTAACTCCTTTTAGTTAATGTGAAGTCTCTAAAGCCTAAATCGTTGTAATCCCATGGGATTACAACGATTTAAAAATATTCTTAAACAATTACAGTAATGATTATGCAACAACCTCATCTTTATCTTCAACACTAATCAATTCTTTTTCAATGATATTCGTTTCAGGGTAATATACAATATCTAATTTTTTTCTGTTAACTAAGAACAATACTACTGCAATGGCCATAGCTACATAGACAAATAATGCAGGAAGGGCCGCTGTCATAGGCAAAAGCTTGGTTGATTGAATGACACTTATGGCGCCCTCAGTAGAAGATGTTGTTGCAACAATGCTCAGGAATGCAACTGATGACATAACTAATCCCCAGAATATTTTGATATTGTTCGGTGGTTCAACTGATTCATTATGTTTAATATTGATGGACATTGATGCAATGGTTGATGTCATCGAGTCACAAAGTGTTACGACTGATAAGAAAAGCATAATCATAAAGGCAATACTCGTTATAAAAGATAACGGAAAGTATTTAAGAAATTCAAACACGGACGCTTCCAAACCCTGTGTATTGATGACGTTCCAGATAGCCCCTCCTGTTTCAAGTTCGAGATGAATCGCGTTTGATCCAAATACACCAAACCATAAAATCCCAAATCCACCAGGAACAAAGAGATTCATAATAATAAATTCTCTAACCGATCTCCCTTTTGCAATCTTGCCCAAAAACAAACCAACCATAGGACAGTAGACAATAAACCATACCCAATAAATAATTGTCCACCACATTGGCCACATATCTCCTTCGACAGCACTCAAGTATGTCATTCTAGAGAAAAAAGTGTTTAGAGAATCTCCTAGAGCTTCTATCGTAAAAAACATAGTGAATCTAGTCGCTCCAAAGATGAAGATGAAAATAAGTAATCCAATAAAAATCTTTGCATTCAAGTCGGATAAAACGCGAATCCCTCTTTGCAGTCCTGTATAACTGGAAATGATGAAGGTTCCAACGATTACAACGAGGATAATTCCTCTAACAAGATTGCTAGGAGCAATTCCAAACACAGCGTCAAATCCGGCTCCAAACTGCAACGAAGCCACAGCTAAAATTGCTGACACAGATACCGCTATAGCAAATAAGCTGATATTATCTACTACATCTCCTATAACATTCATACTACGCTTCCCAAATAAGGGGTAAAGCACTGATGAGATTCTGAAAGGAAGCTTCATGTTGTAAATGGCGAATCCAACGGCTAAACCAAATAAACAATAATGAGCATACGCCGGCATTCCCCAGTGGATAAAACTTACTGATAACGCTGAGACAGCAGCTTCAGGGCTTCCTGCTACATGATTGAACATCGGTATAGGACTGTTTAGATGAAAAATTGGCTCTGCAATTCCCCAAAAAACTATCCCCGTGCCTATCCCTCCGCAAAGTGATATAGCAAACCAGTTCCATCTACTTAAGATAGGCTTTGCTTTCGTTCCACCAAGTATTATGTCGCCATGTTTAGAAAAAGCCAACCAGATCAGTATAAAAGTGCTAAAAATTGCCATCACAGCATAAAGCCACCCAAACCATTTGTACTGAAAATTTGAAATCGCATTCTCTACATTATAAAATGCGGTGGGGCTTAATATCCCCATCAAAATAATCACTACAAACAATGCACTCATTGGGACAAATATCGCTTTTCTAATGATATTTGAAGTTACGGGTTTCTTGCCAGACATACGTTTTCCTCCTAAAATTTATTAATTAAAACATTATATTTAGTATACCGCGTTATCGTCAAAAAAAAGTCAAATTTATGTTGTCATGATAACAAAAGCTTATCGACGCAAAACCTGACATGTCTATCACTTGTTTCATGCATTATTACCCTGTTCCTTACTTCTCCAGTCTACAGGGTGCTTGGATTCAGATGGCTTTCAAACGCCAACTTACCTTAGAAACATTTATCCAGGGACTCCGCAGTGCTTATCTCCCACTTCTATAAGTGGGAGTCTTAGCACTTTAAGTCATCGGATAAATTATAATCGAAAACACATCTAGGGTAAATAAAAAGCTGGCTTTTACCAGCTAATTATTCATCATTTTTTACTTAATGCTTCAATGATCCTTTCGGGAGTTGCAGGGTAATCCGTTATGTTCGTCCCTAAAGCATTGTTAATCGCATTCATAACAGCAGGCCCTGGAGTCACTGCAGCAAGTTCTCCTATGCTTTTGGCTCCATACGGTCCAAGTGGTTCGCCATCTTGAACAAATAGTGTTCTTACCTTGGGCATAGAAGGCGCATTTATTAGATGATATTTAGAAAAATTTTCAGTTTTCAAATACCCTTGCTGATCATACTTTATTTCTTCAGATAGCGCCATTCCTAAGCTCATTTGAGCACCACCCTCCACCTGTCCTTCAGCAAGTGTCAAATTAATGACCTGACCAGCATCTTGTACGGCTAGTAAGTCCAGTACTTCAACCAGACCTGTATACTTATCAACTTTAACCTCAGCAAATGACACGGCATATACACCAGGATTTCCTTTAGATTTATACTCCAAGGAAATTTTCAACGTCGACTCGAGCTTTGACTCAGATAAAACTGCCAACTCACCGTAGCAAATTTCTTTACCATTCCCATGACTCATCATTCCATTAGTCATTTTCACCATATCCATCGAGCACTCGAATATCTTTGAATACACTGTCATCATTTTTTCTCTCAGCTGCTCTGCTGCTTCCTTCAATGCTCCTCCGTTGACAAAAGTAACTCGACTCGCTTGTGTGCCTGCAGAATCATATGGAGAAACAAATGTATCAGCTTGTGGGATGTTTATTTTGCATGGTTCAATGCTCAATGTTTCCGCAGCTATCTGCTGCATAGTCAAAACTGTACCGCATCCAAGATCATGAATTCCCATTTTTACCAATACTCTATTATCAGGCATCACTTGAATTTCTACATTCGTATAATCTGGAAACCCTCCATGATAGCCATTACCATGAACACCTGCCGCCACACCAATACCATAAGCATATCTATCAGTATTCTTATAGGTTACAGTTTTTTTTCTTTCTTTCCAGTCAAAAGCTTTCATACCTTTATTCAAGCAATCTTTTAACCTGGCATTCCCTATCCCAGGCATCCCGATGTCATCCTTAGCTCCTAGAATAAATTCTCGTGGCTCAACAGCATTAATAAGTCTAAATTGCACTGGGTCCATTCCTATAGCTTTTGCAGCATTGTCTATATTCAGTTCACTGATAGCATGAAGCTGAGGAGATCCATATCCCCTGCAAGCACCTCCAGGAGTCGTATTGGTATAAAAGGTTCTTCCGGTATATTTTTGATCTTTTATTTTATAAAGTCTAAAAGCTTTTTTCCCAAATGCCATAACTATCGCAGCAGCATTAGTGGAATAGGCCCCTCCATCAAACTCAGAGACAATCTCTCTAGCAACGATTTGTCCATCCTTAGTAATACCTGTTCTTATTTTCTGTCTTGATGCATTTCTTGTGCGTGTTCCCGCCACTGAATCTTTCCTTTCCATCACAATCTGAACTGGCTTATTTAATTGTAAAGTTGCAAAAGCACAAACAGGTTCCAGTATAGGGATCCCTTTTCCTCCAAAAGAACCACCTATTGTCGTTTTTATTACTCTCGTCTTATCATAAGGTACACCCAATGCTTTGGCGACAATGTGTTGCACTTGAAAAACTACCTGACACGGACTCCATACCACTAAGTTCCCAAATGTATCAATCTCAGTCAAACAGGAGTGATTCTCTATAGCAGAATGATGAATTTTTGGTGTTGTACCAATATCCTCAATTATATAATCCGCTTCTTTGAAAGCTTGAGATATCTCTCCACATGATAAAGATTTCTCAAAAGCCAGATTGCTTTTCCCAAAAATAATTGTATTATCTTTTTTCGCTTCATCAATTCCTATAACAACTGGTAATTCTTCATACGATACAATTAATGCATTTAGACCCCTATCTGCCGCCTCAGGCGTTTCACCTACCACTAGAGCGATACGATCACCAACATGTTTTGCTATTTTGTGTAAGATAAATTCATCTTCTTCAGATATAGCTCCGGGAAACCATTGATTGGAATTATATGGTGTTTGAGGTACGTCATCATTAGTAAAAACAGCAACAACTCCTTTTACTGTCATTGCTTTTGTCTTATCTATGCTTACTTTTGCGTGGGCTTTATCACTGGTTAAAAGCTTGCCATAAAGCAAACCCACTCTATTCATATCTCCTACATATTGTGTTTTTCCATTTATTTTATCTGCTGCATCTGGTCGCTCTAATCTTTGCCCTATATATTGATATTCCTTTTTCATACTTTAACCTCCAGTTGAAGGTTCAATGCATGAAATGTATCTTCTATGATACCTTTAACCGCAACTTTTTTGTAGTGCCTAGACGACCTTGTTGGTATAGTTTCTTCTATCTGTTTTGAACCCAATTCAAACATAGGCTCCAACAGGTCCTGACTCCATTTTTTACCGATACAGTAAGACTCTATTTTGCGAGCTCTTACAGGTTTTGCGCCTATGGATCCTAAATAAATACTCATGTCAGCAATGTGCTGATTTTCAATATTCATTCTTATCGCATAGTTTATTTTAGAAATCGTGACTGTTTTCCTGGAACCTATTTTTGAAAATGCTGAATAATGTTTCTTGCCTTCCAACGGGATGATTATTTTATATAAAACTTCATTGTCATTGATATAAGTATGTCCAAAACCAACAATCAAATCTTCGAGTTTCACCAGTCTAGTCTCTTCTTTTGAATCAAAAAGCAAGCCCTCCGCATTAAATGAAAAGAGCACCGGTAACGTATCAGCACACTGAGCTGCATTGGCTGTATTGCCACCAATAGTAGCTCTATTACGTATCTGTACCGACCCTATCCTCGAAGCTGCCATACTTAGTGCGGGTATTTCAGATTGAATGATTTTTGATTGTTCTAGTTCTTTCATAGTGACACAAGCACCTATTTCAATAAAGTTATCTTTCTTTTCAATTCTTTTCATATCTTCAATTTTAGTTAAATCTATGCTGATAAAGTCAGTCACTCTGTTTTTTTTCATTGAAACAGCTAAATCAGTAGCTCCTGCGACAAAATAAACATGGTTACTTCTCTTTTTCTCATTTAAAGTAACAGCTAATTCCTTCATTGTTTTAGGTGCATAGAATTCATTATTTCCCATAAGTTACCCCTTTATCGTCAAATCTTTAATCGCATTCTCAATCTTGTTATAGCCTGTGCACCTACAAAGATTTCCTTCTAATGCAATTTTGATTTCTTCCTCATTTGGACTCGGATTCTCATCCAACAATGCCTTCGTTGACATTATCATCCCAGGTGTACAGTAGCCACATTGAACTGCACCGTTTCTAACAAAGGATTCTATCAAAGGCTCTAACTCTCCTATTTTATCGAGTCCTTCTACAGTCAAAATCTCGCAACCATCAATCTGCCCTGTTAGAACTGTACAAGACGTTACCGCTTTCCCATCTATCAAAACTGTACAGGCCCCACATTCGCCCTCTCCACATCCTTCTTTAACACTAACAATCCTCATATCTTCTCTGAGGAAGTCAATCAATCTTTTATTTGGATGACACATCACTTTAACTTTATCACCATTAATAATCGAGTAAATCTCCATTATATTCACCTCTCATGTTCTATTAAGACAATTATAAAGTCATTCCGTCAAAAAATAGTCTAATACCATTAAATATTCCCAACTAAGTATTTCCATTTCAAATAAATGTAAAAGATTCTAATGGTATTTTAATTCAAATACTGTACACTTGTTGTATAGATTATGTGTTATTTATATCACCAAACTCAGGTTTTTTTGTTATAATAGATGTATGCAAAAAAGACTTAGAATAATACGATTATCTAAATAAAGTAAACAAAATAAATTATGAAGGGGTTCTATATGAAAGACAACAGAATAATATCATTTTTATCTATGATTATAGTCATTTTAGTAGTTGCTGCATTAGTTTACATGTTCTATCTTCAAAACCAAAAAATTGAAGGATTAAATGCTGAGCTCAATCTTAAAGATCAGACAATTAGCCAACTGGAAACTGAAAAACAAACACTTGTACAAGAAATCGAAGGAAATAAGGTTGTAATTGCCGAACTAGAGAGCAATGTAAGTTCTCTTCAGTCCGAATTAGAATCTCTAGACCTGGACAGCGAAGCTCGAGAATATGTTAAGCGTGCAATGGATAAGTTTTTTAACGATTATCTAGACCAAGTTGAGCCTCCCGAATCCTTCATGGATTTGACCGATAATGAGCTTAATTCATATAACAGCTTTAAAGAGAGTTATAATGATATGGCATTAACTGGGCTGTCTCCACTTAGTATTATGAAAATGTATCTGCATGCTGAAAAGATTAAGGACTATGATACACAGTATGAATTATACACACGTGATGAAGACCAGGTAATGTGGACAAAAGAAGAACATCTGGAAATACCCGAGAGTGACAGGGTCAAGGATTTCGGTATTTTTGAAAATGCCACCAGAAGGACTGTTACAATCAATGAAGATGTGGCCATTGTATCCTGGTATAGCAACCACGATAGCGATGCTTACAATGAAGATGCATGGCAATATGGTTTCCGTCTAACTATGGACGATAATGGTATTTGGCGAGTTGGCTTTATGCCGATGCAATAATTTTCTAAAAATTATTCAAAAAATAAACTACTAATTTGGAGGTATTTTATGAAGTTTTTTATTGATACTGCCAATGTGGCAGAAATAAAAGAAATCAATGACTGGGGTGTTCTTGACGGTGTAACGACCAACCCATCTTTGATTGCTAAAGAGGGAAGGGATTTTAAGGAAGTCATCAGGGAAATAGCCAGCATTGTCAATGGTCCTATCAGTGCGGAAGTGGTAAGTATGGACCACGACGGGATGGTAACAGAGGCTGAAGATTTGGTTCCGATTCACGAAAACATCGTTATCAAGGTTCCTATGACTGATGAGGGATTAAAAGCTGTCAAGATACTGTCCGCAAAAGGAATAAAAACTAATGTCACTTTGGTGTTCTCTGCTAATCAAGCACTACTGGCTGCCAAGGCAGGTGCCTCGTTTGTCAGTCCTTTTATTGGCAGATTGGATGATATCAGCAATCCAGGCATGGATGTTGTGGGTGACATTGCACAGATTTTTACCATGTATGGTATAGAGACAGAGATTATAGCCGCAAGTGTAAGGCATCCGATGCATGTCATTGATTCAGCTAAAATGGGTGCGCATATAGCGACTGTGCCTTACAACGTATTTAAACAAATGGTCAAGCATCCTTTGACAGACATTGGTATAGAGAAGTTTCTTAAGGACTGGGAGAGTGTGACTAAGAAGTAACATTTAAGCTTTTATTGATTAAAAAAGCTGACAATTTTTGTCAGCTTTTTGTAATAGTGTTTTTTAGAACAATCCTGATATTACACCATTTTCATCCACATCGATTTTTTCTGCTGAAGGTACTTTTGGCAGCCCAGGCATCTTCATAATATCCCCTGTTGATACGACTATAAACCCAGCACCTGCTGAAACACTTGCCGTACTCACAATAATCTTGAACCCTTCAGGCTTTCCAAACAACTTGGGGTCATCAGATAGAGAATACTGAGTTTTTGCCATGCAAATCGGCAATTTCCTAAAACCAAGCTTTTCCAGATTATCTATTTCACTCTCGGCTTTGCCGCTATAGACAACACCATCGGCTCCGTAGATTTTTTTAGATATTGCTTCAATCTTCTCTTTGATGCTTGCTCCATCCTCATAGGTAAATTTGAAGTTGCTTTGTCCTGTCTCGACCAGTCTTATAACTTCTCTTGCCAATGCCTCTCCGCCTTCTCCACCATTTTCCCAAACCTCAGAAAGCGCAACATTGACACCCAGTTCTTTGCATTTCTCCTCGACGAGTTTTAACTCTTCGTCTGTATCCATTGGGAATTTGTTGATAGCAACAACTGCTGGCAATCCAAATTTTTGCGTTATGTTCTCAACGTGTTTAAGAAGATTTGGCAATCCTTTTTCCAGTGCTTCAAGGTTTTCCTTGTTGTAATCGGCCTTTGATACGCCACCATGATGCTTCAATGCTCTGACGGTTGCTACGATAATGACGGCATCCGGTTTGAATCCAGCCTGTCTGCATTTGATGTCTATGAACTTCTCTGCTCCCAAATCTGCCCCAAATCCAGCCTCAGTGACCACATAATCAGCGAAATGTCTAGCCATATTAGTTGCCATCAGAGAATTACATCCATGGGCTATATTGGCAAACGGCCCTCCATGGATAAAAGCAGGTGTTCCCTCCAGTGTCTGAACAAGATTGGGTTTTAGAGCATCTTTTAATAGTGCTGCCATGGCTCCCTGTGCATTTAACTGCCCTGCTGTCACTGGTTGCTTATTTCTATTGTATGCCACTATTATATTGGCTAGTTTACTCTTTAGATCCATGATGTCAGATGACAAACAAAATGCAGCCATAACCTCGCTAGCAACTGTTATGTCAAATCCATCTTCCCTTGGAACTCCGTTTCCTGTTCCACCGAGACCAGATGTAATTTTTCTCAGTTGTCTATCATTCATATCCAAGGCTCTTCTCCAGACAATTCTTCTGACGTCAATATCCAGCAGATTTCCCTGTTGTATATGATTATCCAACATTGCAGCCAACAAGTTGTTAGCAGCCCCAACAGCATGTAGGTCACCAGTAAAGTGAAGATTTATGTCCTCCATTGGTATAACCTGGGCGTAGCCTCCGCCTGCCGCTCCACCTTTAACCCCAAACACAGGTCCTAGAGAGGGTTCTCTTAATGCGACAATAGTTTTTTTGCCCAATCTGGACAAAGCATCTGCAGTACCTATTGTTGTTGTCGTTTTACCTTCTCCTGCAGGTGTTGGTGTAATTGCTGTCACTAAAACCATCTTAGCTTGTTTGCTATCGGTTTTCTTCAGGACATTATAATCAATCTTTGCCTTGTACTTGCCATAGAATTCTACGTAATCCTCTTCGATTCCCAGTTTCTCAGCAATTTTCATAATGTGTAAAGGTGTTGCCTCTTGTGCGATTTCTATATCACTTTTAAAAGACATTTGATCCTCCTGTTATTTTTGATTTAGTTTCCTCATACAATTAATTATATCATAATATCTAAACGTCTAAAAAACGTCTAGAATTCTAACATGTTTGATACACTCATGGACTATTATAGCAATACTCTATTCCATGGTTAGACCTAATAACGTCGATAGAATCTTTATTTGCACTCTCCATCAGTTTTAAAAAACCAGTCTTTCACAATATTATTTTTTAGCAATTCTTTCATACGATTCTTTTCATAATCTAAGGGAGACAGGTCAAAGCATCGATATTGTCCTCGACAACAATTCATGCTGTCTTGTTCAATTAACTCATAGAACTGGTTTTTGTTTTTAAAGTCCTTGATCAAAAGTAGTGTTTCTGCCTTTACTCGGCACATCACACCCTTATCATAAGAATTAAGCATACGTCGGGTGTTTTCAAAAGCATTCCGAAAATGAATAATTGACATTTCTTCGTCTTTGTTTAGCGCATATAACATTCCCAGGAAAGCATCCGGAATATATCTGCCCCACATAAAAACAATTTTATCATAAAAGCTCTTAGACTCCAACAACGATTCTTTCGCTTCGTTTATTTTCCCTAACTCAAAATAAACTCGCCCTTTATTTGCCAAAATATAGGCCATACCTGAGTATAGCTTTCTCTCAAGGCAAATAGCTAAAGCTTGATTATACTTTACAATAGCACCTTCAAATTTCTGTTGCAATCTCTCACTTTCACCCAGATATAAATAAGCAGCTGCTTCACTTAATACATATCGTTGTCTGTGGATAGATTTCTTGAATACATTAATGGAATCTTCAAGAAGGTTCTCTCCAATAGCATATTGACCCAATAAGACATTATGATAACCTTTTAATCTAAGTAACTTCCCATAAATTCCTTCATCTCTTACCAATGATAGATTTCCTTCGATAGCTGTTAGTGCCTGCTTCATACCTTGGAGATCATGGGCATTAATTCCCAAATGAACAAGTTTAAACCAACCTTTTAAGACATAATCTATGATTCCCAATTCTTCTGCTAACTGAATAGATTTTGTTATCAACTGCTTCCCTATATCATGTTTCCCAACGTCCACTTGCAATCTTCCTAATGTGAAAAGATAGACTAACTCAATCTCTTTGAAATCCGATTGATTTTCAAACTCTCTGATTACTTCATACTCTTGCTGAATCAAATCAAGTTCATTTTCTATCTCTTCTTTATCCAAATAAACAGCGGTAATTTTTCTATTGCCAATACCATCAATTTCAGGAAACATTTCATGATTAGTTTTAACCAAACCTGAGAATCGTTTTAATCTATACTCAAAGTATTTTGTTCGATTTTTCGACTCCTGATAGTGATATAATATTCTAGGATAAAACTCACTATCATGGCTACTATTTCTTAATTGATTTTCATAAAATTCAGCGAAACGTTTATGCAACAATAGTTTTTTTGCTTTTGACATTTCTGCAATGACATATTCCTTGATTTTATTATGGGAAAAAGTCAGGTGGAGTTCTCCAACAGAATTATAATTTTCAATTAATAATCGCCTTGATACGAGATCCTCTAATAACTCTATCAGTTCCACTTTAGATTTTCCAGTTATAGCTAATAATGGGTCGATTTGAATTGTGTCTAAAAAAACTGCACATATTTCAAGAATTTTAATTGCTTCGCGAGGTATGTTAATAATACGGCTTCGAATAACATCGCCTGCTTTAGAATTTAAAAGGTCAAAATCTTTGTTCTGTTGAATATTATTTATGTATTCTGTAATAAAAAGAGGATTCCCTTCACTCTGTTGGTAAATGTATTGAACCTGCTCGACACCAATATCAATAAAGTGATCGATGAATTCTTTTGTTTCAACTAGTGTAAATCTTTTTAGTTCTATGGTATTTAACATCATTCTTGAATTCAAATGATAAACTAAAGTGGATACAGGTTCTTCCATTCCATATCGACAAGTCATTATGATAAAAAGATTCATATTTGCTTGGCATAATAATGCTTTTACGATTTGAAAGCTCATCTTGTCAATCCAGTGAATATCCTCAATAATCAAAACTGTTTTCTGATTCTTGCTCAGTAAGTGAAATAATGCAATAACCGATTTTTCAATCACCGAGTAATTTGTATCTTCTCCATTAAATAAATCTAAAGAATCATCAATGTTTAGAGAAGGAAACAAAGATACTATAGGTGATAAAACCCTTGATGGAATTTTAATATTTTCTGTTCTTATTTTATGGCCAATTTGCTCCATAATCGTACGAAGTGATTCATAGTAATAGTTTTGTTCAAGCAAATAGCATTGCATCCTAAATATATTAACCTTTGAAGGCAATGTTGTTTCAAACTGTTCGACCAAATTAGTTTTTCCAATACCTGCTTCTCCTAAAATGATTAGTTTTTTTGTCTCCTTACCAGAAAGATATTGGTTCCATTCTTTTTTCATTAAATAGAGTGACTCATCACGACCAAAAGTGAATATTTTTTCCTGTGTCTTTTGGTCCCAACTTTGCCTTGTTTGCATCATTGTATCGATCAAATCGAAAATTTCTCTCGAAGGTAGAATACCCAACTCGTTATAAAACAAGTCTTCCAATTGATGAAATGTTTCCATACACTTTTGATAATTTTTTTCTTCTAGATAAAGCTTCATAAGTAATAAATAGCTTTTTTCATCAAATTCATCTATTTCAATAATTCTTTTCAAATACGTAATGCGAGTTTTAGCAGAATATGCCGGTGATTGGCACATTTTTAAAAGGTAGTTTTTATAATGGTCTTTGAAAGTTTCTCTCTTATATGACAACCAATCTTCAAAATCTATAGAGTCACCAATATAAAATCCTTTTAATAGTTCAATATCTTCATTAATCAACATGGAATTACAGTAATTCTCATTTTGTTCCATGATTTGATCATAATCAATTACTTGAATCTTTTCTGTGTCTATTTTTAGTAAGGAACGCTTCTCCAATACAAAAATATCTAATCCTAAAGTTTTCCTAATCGTATAGATAGCATTTCGAAGATTTTTTTTGCTAACTGTCTCACCCACATCTGGCCATAACATAGTACACATCTCTAATCTTTCCATTTGTTTTTCTAACATAAGGATATAAAAAACAGCCTCCGCTTTTTTGAAGGGAAACACGACTATTTGTCCATCTACGAAAACTCTAGGGTATCCAACCATAAACACTTCTATACTTTTCATATGCATCTTTCTCCAGTTATTTATAGGTTGCATGGAAAATCAACAATTATAAAGTTGTTTTTCAACTAAGGAAATCTTTAATTTTTTTCATCTTCTTTGTTTTAAGAAGCTTTTCAATTTATCCTTTGATTCTGTAATGACTAGTTCTATCGGAAATCCCACAGTATCAAATATCTTATAGATTTTCTCAAAATCTCCCAGTCTGTAATGTATATGCGAATCACTACCAGTAGTGACGTAGGCTCCCAGTTCCTTGGCAATTCTAGCAATAGATACACAGTTGTCCCAACTGCCCTTTCTGTTTCCTATAAATGAACCGCTATTAATCTCAATGGCAACACCATACTCTTTAGCAGCCTTTACGAATTCATACTGATGGATCTCATAAGCTATGTTACCTGAATGACCTATGATGTCAACATTGCCACTTTTAATTGCATTTATCAATGTTAATGTATTATCATTTTTTGACATTGGTCTGATACAAGGTGGATGAAGACTGCCTATGACCAGGTCCAATTTTTTCAGTATCCTGTCTGGTATGTCTATATCTCCTTCAATACTCATTATATTGGCTTCAACGCCTCTTAAAACCTCAATTCCATCAATAAGTGAAGGAATTTCTTTTTGATTGGCGAGATGATAGATATGACAAGCACCTGGCATCTCAGGGCCATGATCAGTCAGAGCAAACATTTCTATTCCTTTTTTCTTTGCTATTTCAAGGTACTCTGCAAAAGTGCTATATGCATGTCCACTAGCAAAAGTGTGAACATGAGTATCTATTTTTATATTCACGACTTCCTCCTTCTATCTGCAGTCACTGCAGAATTTTTTAGTCCCTTTGCCCAAAACGTCCAACAAAGGGTCGATATTAAGATCTCCAATATTTATTTCCGGATAGCCAAGTAATCTATGAAGAAAATCCCCATGAGAGTCAGATCCACCCGAAACCAACAAGTCATTCGCTATGCAGAAGTTTTTATAATAACCTATCTGATCGTTTTTACTGGCATAGGGAGTATAGCATTCTATGCCGTCCACACCCATACTCTTCCACTTTTTCAGTTCAAAATCAGGCATCACTGAATTTTGATAATAATATGAAGGATGGGCAAGAAATACAAAAGCCCCAGATCTTTTTAGTATATCAATTACTTCTTCAGGATTCCTGAACGTCAATCTTAGCTGAGTTTGACTTAATGCCTCAAAATAATCGAACATGGTACTGTATATTCCCTTATCCAGAAAATAGTTCAATGCCTTCCATCCGCCCTTGGTGGGATCCTCCTGATAATGATTAAAATAATCATCTAGACTCACATTTTCATAGTGAGCTGATTTAAGATCTATGAATTCATAATTGTATTGCAATCTCAGCTCTTCATTTTTAAGAATCAAATCATTAAATTCTTTATTTTGGTTATCATAATGGTAAGCTGTCAAATGATATTCTCTTCCATTGAAAGTAGTGGAAACCTCCACTCCAGGTATAAAAATCAAATTTTCATCAATTACCAATGATTTCATTGCTTCAGAGGATTCTATCACATCATGATCAGTTATAGAAAATATATCAATTTTTTTGGACTTTAATTTTTCAAGGAGAATAATTGGACTCCAAGTACCGTCTGAAGACCATGTGTGCATATGCATATCAGCTCTTTTCAATTAATCACCCTCTTTTACCTAAGATATCAACCTAACTGTAGAACATTATATCATTACTGATCCTTGTATAAAACAGTTCTTTGACTTTGGCATAGTCTTTTGTCTGCCCCATAATCCACATCAACTTTGTCAGAACACTCTCCAGCGTCATGTCCAGAGATTCAATAACATTATATTTTTTTAGTGTTTTCATGCCAATTTCATACAAGGCCATATCACTTCCCTCACTCATGACTTGGGATGCGATCACGATAATTTTACCTGCTGTTGTCAGAGATTCCATTTTTTGAAGAAAATTTCTTCTGTCCTCAAAAGGCAAACCGCCTGCTCCATAACTTTCGATGACTATCCCTTCGTACTTCTCTCCGATATAGTCCAGCACATCGGGCTGCATTCCCGGAGCCAGTTTAAGCAAAAATATATTAGGATAGATTTCATTATAAAACTCAGGTTTCTTGTCTGTTTTCTCCTGGTTAACGTATCTTGCTACCCTTTGACCGTCGATGAATGCAGCAACGGGATAGTTTATACTCTCAAAGGCGTCAAAGCTTTTCGTTTTTGTTTTTCTTGCTCTGGTACCCAATATAGCCTTGCCGTCAAAAACGATATATACACCGGTTACATCGTCACACAACGCATAAGTGATAGCGTCCTTCAGATTCTTTCTCGCATCAGTCGTATCAACATTTATGGGTTTTTGGGATCCTGTTATGATTATGGGCTTTCTGAGATTCTGCATCAGATAGGACAAGGCAGCGGAAGTATAAGCCATAGTATCTGTACCGTGGGTTATAATGAATGCATCATAATCATAATATTTCTTCTCTATAAATGAAGAAATCTCAAGCCAATGCTCCGGCTGAATATTGGAGCTGTCTATATTGATTAATTCATGGGTGTCAATCAAACAAATCCCACCTATGTCATTAAGGTATGCCAGCATCTCTTTCGGTGAAATGCTAGGTGCTAGTCCTTCTTCAGTAACGGTACTTGCGATGGTTCCTCCAGTCGATATCAGCAATAGCTTTTTCATCGGTCCTCCTTTTCACTTCAACAGTGATTTCATGTCTTCTGGCATATCAGCCTCAAGTTTAATAAGCTCTTTAGTCCTTGGGTGAACCATTTCTATTGATTGGCAATGAAGGGCTTGGCGATTAATGAAACTACTGGTTTTACCATAGAGATTGTCACCTAATACAGGTGTCCCAAGAAAGTCAAAATGTACCCTGATCTGATGAGTCCTGCCGGTTTCTAGAGAAATCTCAACTAATGATAGGCCATTATTTTCCTCTAAAACCTTGTAATGTGTAACGCATGCCTTTCCTGATTCGTGTACTTCTCTCTTAATATTATCGCCAATCCTGCCTATGTTCTGATTGATGGTATCTTCCTTAACTCCCAATAGCCCATCTAGAACAGCCAGGTATGTTTTTATTACCTTGTTTTTTCTCATTGCTTGAGAAATCAGATTATGAGCATAAGGGTTTTTAGCAATGATCAAAACACCTGTTGTGTTCATATCCAACCGGTTTACAAATCTAACCTTTCTACTTATTTGATTTTCTACAAAATAATATGAAACACCGTTGGCTATTGTATCATCTTGATGTCTTCTGGTGGGATGTACCACAACAAATGGTTGTTTGTTTAAAACCAACAAATCATCATCCTCGTGAATAATGTCAAGACTCATTTTAACCTTTTCATATTCATCTTCTTCATCAAGAAAATCAATTGTGATAACATCATCCTTATACAAGCTTTTATTTAGTTTGATTTTTCTGCCTTCAAGTCTTATTAGACCTTCTAATTCCAGTTTATTGATGAGTTTTGATGAAAAGCCATAATGATCTTCCAACAATTTTCTTGCTTTGACGCTGTCCCAGTGACATGTTAATTCCATCGTATCATTCTTCATTTTAACCTCTAATTGATATTTATAAGGATATCATATATTATATAAATGTATAATAGCAACCTTAATAAAGAATTTATTTGGAGAAAATATGAAAACTAGCCGGATTATCAACATAATAAACAACAATAACAACTATTCAATAGAAATTGCCTCTCAGATTAAGAAGCAATTGGTTCAGTATGATTATATCATCTCTGAAAAATATAGTCCTGATGCAGAACTCAATATTTCTGTCGGCGGGGATGGCTCTTTTCTAAGAAGCCTTAGATACAATGATTTTCCTGAAATACCAATTATAGGCATCAACACCGGAAACCTTGGTTTTTATCCTGAGTTGTCACCCAAAGATATAGAGAATTTTGCAAATGACTATAGCAATGGGAATTATAGTGTCAATAAGCTTCAACTGATACAGTGTGAGATTTGCTCAGAAGAGGTTATCTATACTGTCTATGCTCTGAATGATATTGCAATCAAGGGTGACCAAACAAAGACGATACATCTTGATGTCTTCATAGATTATAACCATCTGCAGACCATTAGCGGCGACGGGGTCATCATATCAACACCTATGGGAAGCTCAGCATACAACTATTCAGCAGGTGGAAGTCTGGTATACCCAGCACTCAACACTCTCCAGGTAACGCCTATAGCACCCCTGAATTCGAATGCTTATAGAAGTCTGGCTTCAAGTGTAATAGTCCCACCTGATTTGCACATCATCATCGTACCTGAATACAAGTATATTGAGAAGGTTGTGTTTAGCCTTGATGGTGAACAGATGAATTATGAGAAAGTTACACATGCAAATTTTTTCGTCGCTAAAAAGTACATTAATATGATTTCCATGGGAACTTTTAACTATTGGAAGGTCATTAAAGAAAAATTCCTTTAAAAATAAGCTGCATTTCTGCAGCTTTTTAAATTGTTCCTTAACCGATATATCCTTCAGCTATATCATAGCTATTAAACTTTCTGTTTTCAAGGAATTCCTTTGCGATTTGCGGAAACATAACATAAGACAACACATCTTCCATCGATTCATACAATTCTGGAATTTCAGATTTTGCTTTTTCCAATTCATCCTCTAATAAGTCTGCAGGTCTTACGGTGATGACTTCATCATCTCCGATGATCAGTTTTTTG
>CAKMKB010000038.1:0-2820 GCA_927435965.1 uncultured Clostridia bacterium
ACCAATAACCTTGCTCAATGCTGCAGCCAAGAATAAAACTACAACGGGCATAATAATTAAACTGATATTCTTAACTGAGATACTAAGTCCGATGTTCAAGAAAAAAATCGGAGTGAAAAGTGTGTAGGCAATATTGGAAACGTCTTGTTCCACTCTGTTGTTATATGGAGTCATAGAAAAAACTATCCCCGAGAAATAAGCGCCAATGATAGCTGCTAACCCAAATCCTTGTGCCATATAGGCCAATAAAAAACATACAATGATTGCAAATGCTCCTACGTTTCTATTTCTCAACATTTTACTTGAATACTTAGTCATAAATGAAGTAAAAATCCTACCACTAACACCCGCTAATATAAAAAATCCAACCATTTTTAATAGAACAATTACAATCCCCGTTTCTCCTGTTGGACTGGCAACACCTAAAACGACAGTTAACAATATTATACCAATAATGTCATCAATAACAGCTGCTCCTAAAATACTGATGCCCGTCTTTTCTTTAATTTTCTTTAATTCTCTCAATACCTGAACCGATATTCCAATGCTGGTTGCTGTTAATATCACACCTACAAAGGCGGCTCCAATCACTCCCTCTTGAGGGAATAAATAGTAAACAGCCCCAAATCCCATAATAAAGGGGGTTATTATTCCTCCGAAAGCAATAGCTGATGCCGCGCCCGCTGTTCTCTTCAAATCTCCTAGATCTGTTTCAATACCCGCTAAAAACATCAATAGAATCACTCCGATTTCTGCAAAAGAAGAGATGATAATATCAGGTACTACAATATTTAACACAATCGGTCCAATTAAAACGCCAGCCAATATCTGACCTAAAACAACAGGCTGTTTCAACTTTCGAGATAGCATTCCTCCTAAATTGGCAAAAATAAGCACCAAAGCTATATTTAATATATAATCCAGTTCTCCATGTCCCATAAAATAATGTCCTCCAAATTTTAATCAATCCACATGATACTCCTCAATTTTAAAAATATCAAGAAAAAAATCCCGCTTAGCAGGATTTCCAAGTTTATCAATCTATGTCTCTGAGCTGTTCAGCTTGTTCTGTTGTGATAAGAGCTTCTATCATTTCATCAAGATCACCGTTCAGAAAGGCTTCCAATTTATAAAGTGTCAGATTAATTCTATGGTCGCTTACCCGTCCTTGAGGGAAGTTATATGTTCGAATTCTCTGCGACCTATCTCCTGATCCAATCTGGCTTTTTCTTTGAGCTGCTTGTTCGTCATCCTGTTCTTGTTGATATTTATCATAAAGTCTGGCCTTAAGAATTTTAAAAGCCTTATCTTTATTTTTTAGCTGGGACTTTTCATCCTGACACGAAATCACTATACCAGTAGGAATATGAGTCAATCTAACAGCCGAATCTGTTGTATTAACACTCTGTCCACCATTTCCCGATGATCTGAAAACATCGACCCTTACGTCATTTGGACTAATCTCAATGTCTATATCATCGACCTCAGGCAATACAGCCACTGTGGCTGAAGAAGTATGTATTCTACCGCTTGACTCTGTATCTGGAACCCTTTGTACCCTATGTCCACCACTTTCGTATTTTAGTCTAGCATAAGCTCCCTTTCCTTTTATCATGAAAATAATTTCCTTATAACCTCCGATGCCCTGCTCACTTGTACTCATTAGATCGATTTTCCATCGTTTTCTTTCTGCATACATCGAATACATTCTGAAAAGATCCCCTGCAAACAGACCGGCTTCATCTCCACCTACCCCTGCTCTAATCTCTACAATGACGTTCTTACCATCATTTGGATCTTTTTGAATCAGCAGCACCTTTAGATCTTGCTCAATAGTTTCAAGCTCATCGGTCAATTGCTTCAGTTCTTCTTTTACCATTTCTTTCAAGTCATCATCCATTTTGTCTTTGAGCATTTCTTTAGCATCCTCATATTGCTTTGAAATAGTCACATACTCATTGTATTTGTTTACAATCGGTTCCATATGGGCATGTTCTATCATCAATTTTTGCCACTTCTGAGAGTCCGCTATAATTGCAGGATCGCTTATCTGATGACTTAATTCGTCATATTTTTCTTTCAGAAAATCCAATTTATTTAACATATTACACCTCTTATACTTTAGACAATGTATTATAGCAGAGTTTAAAAAAAAGGTCAATTCATACGGAAAAACCCAACTAAGCCTCTATCCTTGCCACTTAAATCCTTTATTGCTTCAATTCTATCTAATCCCACCAACTGATTCATGATGACTTCGATACTGTATTTCTGATTCCAGCCGCATTCCAAGGCTAATATAGCTTTATCCGCAGCTAGTTTATTGAAAATGCGTATAATTCTTTCATAAAAATCCAACCCGGTAATACCACCATTTAATGCAATGCGAGGTTCATATTCTGAAACTTCCTTTTGAAGTCCATCGATATCATCAATCGGGATATAGGGTGGATTGGACACAACAACGTGAAATCCATTTAAATCTATATAGACATCATCAAATATATTCATCCTGTGAATCTCATAATTGCTTAATCCTAACTTCATCTTATTGATTGAAGCTATACTTACAGCCATATCAGAAACATCAATCCCAGTTACACTAGATTTAGGAATAAAATGAGCAAGACTGCATCCTATCGCACCGGATCCAGTCCCAATATCTAGTATTCTTACTTCATCAATGTCTGCAAATTCTTCTTTAACAATTCTGATGACAGCCTCAACAATATTTTCCGTATGAATTGACCTTTTTTTTAAACTCTGCTATAATACATTGTCTAAAGTATAAGAGGTGTAATATGTTAAATAAACTGGATT
>CAKMKB010000039.1:0-14276 GCA_927435965.1 uncultured Clostridia bacterium
TCATACCTTGCAACTGTCAAAGATGGGAATATAATCAGCTAGTTTTGTCAAGATAATCAGACTTTTTAGAGGAATTGATTGAAAAAAATTATTTATGCCAATATAATGAATTATGGAGGAAATTGATATGAAATATATAAACATCGATTATAGTGTTCCATTCTACAACTTTGCACTGGAAGAGTATCTTTTGACCGAAGCTCCTGAGGATGATTATGTGTTCTTTTATATCCACATCCCATCCATCATTGTCGGAAAGTTTCAAAATACTATTGAGGAAGTGAATAAGGATTTTGTCGACAGCGAAAACATTCTTGTTGCAAGAAGATTGTCTGGTGGTGGTGCTGTCTATCACGATAGCGGTAATCTGAATTTTTCTTTTGTCCATTCCGCGGGTAAAAATGACGTTCACAATTTTGCAAAATTTACACAACCTGTCATTGGTGCTTTGAACAATCTTGGAATCAATGCCATGCTGTCGGGAAGAAATGATATTGTGGTTGAAGACAAAAAAATATCAGGAAATGCGCAATGCTATAAAAACAACAGACTGTTGCATCACGGCACTCTGCTTTATAATGCAGACATGAATTATCTGATTAGAGCACTGAAAGTCAAGGATCTTAAAATTCAATCAAAAGGCATCAAATCTGTTCGTAGCAGGGTAACCAATCTCATTGATTATATGGATACACCAATGGATATATACGCCTTCAAAAACCATCTATTGGACTACTTGAGACAGACGGGTAATATTGAAGAAATGGTGTTGGATAACGATGTAATAAAAAGAATAGAGAAAAGAGCCTTGAGCCATTTCAGCACCTGGGACTGGAATTGGGGAAATTCCCCCAAATACGAATCTGAAAAGACAGCCAAATTTGAATGTGGGATTATCAACGTTAAGATGAATATTGAAAAGGGTTATATACAAGATTTAAAGATTTTTGGTGATTTCTTCACTTCTGAAGACCTAGATAAGCTCGAAAGATTATTGATCGGTGTTAAGCTAAAAAAAGAGGATCTGGAATTAAAGCTATCCTCAACCAATATTGGAGCGTATTTCAATAAATTATCAAATGATGAGTTCATAGAATTTCTAATAAGCCAGTAATCAACAGGGTTCTTGGTTTCAGGTGGAGTTTGTGGGAGTCTTAGCACTGTTAGTCATCGGAAAACAAATGCTGAATTGGTATTTTACCAATTCAGCATTATTATTTATCTCATCTTTTGGTTATTCCTGTAATGTATCAAGTCTCTCAAGGACTATTCTCAACTGCTCAATCAATTGACCATATGTAGTCCATTCACCATCTTTCAATGCATCCTGAGATCTATTGAACAAACTATTGGCTTCTGCAATTAACTCAATGATCGTTTTATCATCGATATCACCCGTTTCGCCACCATCAGGATCCTCAATGACATCACCGAATATTCTGTTAAGAGCACCTGCTAATGTTCTTTCCATGACAATGGTATCTTCATATGCAACTATTACCCTTTGCATTTCGGGTAAAGCATTTTCCCCACTGGATTGAAGATAGATAGGTTCAACATAGAGTAGAGATTGTTCTATTGGTATGACCAGCAGATTGCCTCTCAATACATTTGAGCCCTCTTGTGACCAGAGTGTTAACTGTGGCGAAATCTCTGATTCCTGATCGATTCTCGATTCAATCATATTGGTCCCTGGAATATTTTCACTCCTTGGGAACCTGTAAATCATAAGCTCTCCGTAATTCTCACCATCGTTTCTGCCGACGAGCATGGATGCCATGTTGTTTCTTCCTACCGGTGAATAAGGCACAGAAATCAAGAACTCCACCTCTTCCTCACCGGGAACTTTAAACATCAAATAGTTGGACTCTACTTGCTGCACACTCTCCATGTATTTTTCCTTTGAAACTTCCCACAAATCTTCTTTACCGAAGAATACAACAGGATTTGTCATATGATAAGTTCTGTACATTTCAGCCTGAATGTCAAAATAGTCCTGAGCATATCTTAGGTGAGCTCTGATTCCCTCTGGCATATCATTGATGTCCTTGAACAAATCAGGGAATATCTGGCTATAAGTGTTTGCCAGTGCATCCTCTTCATCAATTATATAAAAATCTGTAGTACCGTTGTAAGCATCAATAACGACCTTGATCGAGTTTCTAATGTAGTTGAATGATTCTGCATATGGTGTGGAATATGGGTACTTGTCATTGTATGTAAATCCTTCAAGAATCCAGTAAATCTTGCCATCCTCTTGGTTGACGATCATATATGGATCATGACCGTATGCTAAAAATGGAGCTATTTTATTGACCCTCTCCACAACATTTCGGTGAAGCACAATCTTACTGTCAGCGTCGATGTTGTTGGATATTAGTATTCTGAAATCACCTTGTCTGATAGCAAATAACAGTTTATTGAAAAATGTCAGATTGATTCCTGCTTCTCCATCATATAATGTCATGGCATTGTCAGAGCCTAAGGGATAGTCAAATTCTTCCTCATCGGTATTGACGATGACATAGGTATTTGTTTTTTCACCAAAATAGATTGCTGGATTGTTGATAATTAAATCCGTATCTGTTCTAGGTGGAATATCCCTGACTTTAAGCATAGGTTGTCCCTCTGGTGTCACGGTGTTGACTGGTGATAAGGCTAGACCATATCCATGGGTGTATTTTAGGACAAGATTAATCCAGTTCTGTGCCTGTGAATCTATACGTGTCTGATCCAGTTCCCTTGCTGACAAAAAGACTTGTGTGTATTTTCCATCAATCATGTATCGATCGATATCAACATCATTAAACACATAATACGGTCTTATAACCTGAATCTGATTGTATACCTGACCAATTGGTCTGTAATCATTAATTCGAATATTCTCGATGATATCCATGTTGTTTTCTATATCTCTTGCCGTCAGATTATAATTTGCTTCATAATTAATTTCCCTAATATCATTTAGCCCATAAGCCATTCTGGTATAGGCTATGTTGTGTTCTATGTATTGTCTTTCCTTTGAAATCTCATCCGGCTCAACGACAAAATTCTGTATAGCTGAGCTGGCGATTCCGCCAAGTATAGTGATAATAATGAGTAAAACCGGTAGTGCTGCTGCCATGACGACATTCTTTCTTTTTGCGCCAATAAAAAATGTGACGGCACCAATAAGGGCGAACACAGCCAATACTCTGTACAAATTTAGAGTGACCAGGACATCTGTATACCCTGCACCAAAAACCTGGCCTCTGGTTGAATAAAGAACATCAAAGGTTCTGAGCCAGAATTGTATGGATAGCAGGAAAAGAAAAGCAGCTCCAAATATAGCGATTTGATTGAGGATATTCATAACCATTTTCTTGTCTAGCAACTCAACCACATTTTTACCTTTTCTACCATACCCGCTAAAATCAATAATTTTTTCGTCTGTTCCCATTTTAACTGTTGTTTTGGAGGTGATAAGTATCAAGTTAAAAACAACATTTATGAGAATGACAAAGAAAAGAAGTGACATCAACAGGCTTAGGATACCTGTTATAAATGGTAACCTAAAGACATAAAACGAAATGTCATTACCAAAAATTGGATCCGCTACATTAAACAGTTGACCGTTGATAAATGCAAGTGTTTCAAACCAAAGATTGCTTGTAACAGAAACAGAAAAGAACAGGGCTAAAAGCATTGAAGCGACTCTTATTCCAAGTTTTATCTTTTTTTCAATCTTTTTTTCAATAACAAGTGCCATCTCTTTCATATAGGTTTTTTTGAGTGTTGTCAGATAGAGATTTGCAAGCGCATAAATCACCACAAACACAGGTATGCCAATCATCATCTGTGTTCTTAGCTTAGTGAGAAAAGTGCCTGTATAACCCAGCTCCTGAAACCATCTATAGTCACCTAAAAAGGATACCAAGCTACTGAATGAACTGATTCCGAAAACAACAAACAATACAATTATGATGCCAAATATCTTAGCTTTGCTCTGTTTTGCCATATATACTCCTCCTTGAAAAAATATCAATATATAAATCAATACTTAAATTTTATTTGGTATAATCATTATACCTTACAAAACACATTTATATCAATCTAATTAAGAATTCCTTAAGCCTTGGCTTAAGGAATTATAGTTTTTCATACTCTAGTTTGAATTTTTCTAGAACTTTTTTCTCAATTCTGGAGACTGTAACCTGTGACACATTCAGTTCCATTGAAATCTCAACCTGTGTTTTTTCATCTGTTATGTATCGTTTATTGATTATTTGTCTTTCCAGAGGGTTCAATTTCTGCATTATACTGTCAACAAAATCCTTGTTTTCAAATTGACTGAACTGACGGTCTTCTTCCCCTACAATATCAAAAAGATTGACTTCACTGTTTTCCATACCATTGTCTATATTGATGTCCAATGACTTAAGATTAAATGATCTACTCGCCTCCATGGCTTCAAGTACGTCCTCTTCGGAAACTTGCAAGTACTCTGCAAGCTCACTTACGGTAGGGATGATCTGATTTTTCTGAAACAGTTCATTCTTAGCCACACTAATTTTCTTGGAAAGCTCCTGTATACGTCGTGGCATTTTCATGGTCCAGCTTTTATCTCTAAAGTATTTTTTTATTTCACCTAGTATTGTAGGTGTTGCAAAACTAGTAAATTCAAAACCTTTTTCTATGTCAAACCTCTCTATAGCATAAAGCAAACCAATCGATGCAATCTGATACAAATCATCAAACTCTATACCTTTATTCGTATATTTCCTGGAAATGATTTCAGCAAGATGCATATATTCTTCGAAAATCTTATTTCTTATGTCGACATTATTTCTGTTATGATGATACTCTAAAAATAACGCATGGTTTTTGATATTTTTATCATAATCCATAGTTAAACCTGTCTGTTCAAAATTTTAATTATTTTCGCCTTATTGTTCACAACATCCATCTGAAATTCATCTGATAAGCTTTGTATAATCATGAGACTCAAATCTTCTTCTTCAACAACAAGCTCTCCTGTATTTAAATCCAAAAAGGATATCTCCAGTTTATCGCTTTGGATTTGAAATTCAATTTCAAATCCATCCTTGTCTTCTTTCAAGTAATTAATAAAAAATATGCTGATTTCTGAAACAATGACCTTGATGTCTTCAATTTCATCAAAATTGAAGTTCATCTTGCTTCCTATTGAGGCTGCGGTCATGCGTGTGATGCCTATATAATTGGAATTTTTAGGTATACGAAGTTGTATTATGTCTTTCATATGATCACCTATATAATCTCAAAAACATTGTTAAGGCCTGTTATGTCAAATAATTTATAGATGTTTGGTTTAAGATTAGTCAGATAGATCTTGGAGTTGGTGCTTTTAGCCTTTTTGTATAGGCTGATCAAAACACCCAATCCGGTACTGTCCATATAATCCAGCTTTTCTCCATCTATCAGAATCTCTTGGTTTTCTTCCATAAGCGTTAAGACTTCATCCTTGAAAGCTTTTGAATTGACAATGTCCAGATCGCCCACCGGTACAATTTTGACTTTCTTGTCCTCAATGAATTTTTCGATTTGAAAAGACATACATACCCTCCTTTATTCCTCTTCTATAACAATTTTAGCCAAAGATACTACTTTATCCCCTTCGTTTAGCTTCATAATTCTGACACCTTGAGTTGCTCTTCCCATAGTTGAAATCTCAGTGGCACTCATTCTTATAATAGCACCATCCTTGCTGATAATCATAACCTCGTCTTCCTTCTCTAGAATCTGAGCACCAACAATATCGCCTGTTTTTTTAGTAATCTTGTATGTCTTGACCCCTTTACCAGCTCTTGACTGTGCCCTGTAAAGATTAGTCTTTGTCATTTTTCCATATCCCAGTTCGCTGAGAATGAAGATTTCTTTGTCTTCAGTAATGATGCTCATGCTAACAATACTATCATCCTTATTTAATGAAATCGCTCTGACACCTGTCGCTGTTCTTCCCATAGACCTGACCTCAGCCTCATTGAATCGAATAGCTTTTCCTTTTTGACTGACAATGAAAATATCTTCTTCTCCTCCGATAATCTGGCTGACTCCAATTAGTTCATCGCTATCACCAAGCTTTATGGCGATGATACCTGATTTTCTGATGTTATCAAACTCACTGATTTTGGTTTTCTTTATTTTTCCCAGCTTAGTGCAGAAAATCAATTCATCTTCAGTGTTTTTATCATCTTTTACAGATATGACCTTAGTCACCTTTTCACCTGCTTCGATAGGAAGCAGATTGATAATAGCTGTCCCTTTAGCTTGTCTCTTCGCCTCAGGTATTTCATAGGCCTTTATTTTATAGACTTTGCCCCTATTGGTGAAGAAATACAAATAATCATGGGTTGATGTTATGACAATGTCCTTGACATAATCTCCCTCTCTAGTGGATAATCCGATTATACCTTTCCCACCTCTTTTTTGAATCCTGTAGGTGTCCTCAGGCAATCTCTTGACATAGCCATGTTTAGTGATGGTTATTGCTACCTCTTCCACTTCAATTAGGTCTTCAATATTGATTTCGTCTTCATCAACTTTGATGACAGTCCTTCTTTTGTTATTATATTTATCCTTTATTTCACTAAGCTCTTCTTTGATAATATGCATTAGTAGATGATCATTGGCTAAAATTTCCTTGTATTTGTTAATCATCTGAAGCAATTCAGCGTATTCCAGGTCCAACTTTTCTCTTTCCAATCCTTGCAGTCTTCTTAGCCTCATATCCACTATGGCTCTGGCCTGCACTTCAGATAGATTGAACCTATCCATCAATTTTATCTCGGCATCATTATATGATCCTCTAATAATGGCGATAATCTCATCAATGTTATCAAGTGCGATTTTTAGTCCTTCCAAAATATGGGCTCTAGCTTCAGCCTTATTCAAATCATATTGAGTTCTTCTGGTAATGACTTCTTTCTGGTGCATCACATAATAATGAATCATCTCTTTGAGATTTAGAACCTTTGGCTCATTATCCACAAGCGCAATCATGATGATACTGAAGGTATCCTGCAATTGTGTGTGCTTATACAGGTTATTGAGTAGAATATTGGGATTATAGTCTTTTTTTAACTCAATGACAATTCTCATTCCTGTTCTGTCACTTTCATCCCTTAAGTCAGATATCCCTTCTAATTTTTTATCTCTGACCAGTTCAGCAATTTTTTCAATCAGTCTTGCTTTGTTGACCTGATAAGGAATTTCAGATATCAGAATTCGAGTTCTGCCATTTTTCATCTCTTCTATCTTGGAGACTGCTCTTACTTTTACTTTCCCTCTGCCTGTTTTATAGGCGTTCTTAATATTATCTTTTCCAATAATCTCAGCACCCGTTGGAAAATCAGGGCCTTTTACGTATTTTAACATTTCATCAATAGTGATTTCAGGATTATCTATGTAGCCAATTGTACAGTCAATGACCTCGCCAAGGTTGTGAGGTGGTATAGAGCTAGCCATACCTACAGCGATTCCATTGGATCCATTTACTAAAAGATTAGGGTATCTACTAGGTAGAACAACAGGCTCTTTCAGAGATTCATCAAAATTGAATCTGAAATTTACCGTTTCTTTGGTAATGTCTCTAAGCATTTCCATTGTTATTTTTGACATACGGGCTTCTGTATATCTCATAGCAGCTGCACTATCTCCATCAACTGAACCAAAGTTACCATGACCGTCAACCAATGGATATCGAGTGGAAAAATCCTGTGCTAATCTTACCATTGCATCATAAACCGCTGTATCACCGTGAGGATGGTACTTACCAAGTACATCACCGACAATACGTGCGCTTTTTCTATGGGGTTTGTCCGGCGTCACTCCCAACTCGCTCATAGCATACAATATTCTTCTGTGAACCGGCTTAAGACCATCTCTCACATCAGGCAATGCACGACCTACAATGACTGTCATGGCATAATCCAAATATGATTTTTTCATTTCTTTTTCTATATTGATAGGGATAACTTTATCATAGTTCGTTAAGTTATTATCCATTTCACGCCTCCAGATTATATGTCAATGTTTTTAACGTATTTTGCATTTTTCTCGATGAATTCCCTTCTTGGCTCAACCTTGTCTCCCATTAGAGTTGTAAAGGTTTCATCCGCCTCCAGAACATCCTCCACTTCAACCTTAAGCATTATCCTTGTATCAGGATTCATGGTCGTGTCCCAAAGCTGTTCAGGGTTCATCTCTCCCAAACCTTTGTAGCGCTGGAGAGTATATTTATTTTCTCTCCCTATCACTTCATCCACCAGTTTATCGAGTTCCTTGTCTGTATACACGTAATATTCATTTTTGCCATGTTTGACTTTATATAATGGTGGTTGGGCTATATAGATGTTGCCATTGTCTATCAACGGCCTCATATATCTATAGAAAAACGTCAGAAGCAATGTTCTGATATGGGCTCCATCAACGTCGGCATCTGTCATAATGATGATTTTTCCGTATCTCAGTTTAGTTATGTCGAATTCCTCTCCAATACCACAGCCAAAAGCTGTAATCATCATACCTATTTCTGCATAATTCAGTATTTTATCTAATCTGGCTTTTTCGACATTTAGGATTTTTCCTTTTAGAGGTAATATAGCCTGAGTTTTTCTGTCTCTTCCCTGTTTAGCTGAACCTCCGGCTGAGTCTCCCTCAACCAGAAATATTTCACTTTTAGCGGCATCTTTTTCGGAGCAATCCGATAATTTACCAGGCAATGAAAGACCTTCGAGGACATTCTTTCTTCTGGTCAGTTCTCTTGCTTTCCTGGCAGCCTCTCTCGCTTTTGCTGACTTTTGAGCTTTGTCTACAATAATTCTGGCATCTTTTGGGTTTTCTTCCAAAAATATATTTAGGGATTCATTAACGAGAGATTCAACAATTCCTCTCATCTCGCTGTTTCCTAATTTAGTTTTAGTCTGTCCCTCAAATTGAGGCTCTGTCAGCTTGACTGACAGTATAGCTGTCATTCCTTCACGAATATCTTCACCAGTCAGATTCTCTTCTTTTTCCTTAATCAGGTTGTGTTTTCTGGCATAATCATTGAATACTCTGGTGATAGCAGCCTTAAAACCACTCAGATGGGTTCCTCCCTCATGAGTGTTTATATTATTAGCGAAAGAGTAAATGCTTTCACTATATGCGTCGGTATACTGTATGGCCACTTCAACGATGCTGCCATCTTTTTGTCCTTCTGAATAGATAACCTTGCTATGGATAGGATTTTTCTTTTTATTCAGGTATTCTACAAATTCCTTAATGCCACCCTCATAATGAAATTTATCCTTATTCTGTCCATTTCTTTTATCAGATAAACTTATGTTGATTCCCTTGTTTAAAAACGCCATTTCTCTCAACCTATACTGAAGGGTTGAATAATCAAAGTTTATTTCTTCAAAAATTTGATAATCTGGTTTAAATTCTATAATGGTGCCAGTGTCTTTGACTTTTGTTGTACCTGTCTGTGTCAGCTCTGTTGTTGGTTTTCCCCTTTCAAATGACTGCTGGTAAATTTTTCCATCTCTTCTTACCTCAACCCTTAACCATTCTGAAAGTGCATTTACCACAGACATTCCTACACCATGAAGACCCCCTGATACCTTGTATGCATCAGAATTGAATTTACCGCCGGCATGCAACACAGTCAGCACTGTTTCAACTGTTGATTTGCCTGTTTTTGGATGGATTTCAACCGGTATACCACTTCCATTGTCCACTACTTTTACGGAGTTATCTTCAAAAATCTCAACACTAATAGTATCACATGCACCCGCCAACGCCTCATCAACTGAGTTGTCAACTATTTCATACACCAAGTGATGTAGGCCTCTTGGTCCTGTTGAGCCAATATACATTCCGGGTCTTTTTCTAACAGGATCCAGACCCTCTAGTACCTGTATCTGATCAGCCCCATAATTTCTTTTAATATCTGTCATCTTACACCTCTATTCTATTATCCTTATTATTTCTCCATTTTTGAGATAAAATATTTTTTTTTCTTTATTCTTCAAAATATCCAGCAAATCGGAATCATCTGTCGATGTGATGATGGTTTGTATACTATCTATGAATTCAATAAGATAGTTTTTTCTTTTGTTGTCCAATTCTGATAAGACATCATCAAGCAAAAGAACTGGATACTCACTCTTTTCCTCATAAATTACATCTATTTCTGCAAGTATCAAAGACAAGGCTGCTGTTCTTTTTTGTCCCTGAGAAGAAAAATATTTGGAGTCCATTCCATTAATTAATATATCGATGTCATCCAAATGAGGTCCATATAAAGTAGATTTTCTAATGATCTCTCTTTCAAAACCTTTATTGATTTTTTCATAATAAGCTTTCTTTATTTCGTCTTTGGTCAAATCATTGATTTTTCCCAGACTTGATTTATACTGTAGATTTAATTTTTCAGTGCCACCGGTTATTCTATCATGTATTTTTTCAGAAAAAAACATAATTTTTCTTAAATATTCCAATCTGTAATAAATAAGTTCTGTTCCTGAAACCACCAGATGTTCATTCCATACCGGAAGCAAATTTTTATTTTGTGGCTTATCAGCCATTTTTTTCAATAAATTATTTCTTTGAAGTAATATTTTTGTGTATCTGGTCAATAAATACTTATAATTTGGTTTCAATTGTGACAATTCAACATTCAAATATCTTCTTCTTTCAGAAGGGCTTCCTTTAACCAGATTAAGACTGTCGGGTGAAAAAACAACAACATTTGTCATCCCAACCAAATCACTATTTTTTTCTAATGTGAGACCATTTGTCCTGATCGATTTTTTGCTGTCTCTTTGAATCAACACTTCAATTATTTTGGGTCCTTCATCCCTGCTATAATCCACTTCTATGATAGATTCTTCTTGTCCCCATCTTATTAGACTCTCATCCTTTGAAAATCTGAATGATTTGCCTATAGAACTGACAAAAATAGACTCCAGGAGATTAGTTTTACCCTGGGCATTGTCACCTATAAAAATATTTAGTTTCTTGTTCAATTCTAAGCTGATATTCTCAAAATTACGATAGTCTCTAAGGTGAATCTGATTTACAAACATTTTATCCTTCTAACAGATAACATATTTTGTGTTATCAATTTCAACCACATCATCTTTTCTCAGTTTTTTACCCCTTTGGCTAGTAACTTCACCATTAACCTTCACAAGACCATCAAAAACAATGACCTTGGCCTCTCCGCCAGTCGAAGCAATACCAATAAACTTCAAAAACTGATCTAATTTAATGAAATCAGTATTAATCTTTATTTTTTCCATATTAACTCCTAACTGATCCTTACAGGTAACACTAGATAAATAAAATCATCATTTCCAGTAACTGTAATGATACATGGATTTAAACTTCCTTGGAAAACCAGTGTTAGTTTATCACTTTCAGCAATTCTCAAAAGATCCATTATATATTTTGAATTGAAGCCGATTTTTATATCCTCGCCTTCCATTTCAACCTCAATATTTTCTTCAGCATTTCCATATTCTGATGTTGATTCTATTTTTAGATTATTATCAGATACTGTAAAAATAACCAGATTGTTCTTATCTTCTCTTGCCAATAAAGAAACTCTCTCCACGCTATCTTTAAACATTGATGTTTGAATATCAATTTTAGTCTTATAGCCTTCTTTTATGATTTCTTTATATTTGATAAACTCACCTTCAAGAAGATTTGATATAACAATTGTATGATTGAAAGCAAATGAAATATGTGAATTGGAAACCACCATTTCAATAAGTTGTTCTTCATCTTCTATAATTCTAAATACTTCATGTAATGATTTGCTGGGTATAATAATATTCAGATTTCCCTGATAATTTATTTTTTCTTTTTTAACTGCCAGTCTATAACCATCTATAGCTACAAATGTACACTCATTGTTGGCAACTTCCATTAGACATCCTGTGAAAATGGGTTTTATATTATCCTGTGCTGCTGCAAAGGTTGTATTCTTTATTAGTTTTTTTAAAGCACTTGAATCAATTGTGATAGATTCTCCTTCATTATAAAATGTATTATCGGGATATTCATCAGCTGAATTACATAGAATTGAAAAATCTGATTTCATGCACTTTATTCTCATTTTATTGAAATTATCTGTTGTTATCTCCACTCTTGATTTTGATGGGAGCTTTCTTATAAAATCACTTATAAGTCTTGCATTTACTACTATAGAACCTTCTTCTTCAACTTCACACTCTATCGTTGTTTTAATACCCAGATCAAGATCTGTTGCTGTCAGACTCAATGTATTATTCTCAGCTTCAATTAATATACCAGTAAGAATAGGCATAGTAGTTCTTATGGATACCACTTTTTGTACAATACCAATTGCTTTTGAAAGTTCGTTTTGATTAATTACACACTTCATGAAGTTCCTCCATTTTATATTAGGATAGTATTTGTTAACATCTAATTATATATATAAATATAACAGTAATAGTAATAGGTGCTGTTAATTTGTTAATAAACCCTGCTAGCATCTAAATCTAATGGATATAGAGATTTCTAAATTGTGGATAGAAAATAGCAAAATTATCTATCCTTTTTTGTAAACAACTTATCAACAAGATATCAATAGTACTATTAGATTAACTCAGCTTCTAAATCTTCTATCGCCTTTTTCAATTCGTTGTCTGTTTCCAAATCTGAGGATATTTTATTGAAAGCGTGTATGACTGTTGAATGATCCCTACCACCAAATTCTTCACCAATTTTGGGCAAAGAGCTATCTGTATGTTTTCTCGATAGATACATGGCAACCTGTCTTGGGTGAGATATACTTTTTGGTTTTTTCTTTGAACTGAGATCTTCTAAGCTTATACTAAAATAATTTGAGATAGAGTTTTTTATTAGGTCAATTGTTATAGCTTTATGTTTATCTGATATAAGATGCTTAAGGGCTTCAAATGCCAGATCCATAGTTACTTCTTTATTAGTAAGAGAAGAATAGGCATATAATCTGATCAATGCACCCTCGAGTTTTCTAATGTTGGACTGAATATTGTTGGCGATATATTCAATTATTTCATCTGAAACATCATACTTCTCATCCTCTGCCTTTTTTCTTAGAATAGCAATTCTTGTCTCCAAATCGGGAGTTTGGACGTCGGCAGTCAATCCCATTTCAAATCTTGATCTCAATCGATCCTCAAGGGTTAGTATCTCTTTGGGAGGTCTGTCAGAAGATATGATAATCTGTTTATTGTCATTATGTAGGGCATTAAAGGTATGGAAAAATTCCTCTTGAGTCCTTTCTTTACCGGCTATAAATTGAATATCATCTACCAGCAAAACATCAATTTTTCTGTATTTGTTTCTAAACTCTTCATTTTTATCATCTTTAATTGAATTGATAAGATCATTGGTAAATTTTTCAGATGTAACATACAGTATTTTAGAATCCTTATTGTTTGACATGATATAATGACCTATTGCATGCATCAGATGGGTTTTACCTAGACCTACTCCACCATATAGAAATAATGGATTATAAGCTGTTGCAGGGGCTTCAGCAACTGCCAATGAAGCTGCATGTGCAAATCGGTTGCTGTTACCTACAATAAAGGAATCAAACTTGTATTTTGGGTTAAGGAAGGATTTGATACTGTTTCCATTCTGATAGATAAAGTTTTTATCTCTCTTTTCAGTCATCTTTTGTTCATCAACTTCTTCACCAGGAATAAGAATCTTGATTGATATTTCATTATCGTTTAGTACGTAAGTGAATGCGTTGGTCAATAAATTATTATATCGCTTAACCAACATATCTCTTAGAAATTCTTCCGGTGCCTGAAGATAGATTACATTATCATTAATATGAAGTGGTTTTATTGGTTTTAACCAGGTATTATAACTGACTTCATTCATATCTTCTTTGATGATAGCGAGAACCTCGTCCCACAATTGTGTTATGCTATTGTTCATAAAAACCTCCACATATTAGATAAAATGTTGATAAACATTTAATAATCAGTGACAATCAACAGGGTGTTGAAAAAGATAATAGATTGAAAATATTAATAATATGGTAAAATTAAAAAAAAACTTATTTCTTATGTTTATAAAATGTGAATAAAAAAAGTTATCCACAACTAGCATTAGTTTAACAAATTTTATCCACAATATCAATTAGAAATGAAAATTTATTTGCATCTTATAATAAAATATAATATAGTACTACCATCTATAAAATCAACAGGGTTCTTGGGTTCAGATGGCGTTTGAAACGC
>CAKMKB010000040.1:0-49456 GCA_927435965.1 uncultured Clostridia bacterium
TAGTTTTCTAATTGAAAGTCCCCTGTTGGTACCATGCAGACATAATTTTTCACATGAATATGATTTGCCTTAATTAACTCCGGTAGAATCGCGGCACCTTCTACCACGACATCGCGGTTCCCAAAATCTTTGATGATATCACCTCAGTGTTCGCATTGCCCTTGAAATATCGTATCCAGTGTAATATTTAATTGAGCCATTTGTTTCCTCCTCAGTTATTTGTTTGGTCGTACTTATATTTTAACCGAGGTTGAGCATTTTGGCTCACTTTTATTTAAATTTTCTTTTTACACCATTATACGGACTTTATCTAAATGTTAGGGATAATAATTGAATATATAATCATAATAAAATATAATGTAAGACAAGGCAATACTTTATGAGGATGTGAATTGATGAATGTTATAACCGAAAAACTGAAAGAAGTATTGTTTGCAGTCGTACCTGTTTATCTGATAGTAGTAGTTTTATCACTGACAGTAACTACAATGCATGTGGATAATCTGATCACATTCACCATTGGATCAGTACTTGTTGTGTTGGGTCTGGCTTTTTTCTTATTTGGAGTTGATTTAGGAATAACACCTGTAGGTCACCTAATGGGCAGCACAATCGCAAAAAGCAACAAAATGAAAATATTGATTGTTTCAGGCTTGGTTTTGGGTTTCTTGACAACCATTGCTGAACCCTCTGTTTATGTTTTAGCCAATCAAGTCAGTATCATTACGAACGGCTCAATTGCACAATTCTCGTTAATAATTGTAATTTCAATTGGTATAGCTGTAATGTTGACAGTCGGTCTCTTTAGAATAGTATATAATATACCGCTTTATAAGTTATTGATTTTTTTATATGGCATCATCCTGCTACTATCAATATTTGTTTCCAATGGTTTTTTAGCGATAGCTTTTGATGCGTCCGGAGCTACTACAGGAGCTCTTGCGGTGCCGTTTATTCTCGCGCTTTCAGTGGGTATTTCAACACTTAAAAAGGATGGAAAATCATCTGAGAAAGACAGCTTCGGTCTGGTAGCTGTGGCATCGACCGGGGCTATCATGTCCATCATGCTTATGAGTATTTTTAAACAAGATATTCTTGCTCCAGGAAGCATGGCAGTTGATTTAGATGCCTATCCATATATCCTATACCCATTTATTATACAAATACCATTGATGCTTAAAGAAGTTTTGATTGCTTTAAGCCCTATATTAGTTCTTTTTTTAGTTCTTCATCTGAAGATTTTTAGATTGGATAATAAGGCATTTTTAAAAATCTTGAAAGGATTCATCTATGCTTTTATTGGACTCACCCTATTCTTGATTGGTGTTAACGCAGGATTTATGAAAATAAGCACAATATTGGGCTATCAAATGGCATTAACTGGAAACTATCCACTGCTTGTTATCATTGGTTTCGTTCTTGGCATGGTGACAATTCTTGCTGAACCCGCTGTTCATGTACTGACACATCAGATTGAGGATGTTACTGCCGGTTATGTAAGAAGCAAATTAGTCCACTATACATTGTCCTTGAGTATAGGTCTTGCTTTGGCATTGTCAGTCATCAGAATACTTGTCCCGGGAGTTCAGCTGTGGCATTACTTGTTGCCAGGATACTTAATATCGCTTGTACTAACTTTTATCTCACCTAAGCTATTTGTCGGTATTGCCTTCGATGCTGGTGGTGTCGCCACCGGACCATTGACAGCAACCTTTATACTTGCTTTTATGCAAGGAATTGCCAACGCTAAAGATGGTGCAGATGTTCTCGTAGACGGTTTCGGAATGATATCAATGGTCGCGTTGATGCCCATTATAACGCTTCAACTTCTGGGAATTGTCTATAAAGTTAAGTCAAAAAAAAGAGGTGTGTAAAAAATGACTAAAATGAACATACATAGCAATTATGAGCTTCTTTATATTATTGTTGCCTACGGCAAAGGAAGTGGTATTCTACAATATGCAAAAAAAAATGGTGTCTCAGGTGGAACAGTTCTCTTTGGAACTGGAACTGTAGTTAGTCCTCTATTGGAATTGCTTGATCTAAGCGACACAAGGAAAGAAATAATACTTATGGCTTGTGAAAGTCAAATGATTAATTCATTATCAAAAAAAATATCTGAGAAATTCAAGTTTAATAAAAAGCATCATGGAATAGCATTTAGCATACCAATAACAAATATACTGGGAGCACATTCGTGCCAGTGTGAACCATCTAATACTGAAGGAGGTCAAGGTGATAATATGTATAATGCGGTTTTTGTTATAGTCGACAAAGGTAAAGGTAATCTTGTGGTGGATACCGCAAGGGATTCAGGTTCCAAGGGTGCTACGATTATTAATGGCAGGGGCTCAGGAGTGCACGAGTCGAATGTTGTATTTGGTATGGATATTGAGCCCGAAAAAGAACTGGTCTTGATCCTTTCTAAAGTCGATGCCACTGATAAGATAGTTGACGCTATCAGACTTGCCCATAAAATCGATGAGCCTGGCAATGGTATCATTTTTATTCAAAACGTCTCTAAAACTTATGGTTTGTATGATTAACTAAAACAACTGAAATCAATGAAAGCTAAGTTTGCAAGTCATTGATTTCAATTGTTCGAAGCATCACATTTGTATTTATAAGAATGATATTTCAGCCTTGCCATTGTTTTCAATGACACCCTTAAGTATTTTCAAAGAGCAAACCGCATCGTTAAGATTCAGCATCTCTATTGGTGAGTGGGAATAGCGTCTGGGCATTGCTAGCGTCGCTGTTGGTATTCCCTTCCCTGAATGGGCCAATCCAGCTGAATCTGTGGCGTAGCTCTGACCCAACAGGGTTGTGAGTTGAAGATTTATGTTTAACTGAGCCGCCTGTTCTTTGATAATTCTAACAACTGCTGGATGAGCATAGGTGAACATCATGGCCGACCCCATGCCATCCGCCATGACACAAGCAGGGCCTTTCCCTAGGTAAATGGGCAGCTCCCGGTCCGTGTCCACATCAGGTGTGTCCCCTGAAGGAATCGTGTCGGTTACAATTGCATAATCCGGTTCTATTCGATTTCCCACCATAAAAGCACCTTTCATTCCTGTCTCTTCCTGTACAGTGAAACAGCCATATAATGTTCCGTCAAAATCCATATCTTTGATCTCTTCAAACAACTTGATAAGTATTGTGCAGTTTATCCTATTGTCAATAGATTTGGTGCAGATATAATCTTTGTTTGACATTTCCATAAAGCTACTCTCGTAACCGATTGGGTCACCAATGGTGATGCCTAGTTGCTCAACCTCCTCACGAGAAAAAGCAGCAATATCTATGTAGCATTCTTTACTTGTTTTTACTCTTCTGCTTTCTTCAGGTGATTGGATATGTCCCGGTTTTATTCCAATTACTCCGGGAATTTTTCCATTAACAAATACCTTTCTGCCTTCCATTACTTTATCAGAAGCGGTTCCTGACTTGTCAAACAGAATAAATCCGTCTCTTAAGATATTCTTTACAACAAAACCTATCTCATCGGTATGTGCCGCAATCATCAGTTTAAGACCAGGGTTTTTCCCATGTTTCACAGCAATTAGATTTCCCCATGGATCTACTATCAGCTCGTCTGTTATCGACTCCAGCTTTGACATTATATGTCGAATAATTGATTGTTCATGCCCGGAAACTCCTGTCAATCCTGTTAGTTGTCTAAGTTCCTCTCTAATTCTTTCCTTCAACCTATTTACCTCCTGGTATCAAACACTATATTTTTATATCCGGTCTGTCATAAAGGCTATCCTGAACACCGTACTTTTGGGCTTGTTTTTTCCATCCCATGTTGCCTGCCATATTATACATTCTTGTTGGTACTGTTTGGACCCTTAGAATGCTATCATCTTCTGAGGTTTCTCGTTCGACCAGCCTGTCAGCTAAAACAGCTAGATTTTTCATCAGATTGCCGGCCATTCCACCGAGATCAGCCAACTTTTTACCGGCAATAGCTCCTCCGGCACCCACAGCGATCCCACCTCTCCAGTTCAAACCATTTTGTTTCGCATAAAAATGGCAAATCTTAAGGGCATTGTCATTATGGAAGGTTTCAGGGAAACCACAGTTAATCAGCACCATGAATTCTCTTGCTTTTGTCTTGTCCAACCGACTCTCCATAAGCATTAGTGTTCTGATGACATGGGAGGGCAATGAATCCACATAGGTTGGAAACGCAAGCACAATCACATCGGATTGATTGGCCGCTTTTTCAATGGCATCGGGATTCTCATTTATATTGATCAAAATATGAATTTTCTCTATATTCCAGTCAACAGATTCCTTAATCTTTTCAGTTAGATAATCACTCATGGATTCAGACGTGCTTCTAGATTTCTTGGGACTTCCTATCAGGAATAGCACATTTCTATTCTCATTCATTTTCTTCCCTCCAATGCTCCAGAAATGGCTTCTTCTAATGAATCTTTGTGTATATTGATGACTCTGCCTTTGAAGGTGCTGTACCAGTTCAGTGCATTTCTACCTATAAGTTCGTTGAATATGACTTCCTCATCTTGATTTTCCCTATTGGTAATCCCCAAAACGAGAACATCCGGATAGGTCTCGTATCTTTTTGGATGGTGTACCTCGCCTTTAATTTTTTTAAAAAAAGGAAGCAGCAGTGGAATAATTCTATCCAATGCTTTTTTCAATTCAGGTGAATAACCTCCATAGATCACAGGTGTAAGATAAACAACCAACTGGCTGTTTATCATCTCCGACACCAACTCTCGCCCATAATCATCAATGATGCATTTTCCAGGTGTCTTGATCCAGCATGCGTAGCAACCCATACATGGTTTGATTTCAATCTCCTTTAGCTTTTTTTCTTCCACTTCAAAACCCTTATCTGTCAGGCCTTCTATGAGAATCTGACTTGCTACAGATAAATCAATTCCTTTGTCCATTTCTCCATTTAAAACTAACGCTCTTATGTTTTCCACCGTCCTTTAATCAATTGATTTTATGAATTTTTCAGCAATATCAGGATCAAACTGACTCCCGTAGTTCTTCTTGATTTCTTCAATTGCATATTCTTTAGAGTGACCCTTCCTATAAGGCGTGTCGCTAATCATGTTGTCGTATGCGTCAGCCAAAGTAATTATTCTGGATTGTAGTGGTATTTTATCAGCTTTTAGACCCTTTGGATAGCCCGTCCCATCCCATCTTTCGTGATGTGCCAACACATATTCTGATATGGATGCGAACTGGCTAACCGAGCTTAGTATATGATATCCTACTTCAGGGTGTCTTCTGATTTGTGTTACTTCTATATCACTTAGAGTTTCTTTTTTGTTCAATATGTTCTCGCTAATAGCGATTTTCCCAATATCGTGCATCAGTCCTGCTTTTTTAAGTTCCTCAATTCTATCTTTGTCCAATCCTAATAATATCCCGATTTTACCTGCTAGTTCACTCACCGATTGTGCATGTCTTTCTTCCCATTTGTTTTGTCCAAATAGAGTCTTTAGTATGCCATCGATAGTTTTCTGATGCATCTTGCCGCTCTCAAGCAGCTTGTTGTGGTACATGTGTTCTTCAGCACTCCTAAAAACACTAAATATATCTTCTTCAGGCACTCGCTTCGTAGCCCATCCAAAGGCAACTGATAATTCAATTAGTCCATGGCGATGCTTCTCCAGAGCCTTTGAAATTCGCTGAGCAAACGGTGGAATTTCATGTGAGTCTAACCCTGGAAGTATGATTGCCATTTCATCCCCCCCTGTTCTGGCTATGATTTCTCCTTCTCTACAATGGTTTTGAGTTGTTTCAGCAATCTTTTTAAGCAAATCATCGCCAACGGAATGTCCAAAAGCATCATTTGTCAGTTTTAGTCCATTGACATCCATTATAATCAGACTAATCGGCAAATTTCTAGAGGTATCTAACCTTCTCATCTCCTCTTCAAAAAACCTTCGATTATACAAGCCAGTCAACTGATCATGGTAGCTCATAAAAGCTATTTGTTCATTTGTTTTCTTCAATTTTTCATCCACTTTCTTTTTTTCTAAAAACAATCCTGTTTGTGATGCGAATAGCTTGACTATTGTTGGTCGCTGCAATTGTTCACCTTTCCCCATTATAAGGGTGAAGTCACCGATCATTCGATTTTTATTCATTATTTTAATGACTGCCACTTGTCCAATCTCGTATATCTGTTCAAGCCTTTCTATCATTGTCTTATTAATTACTTCGCCTGTTAAATCCCTCAATCTATTGAAATGAGTTAAAGTATTCAATCTTATTTTTTCGGCTCTTATAGGGTCATAGTTCCATCTCTTACCTATGATATTGTAACCAAAAAACTTAAACACTCTTTCAAGTACTTTATTATCTCCCGATATAGCCTTTGTGGTAAAATCGAGTCCATTTTCATCAAAAAGATTGAACACAGAATATCTGGCGTTTGATAGAGTTCTCATATGGTCATTTATTCCATTGTAATCAATATCAGTATCCAGGTTTTCCAGGAAGCTCTTAGATATCTCGATTATCTTAAGTTGTTCACTAATGTTGTATAAAAGGACTACAAAAAAATTCCTTTTACTCGAAAAAATCTTGATGTGATAATGCTTTTTTAAAGGTTCCAGATATTCTTCAAACTCCTTGGGCAATCCTCCAATTGCAACATCTACAAATGCTCTTCCCCAATCATGCTCCATAATGGATTGTCCTGAAAATATCTCTGTATATTTCTTATTGATAATATTCTTTTTTTCTAAACCTATATCGTGGGCCAACGCATCATTGATATCCAAGCACATAAAATCAATGGGGTCATTCATACCATCAAATAGTACCTCTCCATATGCATACCCGACTGATGATTCATTTAGAACCTCTCTGTAAAAATTTGCATCCATCTGGACTCACCTTCCATCAACAGGATAAAATCTTTCTTTCAATCTCAGTTCATTTTACCATTTATTGATTGTTCTTTCCAAACATTTTTAAGATCGGCTGAATGTCTGGGATGAAATTAGCGTTGTTAGTTCAATAAAGTAGTGATAGAATAGATACACACGATGGAAAACAAGGTGATAATAATGAATAAATCTCTTAGTTCAACGATAGACCATGCCATGGAAGTATTAAAAGTTCTGTCCACGAGTCCTTATCAATACAAAATCAGCGAGTTGGAAACCAAGCTAAATCTTGGAAGGACGAGCATCAGCAGGATTTTGCTGACCCTTGAAAAAAACAATATGGTAATAAGAAATTCCGAGACCAAAAAATACAAGATTGGCCCGTTTGCTTATCACTTGGGAAATGTATATCTTGAAAACGATAATTATGAAAGCCGTGTTCTAGACATTCTTGCTGAACTGAGCAATCGGTTAAAAGCTTCTGCAGGTCTGGCTAAAAGAGATGGCGAAGAAGTGATCTCCATTTTTTCAGTTGAAAACTACAAGCCTTTCAAAATCAACTATGTACCCGGCACTTTTTTTCCTATTAATCGAGGATGTTACGGTAAATGTCTGATGGCGTACTATGATAGGGAAAAAGCAAAAAAACTAATAAATTCACAATCATTTGAAAAAATTTGCGAAAATACTATAACAGACCATAAAGAACTTTTAAAGGAATATGATCGCATAAAGCAACAAGGATTTGTAGTTAGTGTCAATGAAACCTTCCCTTTAGCTGTAGGGGTAGGTATACCGATTGCAAGCAAAGATGGTACTGTCAGGCATTGCGTTGCCGTTTCCTTTATAAAAGGCGAGCACTACATGGAGAAAATTGAAGAATGCAAGAACGTTCTTATGGAATATAAGGATGAACTCAGTAACTTGATACCATAATTAAATAGCGAATATCATTAAAACCCCCTGCATTATTCGGAAATGTATGGGGTTTTTATTGATTATAAGTCAAATAAATGATAAAATATACTATATACGTACATTGCAACCGATATTCGGTTATTGGAGGTGTTGATAAGTTGCTTAAAGCAAAGCTACTGCAAAAAGGGGATACGATAGGCGTGATCTCTCCTGCGAGCCCTTCTTATAAGAGAAGTGACGTCAGAAGAGGAATGGAGACACTTAAACAGTGGGGATATAAAGTGGTTCTTTCAAAAAACCTGAATAAAAGAAAAGGCTTTGTGGCTGGTACGGACGAGGAACGGGCAGAAGATTTCAATGAGATGTTCTCAAGGAAAGACATTGATGCTGTATTTGTGACACAAGGGGGGTACGGATCAGCCAGAATGCTCAAATACATTGATTTTGACATCGTTCGGAAAAACCCGAAAATATTTGTGGGATTCAGCGATATCACATCATTGCATTTGGCAATTCTTAAGGAAACGGGATTGATAACCTTTCATGGACCTGGTATGTCTAGATACAATCCGGAAGAACTCACAGACTACACCAAGAACTACCTTTTTAAAGCGATCGCTTCAACAGAACCCATTGGTAATATCCCATTGGCGGATGAGAAAAAATGGATTAACACTATCAATCCCGGAACTGCTGAAGGCATCATTACCGGTGGAAATCTGACGTTGATTTGCTCTACTCTCGGGACGCCTTACGAAATCGAAACTGACGGTAAAATATTGTTTATTGAAGAATTGGAGACTGAACCATGGATAATCGATCATATGCTGACACATTTATTGAATGCCGGAAAACTCGATAATGTGGCAGGTATCGTCGTGGGCGAATGTGTTAATTGCACACCAAGACTACACAATCCAGGTTACTACGTCGATATGAGTCTGGAAGACATACTGTTCGAATTTATTAAACCACTAAAGGTTCCATCCATACATGGTTTACCTATTGGTCATACTAAAGATATGGCAACTATACCATTGGGAGTACGAGCCAAGTTGGATGCTACCAACAAAAAACTGACAATCATTGAAGCAAGCGTCAAAGAATAAAATTTGGAGGGAGATTTATGAAAACCAAACGAAGAATAGTCATAATGTTAACCATCATTATGGTACTATCAATGTTCCAAACAAGCACTTTCGGTTCTCAAACACAGGAACCGGATGCCATGAGAATTGGCGTAACTGTTGAGATAGACTCTCTGAGTCCGTTGATCTCATATAGCCAGATAGGCTACGAAGTGTTTATGTTGCTGTATGATTCACTGATTACCGTTGATGAAAATCTAGAGCCTGTGGCAAATCTTGCGAAGAATTGGACTCTGAATGATGATCAGACAGAGTGGACTTTTGAGTTGCGAGACGATGTCCAGTGGCATGATGGCGAGCCCTTTACTTCAGCAGATGTTGTTTTCACATACAACATGTTGCTTGACAGCGATCTGGGCATGTACTCCGGTTATTTGGGTGGTATTGTTGAAGTGACTGCTCCCGATGATCACACAGTAATCGTAAGAACAGAAAAACCTAAAGCCAATATGCTGCAAAACTCGTGCCCAATATTGCCTGAGCATATTTGGAAAGATGTCAATCCTGATGATTATATGACATGGCCAAATGATGAGCCTATTGGAACTGGAGGTTTCAAATTTAGCGAATTAAGACCGGGAGAATATTTAAAACTGGTTGCCAATGACGATTATTTTCTAGGTAGACCTGGGATAGATGAGCTGATATTTGTTTTATATGCCAATACAGATACTATGGCACAATCAATTAAACTGGGAGAAATCGATGCGGCAACAAATTTCAGCCCAAGTCAGTTAGATTCCCTGCAGGCTGAAACAGACATAGAAGCCATATCTGCAGTCGTTCTTGGTTTTACAGAGCTTTCTTTTAATGCATGGGATGATCCATCCTCTAACGCTAATCCACTGTTAAAGGACATCGTCATAAGACAAGCCATTGAGTGGAGCATTGACAAGCAAAGCATACTGGATATCGTATACTCAGGTCAAGGATCTGTTGGAACCAGCCTTATTCCACCAGAAGGCTTTTATCACTACGAGCCTTCAGCGGATGAATTGAGAGATTTCAACATCGAAAAAGCAAATCAGATTCTGGAAGATGCGGGTTATATCGATCTTGACGGAGATGGTATCAGACAAGACAGTGATGGTACGCCACTAGAATTTACCTTTACTTTAAGAGCCGATAATACTGATGAAGTCAAAGCTGGCCAGATGATTGCAGGTTCTGTGGCAGAGGCTGGAATAAAATTGAACATAGAGACGGTAGACGATGGTCTTCTTATTGACAAGATTTACTCTGGAGATTTTGACATGTTTATATGGGGATGGGGAACCGACCTCGACCCAACAACCATTCTAAATGTAATGACAACCTCACAGATAGGTAATATGAGTGATTCAAATTACTCCAACGAGCGATACGATCAATTATTCATCGAACAGCAAACCATCATGGATCCAGCGGAGAGACAGCAAGTGGTTTGGGAAATGCAACAGATTTTATATGAAGAAGCGCCTTACATCATACTTTTCTACGATAATAGTTTGCAGGCTGTCAATACGGCAAAATGGTCCGGCTGGAAGAGAATTCCTGATGAAGGGGGATATTTCTTCAACCTAACTAACTACAACTACCTAAACGTTCAACCCGTTTCAGATGCAGCTCCGGTTGAATCAGGCAGTAATACGGTTCTCTATGTAGTTGCTGCGGTAGTAGCTGTTGCCGTAGTCTTCATGTTCAACAAAAAAAAGAAGGCTAAATAAGCAGCTATATAAGGAGAGGCAAACGCCTCTCCTTCTTAAACTCCAACATGATAGAGGTGAGAATTTGAAAAAACAATATGTGTTGAAAAAAGTGCTTCAGTCACTAGTTACAATATTCTTTGTAATCGTATTCAACTATTTCCTTTTTAGAATAATGCCCGGTAATCCTCTGTCCATGATTATGAGGAATCCGAGAGCCTCAGCTGAGGCAATAGAAAGAACCAAGGAACTTTTTGGACTGGGGCAACCATGGTACATGCAGTTCTTTATCTATCTTGGTAATTTGTTTGAGGGTGACCTCGGCCTTTCATTTATCCACAAAAGACCTGTGATTGAGGTTGTGTGGAGCAGAATTATGCCAACAATCATCATGGTAGGTTTAGCACAGATTCTGTCAATAGTAGTTGGTATCCTTATGGGAGTCATATCTGCCTGGAAAAGAGGTACAAAGGTTGATGTTATCGCTCTGAGTTTCTCCCTTATTACCTACTCGGTACCGACTTTCTGGCTTGGAATCATATTGATTGCTATATTTAGCATTGGTTTAAGGCTTTTCCCAACATCAGGTATGCTGACACCTGGTAGAACATTCTATAATACATTAAGTATGATTAGAGATTACGCCTCTCATCTGTTCCTGCCGGTGCTGACATTAAGCTTGGTTTTAATTGGAGAATACGCTCTGACAATGAGAAATACTCTATTGGATGTATTGACTGAAGATTATATGACCACAGCAAAAGCTAAAGGATTTGATGATAACTACATCATTAAAAAGCATGCTATTCCAAATGCCATGCTTCCGATGATTACTCTTATTGCCATCAACATGGGTTTGATTATAGGAGGAACTATTCAAGTAGAGACCATTTTCTCCTGGCCTGGCCTTGGAAGATTGATGTATGAAGCCCTCAATGGCAGGGATTATCCATTGCTTCAGGGCATATTCTTGTTGATTACCATCAGTGTTATACTGGCAAATCTTATTGCTGATATCACGTATAGTTATCTGGACCCAAGGGTTAAAAGTTGAGGTGTGATAGATGAGTACTATAAAGAAAGAAATGCGAAAAAGAAAAATAGATAGCTTTATCAAAAGCTATAAGACAAATAAGATGGGACTGATTGGTGGTGCGATACTGGCATTTTTTATCATCACTTCGATATTTGGACCTCTGATTTTTCCTTTCAATCCAATGGAGTTCGGGCAGGCTAGCAATGTTCTTCAGCCACCTAGCGCCAGTCATATTTTAGGAACTGATGATTTGGGTAGAGATGTCTTTAGAAATCTTCTTGCCGGTGGAAGAGTTTCTCTAATGGTAGGTATATTGGCGACTATCATATCAATGCTATTGGGAACGACTATCGGATTGATGTCCGGCTTTTTAGGCAAAAAAACCGATATGATCCTGATGAGGATTACTGATTTTTTCCTTGTTTTGCCCTGGTTGCCACTTGTATTGGTACTGGCAGCAATTCTGGGCACCAGCATATGGAATATAATTCTTGTTATCGGTTTGACAAGCTGGGCAGGAACCGCAAGGGTTGTCAGATCACAAACCCTGTCACTAAAAGAACGCCCTTTTATCGAGAGAGTCAGGGCTATAGGTGCTGACGATAAAACGATCATCATCAGGCATATTCTACCAAATGTTTTTCCATTGGTTTTTGCCAATACAATATTGGTCTCTGCTGTTGCTATTTTATCTGAAACAACTCTGAGTTTTCTTGGCTTGGGTGATACAACCAGAGCCAGTTGGGGAATGATGCTACATTATGCCTTTCAGTCAGGTGCGGCAAGCTCCGGTGCTTATTGGTATTTTTTACCTCCAGGAATTTGTGTAGTTCTGGTAGTTTTATCATTCACTTTTTTAGGCTATGCATTTGATGAAATACTTAATCCCAAACTAAGGAGGCGATGACCAATGGAGTTACTAAAGATCAATAACCTCAAAACCTATTTCAACATCACTGCCGGTACAGTTCGAGCTGTTGATGATGTCAGTTTGACACTAAACTATGGCGAGTCTCTAGGATTGGTCGGAGAGTCCGGTTGCGGTAAAACAACTACGGCACTTTCTATTACTCAACTTTTGCCCGCAGAAGGCAAAATCGTTTCGGGTGAAATCCTGTTGGAAGGGAAAAACATTGCGAACCTAAACGATACTGATATAAAAAAAGTCCGATGGAAAGAAGTATCCATGATTTTCCAGGGTGCCATGAATGCGCTAAACCCAGTTATGAAAATTGGCGATCAGATAGCAGAAGCGATTATACTCCACGATAAATTATCCTATAAGGATGCCATCAAAAGAGTTGAAGAGCTCTTTCAACTTGTTGAACTGGAACCTAAGCGAATATCCAACTATCCTCATGAGTTCAGTGGCGGGATGAAGCAAAGAGCTATGATTGCAATGGCGCTTGCCTGCAATCCCAAGCTTGTTATCGGCGATGAACCTACTACCGCACTGGATGTCATGGTACAGGCACAAATACTTAATCTTCTAGACAAGCTGAGAAAAGACCTCAATATGGGGCTTATACTCATCACTCATGATTTGTCCATACTGGGTGAAACCTGCGATAAAATAGCTATCATGTATGCAGGCAAAATTGTTGAAACTGGGTATGTTGAAGATATTTATAATAACAATATGCATCCCTATACCTATAAATTGCTGTCCTCTTTTCCTAACATTCACAAAGAAAGAGTAATGCCGGATGCCATTAAAGGAATACCCCCTGATCTAATCAATCCACCTGCTGCTTGCCGTTTTCATCCAAGATGTCCTTATGCAGAAGATATCTGCAGCAAAGAGGAACCAAAAATGGAACAAGCCAATGAGGGGCATTACTATGCATGCCATTTTGGGGGTGTCTTTAATGAAAAATAAACAGAAGATAGTGTCAATCAATAATCTAAAGGTTGTATTTGAAATCAAACAATCCTTTCTTAATGAACTTTTCTCAAAAAAAAGAAAGCTCGTCAAAGCTGTTGATGGAATCAGCCTTGATATTTACGAGGGAGAAATAGTCTCTCTGGTGGGAGAAAGCGGAAGTGGCAAGACAACATTAGGTAAAGCAATTTTAAATCTGGTTCCCATCTCCGAAGGTGAAGTCTTTTTTAAAGGCGAATCTGTAGACTTCAAAAATAAGAAAGAAGTAAAAAAATTTCGCCAGAAAGCTCAGATGATTTTTCAGGATCCTTATCAAACCCTAGATCCAAAAAGTCTTATATTTGATGCTGTCGTTGAACCTCTAGAAGTCAATAATATGTTAAAAACAATATCTGAAAGAAAAGAGAAGGCTGTAAAAGCCTTAGAAGACAGTGGTATGTCACCAGGAGAAGACTTCTTATACCGCTATCCTTACGAATTAAGCGGTGGCCAACGACAAAGGGCAGCCATTGCAGGGTCTATTATTTTGAATCCTGATTTTATAGTTGCGGACGAACCTGTATCAATGCTGGATGTCTCTATTAGAACAGGTATACTTGAACTGCTACTCGACCTTAAAAACACAAGAGATCTAGCTTTTCTATTCATCACCCATGACTTATCTTTGGCATGGCTCATATCAGACAGGATAGCTATCATGTATCTGGGCATAATAGTCGAAATCGGAACTTCCGATGAGATTGTCAAGGGATGCATCCACCCTTATACAAAAGCATTGCTAAGTATAATGCCTGTACCTGAAGTCAACAAAAATAGGGTTAGAAAGGTTTTAACAGGCGAGATACCTGACCCTACAGAAATACCAAAAGGATGCAGATTTAACACAAGATGTGAATTTGCGTATGACAGATGTTTTGTTGAGGAGCCTGAGCTCACCAAAATCAGCAATAATCATTTTGTGGCATGTCATTTAGCCACGGAGGACAAAAATGTTAAATCATAAAGATGTTTTAAATAAGTTTACTGAAAGCGAAGTCTATCAACTGACTTCTGAATTAATAAAAATACCCAGCTACACTGGGTTAGCGGAGCAGGAGAAGCAGATTGCCACTTTTATATATGATTTCTTCAAAAATGAAAACATTCATGTAGAGTTTCAGGAACCACTTGAAAACAGACCAAATGTTATAGCGACATTAAAAGGAAACGGCAACGGTAAATCACTTATGCTGACTGGACACATGGATACGGTTCCACCATACAATATGGTAAATTCACCATTATCCGGTGATGTTACCGCTGGCAAGCTTTATGGAAGAGGTGCCTGTGATATGAAGGGAGCGCTTGCTTGCATGATGGGTGCTATGGCAGCCATCAAACGAAGTGGAGTTGTGCTAGAAGGAGATCTTGTTTTCGCCGGTGTCATCAATGAGGAACAAAAAAGTGAAGGAACTGAATATATTGTAAGAAACGGACCCCATACTGATGCCGCTATTGTAGGTGAACCATCCGGTCTTCAAATTGCTGCCGGACATAGAGGTCTGGAGTGGATAGAAATCGATATTACAGGCAAAACAACCCATGGCGGGACACCTCATGAAGGTATAAACGCCATTTCAAAAGCAGCTAAGTTAATTACAAGGATTGAGAATGATTTAGTGCCTAAATTCAAGGAGAGAAAGCACCCTTTGATAGGAGATCCTTTATTGAACTTTGGTGTCATTGAAGGCGGAGATCAACCTAGCAGTGTGGCAGGCAGGTGCAAACTCTTCATTGATAGAAGGTGGACTCCACAGGAATCATTTGATCTCATCATGGATGAACTTAAAGATCTCATATCTGATTTGAATAAAGAAGATAAGGATTTTAACGCTCAAGTCAAACGATACTTTGCTGATTCTAACATGATGCTGCATAAGCCATTGGAAATCGATTTAGACCACCCTATTGTCACTTCACTCAAAAAAGGAATCAGCATCTCTTTGGGAAAAGACCCTGAAATCATATCATTCCTGGCATGGACCGATGCATCATTATTAAGCAACTATGCCAAAATACCAAGTGTTGTTTTTGGACCAGGACACTTGAAAAATGCGCATTCAGAGGATGAGTTTGTCGAGTTGGCGCAGCTAAAAGGCGCCTATGAGTCTTACGTACTGACCGCAATCGACTTCTGTAATGAGGATAAAAAAATGATTGAAAAAATGATAGATGAGATTAAAAAAAGAAGAAATGAAATAATAACAGATTCACTCAAGCTCATCGACATACCTAGCCTTACCCGAGATATCGATGAAAACAGGAAGTGTCTAGATTATATAGCTAGCTCTGCCCAAAATGAAGGCATGACAACAAACTATACAAAGAAGAAAGATTGCTTGGTTATTGAAATTGGCAAAGGAGAAGAAACCATCGGTGTCCTGACACATGTGGATGTTGTCGATGCTGGGGATTTAGATAAGTGGCAGACTCCTCCTTTCAAAGGGATATTCGATGATGATTTCATTATTGGCAGAGGAGCTATGGATGACAAAGTACCGACTGCTATTATACTCAATATCATGAAAGTTTTTCAGTCAAAGGATCTCAATTATAAAAGAAAGCTTCAATTAATCATAGGTACAAAAGAAGAAGAAATATGGACCGACATGGAGAGTTTTTTGAATGAGTACAAAACGCCTGATTTTTCATTTACCCCAGATGGTGGATTTCCTATCCACAATATTGAAAAGGGTTATGCAGATATAGAAATTGTATTTCCTTTTGACAACTTATTTCCAAATGGTAGGATTCTGACTCTGATTTCCGGAGATAGTCCAAATACAATTCCTTCAAGAGGCAACTTTGTTTTTCAGCAGAGTTCAGAGGATAGAACGATTGAACTGATCTCTTCCGGAGAATCAAGTCATAGCTCATTGCCTCAGAATGGCGATAATGCCATCACAAAGCTTTGCAAAATGATTAAGGGTCTTAAATTGGAAAGTGAACGACTTGAACAGATATTGGATTTTATACTGCTGATGAACAAAATCTATGACGGTAGTACTCTTGGTTTTGAAAATGATAGCAATCATTTCGATGGTGAGTTTATAGGTCAAACCTACGTAAATCCTACAATTCTCGAGTTTAGAGACAACAAAATCATTCTGAACATCAATATAAGACACAAGTTGGGTGTCTCAGAACAATCTATAATAAATATATTTGATAGGCACAGTAAATCATATGGTTTTAATTATAAAATATCCAATTATCTTGATCCCTTGTATGTTGATAAACACCATCCATTGTTCTATCTTATGGATAATGCATATAAAGAAGTAACCGGTAGTAACGGTGGTTTTGACTTGGCGGGAGGCACATCCTATGCAAAGGCACTTCCAAATACGGTTTCCTGGGGGCCCGTTTTCCCTGGAGAAAAAGACACCTGCCATCAAGAGAACGAAAAAATAAGCATAGATAGTGTGATGAAGTGTGCTGAAATATATGGAAGATTTCTCTATAAAGCCTGTATTGATTAGAAATTGACAACTCAGTATGATACAATGTAATCATTATATTGAAGGAGCGTTTTATGTTTGAAGAGAAAATAAAGCCGCTTTTTAAAGTTCTTATGAGCATACAAAGCGATACCAATACTTCCAGGGAAGTTATCATCGAAGAAGTTATATTGAAATGGATTGAATCTCAGCCTTATTTTTCTGAAAACCCTCATCTTTGCGGTGCCATTCCGATTGATCAGGATCCCCATAGAAGACAAGTAATTTGGGCGTTGGTAAAAGGTAAGAGCGATAAAACTGTAGTCCTGATGCACCACCATGATGCTGTTGACATAGAGGAATATGGTCATATCAAACATTTAGCGTTAGAACCCGAGCTTCTCTTAGAGGCATTGAAGGATAAGACACTATCCAATCAAACAAAAAAAGACTTGGAGTCAGGTGAATGGACTTTTGGTAGAGGCTCGGCAGATATGAAATCAGGAGCAGCCATACAATTGGTTTTAAGTGCTCATTTTTCAGAAATTAAGGATTTTGAGGGAAACATTCTTCTGCTTAGTGTACCAGATGAGGAGACCTTATCTAGAGGGATGCTTCAATCCATACCTCTTATGACTTCTTTAAGAGACAAGTATCAACTGGACTATGTTCTGGCAATCAACAGCGAGCCCTATTTCAATCAGATAAAAGGAAAAGCGCTGTTTTACCAAGGTTCTGTCGGCAAGGTCATGCCTATTTTATATGTCAAAGGTGTCAAAAGTCATATCGGAGATCCTTTCAGTGGTTTTAACCCGTCCCTGGTACTTGCTGATCTGCAAAGAAAAACAGAGCTCAATGTTGACCTGTGTGATGTTCATAAATTGGAAGCCACACCGCCACCCGTTTGGGTGAACCTGAAAGATCGAAAAAAAACTTATGATGCTTCAATACCTGAAGCAGCAACCGGTTATTTTAATTGGCTCACTTTTACTCGCTCAACTCAAAGTATTATGGATAAGCTGGTATCTCTATCCAAGAGAACACTACGTGACACTCTGAGTCATTTTCAAGATGCTTATGAAAATTACTGCAATCTGACTGGCATAATACCTGATGAAATATCCTTTCGTCCTGAGGTTTTAACATTCAGTCAACTCTATGATCGAGCATCCCAAAAAAAGCCTGAGGCTTTCGAACAGGAGTATATCGCATATCAAGAAAAAGTCATTGATGCACTTCATGAAAACAAGATTACGCTGCCTGAGGCCTCAACCAGGCTAATTGAGTTTGCAATTGACTGGGTCGAGCTGGAAGGACCTGCTATAGTTGTGGCTATATCAGGACCCTATTATCCTCATATCAATAATCACTTTATTGACAAGAAGCTATCCTTTCCACTTGAAAAAACGATCAATGAAATTGCTGCTTCTAAATATGACCTGGTCTTCGAGGGTCAGGAATTCTTTATGGGGATATCTGACATGTCTTATGCTGCCTGGTCCGGAAACACTGAAGATATTGATATAATAAAAGCTAACAGCCCCGGATGGGATTATGTCTATCACATACCCTTTGATGAATTATCCACTATTAGTATGCCTGTAGTTAATATCGGCCCATGGGGTAAGGATCTGCACAAAGTCACCGAGCGTGTGTTGACAAAGGATGTTTATGAAAGGATGCCATATATTATCAAAGAATTAATACTCCGATGCTTACAATAAAAACATAGTATATTCATTAATCTACCTGATAATCAACTTATCAGGTTTTTTATTTAGTTTTAAAATATATTCTATATATAATTTGTATTATTATATCTATTATGATATTATTAATATTACAATATATATGTATTATAATATATGTTAGATTAATTAGGGAATGATATTTTTGATATCTAAATTACGCTTGTCAATTATAATGTTTAGTATGATGCTTTTTGCTCTGGTAGGGTGTGGAGGATTACAATACGGCAAAATTGCTCCTTCAATTATCGAACCGAAATCTCAATCTGCCTCGAATGAGGTAATAATTAAAAAGATAGATGTTCCGCTTTCAGCGATAAAACCAATAGAGCAGATAAACACAACACCACCTATAGATTTTCAGGTCTATCCGGGTGCGGTTCTAACCACTTATAACAAATCAACCAATGAATACATTTATTCTGTTGATGCTGATGCCACTGTTGTCACTGAATATTTGATCAAAGCATTAAAAGATGATGGGTGGTACGCAGTTGGTACTACTTTTGCATCATATATCACAGCGGATAAATCTCATGATATCTATGTTGTTGACGGTCGAGGCCTTTGGATTGCCTTTATAACAGTTTACAATAATTCTTCAAGAGGATTACCTGACGGTTATTCCATATATTTTGAGGAATCAGCCTCAGAGTCAAGACGAATAGTTCATCGTCCCGGCTATAACTTGAATGTTGAAGAATTGGATACGTCTATAGTCTTTCCTGAGTCGTATTTATCAAACTATTCGAGTAATAAAGAACAGTCAGCTGATGTGAAAACATATAGCTATTATACTGAAGTGGATTTTTGGGTTGATCAATTTTATGATGAAATAAGAAACTTTTATCTCAGATTTTTCGAAGACAATAAGTGGAATATTACTTTTGGAGAAAATCTGTACACTGATATTATAGCTGAACAGGACAATAAAGAAATGCAAATTCGTATAGTCCCCTGGGGTTTTTCAGGAGTGTACCTGGGATTTGAAATTATCATTACCACTATCAACAGCGCCAACTAAAAAAGCTCTACAGGCTATAGATGAACATGCCCTGTAGAGCTTTTTTCATAAACATCATATGTTTCGAGGCTTTGACTCATCGAGGTTTTTCAGTCTTTTGAATATGACTCTGTTGGAGAGATAGCCTCCCACTAGACCTAAGCCGTAAATAAATAAACAAAGCACAACAACAAACGTCCATCCTCCAGTTAGGCTATAGAGCGCATTCCCTGTAAAATAGCGAGCAGTGGCAAAAGCCCAAAGGACAGCATAAGTTGGATAAAACGCCACAGATCCTATCATCTTCCAAGTTGTTTTATAATTTCTGAATAATAAAAAAGCTGTTATTTCTGCTGTCAGACCTGTTAGAAAAATGGCTAGCGCCATAAATAGAGTTACCGGAGCCATTAATGCCGCAAAAACAATGCTGACAGCAGTCATAACACCTATTCTTTGTATTTTTATGACGGGTATGAACATCATAAAGCTCAAAAATGGCGCGAATATTACAAATTTAAGACCTGGCACAGGCAAAAAACTCCCGACTATGTAAAACGCATAGCCAATGACAACAGTCAGTGCGCCTGTTAATGCAATGAGGGTGATGTCCTTAGCAGTATACTTCAAATCTACCTCCCGAATTAAATAGCCCTATCCATAGCCAATTTTAGCGTATCTTCCACTTCCTGCGCAAAATCTTTCAGATGTTTATCTTTCAAAAGATCCATAAATACCGTCAATCTTACCATACCAATTTTCGTTTGCCCTTTTTCCTCGTAAACGACAATCTTGCAGGGAAGAAAGTACACGACATTCATGTTGTGCTCCAATGCCTCTTTAGCTCTAACTGGGTTGCATACTTCCAAAACAGTTGCATTACCTTGGAAATCGACACCCTTTTCCTTCAATTTTGCTGGTATGTTGAACTCCCAGAGTGTTCCAAATTTAAGTTCCTGAAGCCTTTCCTTCACGTCCAAAACCGCTTGTTCCATTGTTTTATCAGTGGTTAAAGTGTAAGCAAATTCCATTTAATTTTCCTCCTTTTAATATAAATACAGCACAGGGTTTATCGCCCTATGAAATGATTTCCACCTTTCTTTAAAGGTGTCTAATGTGTCATGTCAATATTCAATTTAGTATCTACTTAATTCAATTATATCATATAATTAGCCAACTAAAATATTCGTATACAAAAAACCCTCTAATAATTTTTCAGAGGGTTTTTTGACTAGCCAAAAAGATTAGTGATTGCATTCATTTGAATTCTGATGCTGATGGCACACAGAACCGGTTGTTTTTAGATCTCCCTGCAAATATTGCTCAGCAACAGTTTTTGTCTCACCTTTCGCTCCCACAATAACCTCAATGCCTTTTCCATTAAATATCTGTATAGCACTATTTCCCATTCCACCTGCAATAATCACATTTATGCCCATATCCCCCAGAAATTCAGGTAGAAATCCCGGTTTATGTCCCGGATTACTTATGACAGTACTCTTGGTAATCTGTTTATTCTCTGCTTCAAAAATGCTGAAGCTTTCACAGTGACCAAAATGCTCGGTAACCATGCTATTCTCACTAGCTATTGCGATTTTCATAATTATCCTCCTATAAATCCATGTCTTTTTCTAATATACCTGGAATTTTATCAAGCCAATCATTCTCAAAAAGTTCAATGAGTCCCCTATCACATGCTTTTGAGATTCTTGAATCAATTGGCATTCTCGCCAACAACGCCACATTATGCTCCTTAGCAATTTCCTCAACGTGGCTTTCTCCGAAAATACTATGCTCTCTACCGCAGTCAGGACATTTGTAGTAAGCCATATTCTCAACCACTCCAACGATAGGTATATTCATCTTGGCAGCCATCTTGGCGGCCTTGGAGACTATCATGGAAACCAATTCCTGTGGAGAAGTAACAATGATTATACCGTCTATTTTAATGGATTGGAATACCGTCAAAGGCACGTCTCCTGTGCCAGGTGGCAAATCGATAAACATAAAATCTATGTCATTCCAAATGACATCGGACCAAAATTGTTTGACAACCCCAGCAATGATGGGTCCTCTCCAAATAACCGGATCCGTCTCATTGTCCAACAGTAGATTGATTGACATGATTTCAATACCTGTCTTGCTTTTAAGAGGATAAAGTCCAAACTCACTGCCAGCAACCTTTCCTGTAATACCAAATGCCATTGGTATGGATGGCCCGGTAATATCAGCATCCAGTATAGCTACATTGTGTCCTCTTCTCTGCATTGTCACTGCCAACATCGATGTCAGCAAAGATTTGCCCACCCCACCTTTGCCACTAACTATCCCAATTACTTTTTTCACTGTGCTATAATCATGTAATTTGGCTGAAAAATCCTCTTTCGGTTCTTTTCTGTCTGCACAGTCAACACCACAAGTGTCGCATGCTTCATTACAATTTTCACTCATACGCTATCTCCCATCATTATAATTATTAAAAACTTTCATTGTCTCTTCAAATACACCAATTGCAGCACGCCCCGCAATGCAATCGACTTCAGTTATACACTTCCCATCGTTTACTGTTTTGACGACAATCGGATCATATGGAATTTTTCCCACCATGGGTATTTTGAACTCCCTGCAGTATTCTTCTATCTCCATTGTCTTATTTTGATTCAAATCATATTTATTGATGCAAACAGCTATTTTCGTTTGGAATCTAACTGAAGTGATGATAATGCGTTCCATATCACTAATACCTGAAACAGATGGTTCTGCCACTATCAAAACCATATCAACACCACTGACAGAAGCAATGACTGGGCATCCTATTCCAGGAGAACCGTCTATAATTGCAATCTCATCATCGTTGACGGAATCTTTCAATTGCTTTTTTACCTCCGTTACCAGCATGCCGGATGTTCCACTGCCCATCTTTAATTGAGCTGTTGAGAAAACCGAATCATCCAAATATAGCTTCAGTTCCCCCGCTACTACTGGGTTTAATGTAATTGCACCTGATGGGCAAACTGCTTGACAGACACCACAACCTTCACATGCATAATAATCCACCTCGTAATTATCGGTCACATCAATCGCATCAAATCTGCAGTTTTGTCTACAGAGATCGCATTGTATGCACAACTCGAGATTTATCTCAGCCTTTGGCAATCCGTAATAATCTGTTCTCTCAGGTCCTTTAAATCGATTCATTACCAAATGAAGATTGGGTGCATCCACGTCGCAATCAGCATAGGCTTTAGCCTCAGATAATCCAATAAATGCGCTGGCTATGGTTGTTTTTCCTGTTCCTCCCTTACCGCTTAGAACTAACAACTGTTTCATGGCTTGCCTCCTTAAGTATTTCTTGAAGCAACGATTCAAACATTGACTGATATTCCGATTGAACCCTTGCTGAAATCATCCCATTGGAATTGAGTGTGCCAAGTTCATTATCAAATGAGATCCTTCCGGAAATCCTGATGTTATTATCAATACAGAATTTCTCAGAAGGATTATCACCCTCAACACATTTGTTCAACACCACGCTATATGGTTTATCCATAAGCGTAACTAACTCATGAACCATTTGGAGATTGTGCTTTCCAAACAATGTTGGTTCAGCAACTAATATGCAATAATCAGCAAGTCTGATACTCTCCATCACGATACAAGAGCTTCCAGGAGGACAATCAATAAATACGAGCTCCTCATCTAAAGACCTATTTCCTAATAGTTCTTTGATGATTGGCATTCCTGAGGATTCTCCAGTATTCATTATGCCTGTTAAAACAGTTACATTATCCGAAGTGCCAATTTGAATTCTGCCTACGCTCTTATCTTTTTCACTCAAGGCATTTTCGGGGCAAATCAATTCACACCCGCCACATGAATGGCACATCTCATCAAAAATCAATAATGTTTGGTTAATATATGCTAAAGCATTAAATTTGCAAAATTCAACACACTGGCGACAACCTGTACATAAACTTGCCTGAACCTCAGGTATTTTTACATAAACTGTTTCAGTTGAATGAATATCCGGTTTAAAAAACAAGTGTCCGTTTGGTTCTTCCACATCACAATCAACGTAAACCGATTCAGGTGCGATAGCCGCCAGATTGACTGCCAGAAGTGTCTTACCCGTTCCTCCCTTTCCGCTCAGTACCGCTATTTTCATGTTGCTAACCTCCATGTCCATGAAAGCCGGGATGAATGTCATTAAGCAGATCCAGTTTTCCTTCTTCCCAAGCCTTCAGATTATCCGAAATCGAATGATCAATCGATTTATACATACGGATTTTGGCTGCGTTTATAGCATCTGCTGCATTTTGACCACATCTCGGTGTTATTAACACTTCAACTTTTTTATCTACTAGGATTTGTGCAGCTTTGATACCGGCCCCTCCTTGACTTGATGCGGCTCCATTATCTATGAATTCAACGTTTGTCGTATCAGTATCGTATACTGCAAAAAATGGTGCCCGAGCCAATGACGCATAAACATCCGTTGATAAGCTATTTTTACCTGCTGGAATTGCAATTTTCATTTAAGTTTCCTCCATTTTGTTCTATCAATTGACCAATCTTTATTTTTCCTGTTGGTCTATTTGATGGTTAATCTCCTTTAGCCTTCTTTCCAATAATTCTTTCTGTTCTTTCAGTAATTCCGGTTGTGTTTGTAATAAGGAAACATCTGTATAATAGTATCCTCTATATCCTCTTCTGCAATTGATTCCTGATCTTCGGCCATAGCCAATTCCATTACCAAATGGCACATATGCGCCACCATTGCAGATTCCCATACCTCTACCTGTCATTGCTCCTTGACCCATAGGTCCAGTTCCATCTCTTTTTGGCATTTGTTTCACCTCCTAATAATATTCGACATATGTCACTTTCAATTATTATTATACTCTCATTGCGACATATGTCAATAACTATTTTGCAACTTGTTTTTTTATGTCATTTTTTTGTATTTTCAATCAATCAACAGGGTTCTTGGGTTCAGATGGTGTTTGAAACACCACCTGAACCTTAGAGACCGTTATCCAGGGACTCTACAGTGCTTATCTCCCACTTATAGAAGTGGGAGTCTTAGCACTGTTAGTCATCGGACAAAAAATCAAGATACAACTAAATATTGATTGTATCTTGATTTAAGAAAATTCAATGCTATTAAATGACTTCTTGATTCTTATGTTAGCTTAAATCAAATATAAAGGTAAATTTTGTATATCTCCCTTGCTCACTTTCTACCTCTATTCTAATTCCATGCCTATCAGCTATGTGTTTTGCTATTGCAAGACCCAAGCCTGTTCCTTTTCTATTCTTTTCGTCATCCGATTTGTAAAATCGTTCAAAAATGTGAGGCATGTCCTCTCCTGCAATCCCCATCCCATAATTAATGATTGAAACATGACAAAGTTGTTTTTCAGATATCAGTGATACCTCTACTAGCTGCGCCTCATCGGAAAATTTGACTGCATTGTCCAGTACGATTAAAAACATCTGTCTCAATCTTCCATAATCACCTATTACAGGAAAAGCTGCTCCTTGTGTTTCATAAACCAATTTGACCTGCTTATCTTCAGCTATGTGTCTAATGGATCTCACAGCGTCTTCAACAACATCAGGAAGATTCAATTCGCTTTTTTCTATGATATAATCAGGGTTTTGAAGACGGGAGAGTTCCAACAAATCATTTACCATCCGTTCCAGATGTATGCTCTCAGACAGCATCTCCTTATGATAGGCTTCAACTTTTTCAGGTTCGTTGACAACACCGTCGCAGAGCGCCTCCAATGACCCTCTTAGAACAGTTACAGGTGTTCTGAGTTCGTGTGAAATGCTCGATATGTAATCCTTTCGCATTTGCTCAAGCTGTGCACTTTCTTTGGAAGCTGCATTCAGCTTTTGCGCAAGTATATCAATATGATGCGCAAGGGAGCCAATCTCATCGTCCTGGGCAACCTCTGTTTGTGCAAGGTAATCTCCATTAGTTAATTGCCTTGTAGTCACTTCCATTTTTTGCAATGGCTTTGTGAATTTTTTTGATAATAGTACAGCAATAATAAAAGACAAGAATAAAGCAGCCACTAAACTAATAGAAAGTATCCTAATACCATCTTTTGTCGATGATGTCAAACTTTCAATTTGAGCATGCAATAAAACAGCTGCAAAAACTTGTCCGTCAGGAGAAAGAATTGGTGACCCAACAGTTATAGAAGGACTGCCGAGAAGACTGCTGAAGCTCTCGCTAGTTGATGTTTTTCCTGTAAAAACTTCAGCAACAAGTTCAACCGCGCCTTCAGGCAGAGCAGCATAACTTACTTGATTTTTCCCTCTTCCCACTGAAATTGTTTGTGCATTCTTATCGACAATCCATACATCATTCATAGCCACATCGTCAATGAGACGGAGATAAGTTCCAAATCCAACGCTCTGGAGCTGATTGTGTCCCATCCCCCTGGTCGAATCTTCATTGAGCAGATAATCTGACAATGCTTCTGTAATCGTCATGGCGCGCCTCTCCAATTCAGTTTTATAGATATCTGCAGACTGTCTGGAAAACAGCATCAGAAAAGAACCTCCGACAATAATCGCAAAAACAATCAGAGTTGATGTGAAAAACAATATCAGTCGTTTCGTTATCTTATTATTCATCTTTGTTTACCTCAAATTTATACCCCACACCCCAGATGGTTTTTATCTGCCATTTCGGATGTGAAAACTCGTCAATTTTTGCACGTAAGCGTTTTATATGAGAATCAACTGTTCGGTTGTCACCGAAATAATCATATCCCCAAACGCTATCCAATAAATGATCTCGGCTAAAGACCCTATTTTTGTTGGTTGCCATGACCCAAAGCAATTCAATCTCTTTCTTTGTCAATGGTATATTCTGATTGTCAATAGAAACGGTAAAGTCATCTAGACAAATAGTCAGATTGTCAAACTTAAACATTTTTTGAACGTTTTCATTCTCAGGTGTTCGTTCTATTCTTCTTAAAATAGCTCTGACTCTAGCCATAACCTCTCCTGGCGAAAAAGGTTTGACAATATAATCATCCGCCCCAATGTCGAGTCCCATGATGCGTTCAAAGTCTTCACCTCTTGCGGTAATCATAATAACAGGAACATTTGAAGATCTCCTTATTTCCCTACAAACTTCAAAACCATCTTTCTTTGGCATCATCACATCCAGTAGGATAATATCAAACTTCTGTTTCGAAAAAGCTTTTAATGCTTCGTCTCCATCTGAGACTGCTATAGTTTCAAAGCCTTCCTTTTTCGCATACTCGGATAGAATTGACACAATTTGTTTATTATCATCTGCAATTAAAATACTGGGCATCCTGCCACCTCCGTATTGTATCTTCAGCTAATGTTATACTGTTTATTTGTTTTTTTTGTGTCATGCAACTCATTTTATCACGAAAAAAGAAAAGAAAAAACATAGTTTTGTCATATTTGTCTAGTATCCTAAGTACAGAATCAAACAAAATAAAAGGAGGCAACACAAATGAAACAATCAAAGAAAATATTCACATTAGCAGTCGTGGTTTTAGCGCTGGTAGCGATGTCAATAACAGCTTTTGCGGTAACCACCAATCAAACACCAGCAGAGTTGGTAGCTGAATTAACCAACAGAACAGTTGATAATGTAAGAGCAGAAAAAATCGAATCCGACATCACTTATGGTGGTGTGGCCAATAAAGCCGGCGTATTGGATCAATTCAGAAGCAGAATGCTTGTACTGAAAAAGAATCAAATTGAGGAAAAAGTAGCTGAAGGTACCATAACAGAAGAAGAGGCTAATATCATATTAGAAGCTATAGAAGAGCATCAACTAACATGTGATGGAACTGGAACAGGCGAAGGTATTGGCAGAGAGTTTAACTTAGGTTTCGGAGGATTTTCCGGTAATAGAAACGGCTCAGGAGAAGGAAATGGCACTGGACAAGGAATGAAGGGCGGTTTAGGAAATAGTGGTTCTGGTTATAGAAATGGTGGACAAGGTGGAAACGGTGGACTAGGCAGAAACTGAGTTTATGTACTATAATTAATTAAGCAAAATCGCAAAAAGACACAAGATGATCTTTCACCTTGTGTCTTTTTGTTTGTAATTTATTTTAACTTTGAGCCAGTTTTCTCACCTGTTCAATGTAAGCACTCCTTAATGCATCTTCTCTATCAGATAATCCCAGTGCTAAAACAGAATCCATCTCTTCCCATTTCAAATATCTACATATCGTCGTAAAATGAGCTTTCACTCCATCCATTGCCCAATCATCCTCGTCTGCGCCAGCAGAAATTAAAAAAGCTTTTTTTGTAGTTGATCTCAAAGAAACATTTGTAGCATAAAAGCGGTCTATTGCTGTTTTAAGTTGCGCTGTCATTCCGAAATAATACAGCGGTGTTACAAAGACAACAGCATCTGCTTCTGCTAACTCATCGGAAATCATCTTCATATCATCTTTATAAATGCACTCACCATCATTATTTCTACAGTAGTCACAGCCGATACAGGGATGAATATCCATATGAGCGGTATCAAATCTTATAACTTCATGTCCTATATCAGTTGCCTCTCTTACATACTCGCTAGCCAGTAAATCTGTTGTACCTTCTTTATGAGGACTACCTGTTAGCATTACAATTTTCATAAGTTCCTCCCTATTTACGACATCGTATAACTTCACTCTTGTTGTGTAATTCCAAAAGCTTTCAATAATTCTTTTTTCTTATTTAAAACTTCTACAGCCAAAACAACTATCCGATCGTCGCTCATTCTACTGATAGGTCCAGATATGCTGAATGCATTTTCCGATTGTCCCTTGTAATTCTTGATTGCTGCGGCTATGCAACGAACTCCTAGTTCATTTTCTTCGTTGTCTAAAGCGTATCCTCTTTTTCGGACTTCCTCAAGTTCCACGAGTAACGAAGTGTAATCTACAATGGTATTAGATGTCAATGCTTGAATGTCACTACAATCCCAGATATCTTTAACTTGATCATCGTCCAATTCTGCTAGCATGGCTTTTCCAACGGCCGTACAATATAGGGGTTTTCTCACGCCTATTCTAGATACCATTCTCACAGAATTGCTGTAGGACTCCACTTTGTCTATATATACCATATTAGTCCCTTCCTTTTGGACGAGATGAACCGTTTCTTCACTAAATTCTGCTAATTCTTGCATATAAGGGCGCACGACAGATACGATGTCCACCTTGTCCAAAAGTGCTTCCCCCAGTCCCAACAACTTGAAGGTCAGTCGATACTTATCTGAATCTGCTTCCTTCTTTACATAGTCCATGGCTACAAGAGAGGCCAACAGACGATGGACAGTGCTTTTATTTAGCGCCAGTGCTTTGGTTATTTCAGTGATTCTTTGAGGACCCTTATAAGCCAGCATTTCTAATACAGCAAAGATTCGACCGACAGATTGAATCGGATTGTTTTCGCTCATCGCTGCACTCGACCAGATGCATCTCCACCGGCCAGTTTCTTCACCTCGTCTACGCTCACCTGATTGAAATCTCCTTCAATAGAATGTTTCAGACAACTCGCTGCTGTTGCAAATTCGATGATATCCTGCGGTGCAAATCCCATCATGGTGGAATAAATCAATCCAGCGCCAAAGCTATCGCCACCGCCGACACGATCCACGATATGCATCTTATAGCTTTTACTAAAGTAGTACTCTTTTCCATCAAACATCATAGCTGCCCAGTTATTGTCACTAGCAGAAATAGATCCTCGAAGGGTAATAGCGACTTTACTGAATCCAAATCGATCCGTTAGTTGCTTGGCCACATCTTTGTATCCCTCATGATTGACTTTTCCAGCAGTAATATCCGTATTGGCAGCTTTAATACCAAATACATCGCTTGAATCTTCTTCATTGGCAATGCAAACGTCAACGTACTCGCAAAGTTTTGTCATGACCTGACCCGCTTTTTCTTTAGACCACAATTTGTTCCGATAATTCAAATCACAGCTGATGGTAATGTTTCGAGCTTTTGCCTCTATGCAAGCTTCCATACAAATTTCTGCAACGTTGTCTCCTAATGCCGGTGTGATTCCGGTAAAGTGGAACCAATCCACTCCCTCAAATATCTCGTTCCAGTTGAAGTCTTCTTTTTTCGCTGTAGCAATGGACGATCCAGCCCGATCATAAATAACTTTTGAGGGTCGCTGGCTTGCGCCTTTTTCTAAGAAGTAGATCCCTACACGATCTCCACCTCTTGTTATAAAATTGGTATTGACGCCAAATCTTCTTAAGGAATTGACAGCTGCTTGTCCAATCTCGTGTTTCGGTAATTTAGTTACAAAACTTGCGTCAATGCCGTAATTGGCCAATGAGACAGCTACATTAGCTTCTCCTCCACCGTAAGTCGCACCAAAATTTTCCACTTGAATAAACCGACTGTATCCTTCCGGTACTAATCGGAGCATGATTTCACCAAAAGTAATAGCTTTTTTCATTGATCATTACCTCCTAAAATTTTTGTTCTAATTATATTTTGCTTTTATTTCTTTTGTAAAAGATGCAGGGCAAATCCGCCAAAGGTTTCTTTTAGATAAACTGCAATCAACTTACCTTTAGCATCGTATTTCGCTGTTTCCATATCAAAGTCAAATTTGTTGGACTCTAGATAAGTCACAGCACGGTCAATATAATTGGTCTTGATGGCGATGTGTCCTTTTTCTCCTAAGTAGGGTTTTTTTGTCACTTCGATAGCATCCCCTGCAAATATAGAGCTGTTTCCTACTTTCTTTTCAAATCCGAAAATAAGCTCAAATCGAGATGCAATTCTTTCCGCTTCCACTTCATCTTTTCCGTTGATACCGATGTGTCCTAATTCAAATCCCAACATTTCATGTATAGCCCTTTGAGTGGTCTTTTTAATATCATCAAATTTTCCATCGTTGATCAGGTCTGAGCTAACCATCCAACTTCCACCGCAGGCAACAATTTTCGGGTAGTCAAGGTAGCTTTTTAAGTTCTTTTCGTTGATACCACCAGTAGGCATAAATTTCATATTGACGTAAGCTGATGCCATGGCTTTGATCGTCGCCAAACCGCCAGATGCTTCTGCAGGGAAAAATTTTACCACATCCAGACCAAAGGAAATAGCTTGTTCCACATCACTCGGACTAGAACAACCAGGTACAATCAAAATGCCTTTGCTTACACAGTATTTGACGATTTCTGGGTTAAGTCCTGGGCTAACGATAAAGGTCGCGCCCGCTTCTACTGCATCATCCACCTGCTGTTTAGTGAGTACCGTTCCTGCTCCAATGAGCATTTCTGGATAGGCATCTGACATTGCTTTAATGGAATCTTTCGCAGCATCTGTTCTAAAAGTCACTTCTGCGCAAGGAAGGCCACCTTGCATCAAAGCTTTTGCCAAAGGTAGGGCATCTTCTACCCTATCCAACTTCACAACGGGTACAATTCCAATTTGCTGTATCCGTTTCAATATTTCATTCATATCACAGACCTCCATCATATGTTTCACATTGTGAAACATCGTTCTATTTTTTATATTTTAATTATATCGTCTCATTGCGGTTGAGTCAATGACTAACTTAAAAGATGTAACATAAAAGACGGTAGCTTTTTTTTGTGAAAAAGTCACCGTCCCTCATTAGTTATTTCAAATAAGCTTTCAACGTGTCCCTGACAGCGCCTTCCTTACATATCATTTGGAGAAACATCTCCTCAACTTTTTTACCAAGGCCTACTTCATATAGGTCTACACCAAATATTTCCCGGTTTTTCAGAATTTCTGTCAAATCAGCAGAAACATCACCTAGTTTTACCTGTTGTAGAATGGGTGTTAATACTTCCAACATTGGATCTGGAGACAGCGGCATTTCTATTCCTTGATCATCCACTCCCATCAGGTATCTTAGCCATGCAGCCAAAGCTAGAGGAATCCCCACAAGAGTAGTAGGATCTAAATCTGGATCTTTAACATAGCTTTTTATGGTTTCTCCAAAACGAATGGCCACCTTTTGAGATGTGTCCGTTGCGATGCGCTGAGGTGTATCTGGAATAAACGGATTAACAAATCGTTCGCCAACAACTTCATCTATAAACTCTTTAGGATTTATGATGCCAGGATGGATCACCACTGGCAGTCCTTCATCGTATCCAATCTTCATTATTAGTTTTTTAAGTTCTTCGTCTCTCATTTCATCAGCAATCAGGGTGTGCCCCAGAAGACATCCTGTTACTGCCAAAGCTGTATGTAGCGGATTGAGACATGTGGTCACTTTCATGGTTTCAACTTTATTTACCGTTTCCCTGTCACCGAATAAAATACCAGCTTTTTCCAATTTGGGGCGTCCGTTTGGAAAAAGGTCCTCAATGACCAGGTATTCGCTGACCTCAGCATTCACAAAAGGCGCTGTGTATGTGTTCTTCTGCGTTACAATCACGTCCATGTCTTCTAATCCTGATACTTCCAGCATTTCTTGTACTTTTTCAGAGGGTCGAGGCGTTATCTTGTCAATCATGGAGAGGGGGAAGGATACTTTGGATGGATCTTTCAAATAATCTAAGAAAGCTGTTTCCACAAACTCTTTTCCTGCCCAAGCTTCTGCGATTTCCATCACTGCTGCCCTAATCTTATCTCCATTGTGGGAACAGTTGTCCATACTAACCACTGCCAACGGTAATTTCCCAGCCAGGAACCTTTGGTTCAGCAGGGATGTCAATATGCTCATGGCGTGTAAAGGTGCTTTCGGCCCAGACTCCAAGTCGTTTTGAACCACACCGAAATAATTACCCACATGGTCCTTGACAGCATAACCCTTTTCCGTGATGGTAAAGCTAACCATTTGCAAGGATGGATTTGTGAAGTAGTTCATCAGCTTTTCAAAATCACCGTTTTCCACTCGAGAAGTAACAGCTTTTGCTATACTTCCAATAATGGTTTTTTCCTGAGAACCATCGGCTTTCATAATTACAGACAAAGTCAAATTGTCATATGCTTCAAAAACGCGTTCCACAATCTCATAATCAAAGGTCTCCACTGCAACTATCCCTGTTTCTACCAGACCTTTATTCAGCAATACTTGCTGAGCTTTGGCAGGGAAAATTCGAAAGATATTTCCCGCTCCAAAGTGGATCCAACCTGGATTTTCCAGGGTTTTCATTGCCACTTGCTCTACATCATATATTGGCAGAACTATTTCGATATCCGACCACGCTTGTTTATTTTTTAATTCTTTTCTTTCCAATTTCATTTTACTGCCCTTTCCTTGTTAAGAGTATCCCAGATGCCCCACAAGTACATTATGCCCATAGCCCGGTCATAAAGGCCGTATCCCGGACGGCATGTTTTTTCTTCACCCCAAAGGTGACGACCGTGATCTGGGCGTACATATCCTTGGAATTTCATTTCATGGTAGGCTTTCACAACTTCCACCACATCCACGTTTCCATCTTGTGCTCGGTGAGATACTTCGATAAAATCGCCATTTTCATAGACCCGTACATTTCGAATATGGGCAAAGTGAATTCGGTCGGCAAATTCCCGAATGATGGCCGGTATGTCGTTTGATTTATTTGGTCCCAATGAGCCTGTGCAAAGTGTCAGTCCGTTGTAAGGGCTGTCCACTAAGTCCAAGAATTTTCGAATATGATCGCGACTTCGGATGATTCGAGGGAGTCCGAAGATGGGCCATGGTGGATCATCCGGATGGATAGCCATTTTTACATCCACTTCTTGACAGACAGGAATTACCCTCTCTAGAAAGTATTTTAGGTTTTCAAAGAGTTTATCCTCATCTATGTTCTTGTATTTAGCAAAGAGTTCCTCCAAGTTTGACAATCGTTCCGGTTCCCAGCCAGGTAATGTCTTGTCTCCTGCCCCTTTCAGAATCCTATCTACAATTTCTTTTGGATTATGACCGGTAACAAGTGCCTTCTCATAGAACAATGCATTGCTACCATCTTCCAGTTCTCTATATAGATCTGTACGCGTCCAATCGAATACGGGCATAAAGTTGTAGCAGATAACTTTGACTCCTTCCTTCGCCAGCTTTCGAATAGTGTCGATGTATATATCAATATATTTGTCCCGATTTTTGTTTCCCAACTTGATGTCGTCGTGAATATTTACGCTTTCCACTACATCTCCATTGAATCCTTTAGATCGGATGTGATCCATGGTTTCTTTGATTCGTTCTTCTTCCCAGACTTCGCCGGCCACTTTATCGTGTAGTGACCAGACGATACCTGTCACGCCGGGAATCTGTCGAATGTGATCCAGTGTTATATCATCGTTGTTGATACCATACCATCGCCATGTCATTTGCATAATGCATACCTCCTTTTTACTCATTTTCTTTCGTATACTTCTTTACTGCTTAAAAAGTCAAGATGACTTTGTTTTTCCTGATGGACTTGTCTTCGATGACAGCCATAGCTTTTTCCACTTCAGTGAAAGGAAAGCTGTGTGTTACCAATACTTTTGGGTTAAGCACGCCTTTATTGAACAGGTCGATTACTTCTGGGAATTTGGATGTTTGTAGTCTGGATCCAACAATTGTCAATTCCTTTTTAGTAATCAATAACTGAGGAATTTGAGAAGGTTCCACATTGAAACCCAAAACCACCACTCGACCTGCAGCAGAAGTCATTTCTACTGCTTGCTCAAAGGTCTTGATTGTACAAGCAGAATCAATGGTTACATTGGGTCCGCTTCCACCAGTCAGTTCCAGAGCTTTAGCCACTACATCCACTTCCATCGGATTGATAACATGGTCTGCACCCATGGATTTTGCATCTTCCAGTCGGTCATTGTCAATGTCGGTTACAATGCATGTCGCTCCTTTGTACTTGGAATATTGGAGGATTCCCATACCGATAGGACCTGCTCCCATTATCAGGACAGTCTCTTCCGCTTTGACATCACCTCTCCAAGTACTTTGAGCTGCAATGGTGAATGGTTCCACCATGGTGGCTAACTCCCATTCTACGTCGTTACCAATCGCATGGACTTTGCTCTCCGGCATTACTACGTATTCCTGCATGCCACCATCTCGGTGAACGCCTAATACTTCCAGCTTCTCGCATACATTAGGACGTCCAATCTTGCACGCATAGCACTCGCCACAATAGATAATGGGTTCAACTACAACTCTATCGCCTATAGTAACTTTAGTTACATCGCTTCCGATTTCTACGATTTCTCCAGCAAACTCATGACCAATAACACGTGGATAGGATGCCATAGGGTTGGTTCCATGAAAAATATGAACATCGGATCCGCATATTCCGGCCACTCTTACCCGGATCAGCACTTCATCCGGTTTTTGAATCTCTGGTTTATCAACTTCAACAATTTGTATTTTTTTTGGTTCTGTTACTTGAATTGCTTTGATTTTCATCGAAAATCTCCTTTTTAAAACTTTTTATGAATTAAATCTATTTCATTAAACTAGGTAAGAACAAACTGACTGCCGGCACGAAGCTGACCAACATCAATACGGCCAAACTGACCATAAGAAACGGTATTACAGCCTTTGATAGTTTGACCAAACCTACATCAGCAATACCACCTGCAACAAATAAGCATACGCCAACAGGCGGAGTTGTCAAACCGATAACCAAGTTCAAGACAGCCATAACACCGAACTGTATTGGATCCATTCCTATACTAACAGCAACAGGCAACAACACTGGGAACAAGATGATTAAAGCGGCAATGGTTTCCATAAAGGTTCCAACAAACAACAACAACAAGTTGAGCAATAAAATAACGATGATTGGATTTGTTGAGATGGACAGGATACCTGTTGCAATCATTTGTGGTATCCGCTCGCTGGCCAAAATCCATGCGAACAAGTTTGCAAAGCCTACCAAAATCATGATAGCTGCCGACATTTTGATCGAATCGATAATGGCTCCAGGTATCTGCTTCCACTTTAAATCTTTATAAACGAATAACCCAACAATCACGGCGTACAAAACGGCCATGATAGATGCTTCTGTGGGTGTAAACACGCCTGTTAAAATCCCTACCAAGATTAAAGCGGTTAGACCAAGTGCCCAAATGGCATCTACGAAGCTGCGGAGAATAAACTTGATTGTTTGGCGCTCTCCTTTTGGATGATTTCGTTTAACGCTGATAAAATAAGAAACCACCATCATGGAAAAGCCCAACAGGATTCCAGGTAATGCTCCCGCAACAAAAAGTTTCCCAACAGAAATTCCGGTCAATGTTCCAGCAATTATCATGGGTAAACTGGGGGGAATTATAGGCCCTACCGTTGAAGAAGATGCAGTGACTGCCGCAGAAAAGTCTGCTTCGTACCCTTCTTCTTTCATGGCCGGGATCAACATGGCACCTATGCTGGCCGTATCAGCTAGTGCTGTACCAGAAATTCCTGCAAAAAGCATTGAAGCCCCGATATTTGCCAAAGACAGTCCGCCTCGGATATGGCCTAATATTGCATTGGCAAAATTTATAATCCGTTTGGTTATTCCGCCCGTATTCATCAGATTTCCGGCAAGAATAAACCCAGGTATGCTGACCAATGTAAATGAATCCAGTCCTGCATACATTTTTTGTGCCATAATAGTTAAAGGTATATCTTCTAATAGTAAATAAATAAGAGATGATAGTCCCAAAGAAAATGCTACAGGCAGGCCAAAAAAAATCAGTATTATAAAAGAAACAAATAGTAGGATTGCAGTCATGCTGAGCCACCTCTTTTCTTAAGATTTTGAATGTAGCGATACATGTTGACGATAGCATAAATCAGAATAAAGAAGCTAGCCACACTGATGGTGCCATGGGCAATGGACATGGGAAATCCCAATGTGGGTGATGACTGCCTTTGACCGATTTTTACAAAAGTGTAGGATTCTTTCAACACAATGGCAAAAAGACCAACGGTCATGATATGAATAATGATCTCAAAAATATCACGTGTCTTTCGGGACAGCATATTTATAACAATATCCACATTAACGAATTCTTCATTTTTCATGGCCAATGGCGCGCCAAATGCTACAGCTACTTTAAACAGAAAGCGGGAACCCTCTTCCGTCCATACTAATGTAACGCTGGGAATAAAAAATCGGGTGACAACCTGCAACATCACGGTGATAATCAAAGCGCTAAAGGATATAAGAGTTCCAGCTTTTAAAATTTTTTCAAGAATGTCGTTATTTTTCATATTCTTTAACAATGAAACCTCTACTGGTATGTAAAGATTAATTGCCGTCCTCCTCTCATGTGGGTTAATAATGCGCATTATTGGAAAATTATGCTTGTTTTGAAATAGCATAGGATACCTCAAGGATGAGGTATCCTATTAAATGTCAAATAATTAAGTCTAATTTCCCGCTTCTACGATTCTGTTGTAAATATCAAGTTGCGCTTCATTTAAAAACTGTTGTACTGCTGGTGCCATGGCTTCACGGAATGCTGCTTTGTCAACATCAGAGTTGATCTTCATTCCACGATCCAATAGTTCTTGTTTGTATCTTGTGATTGCTTCTTCAAACAAATCGTCTCCGAAAGTTTGTGCTTCTGCAGCTGCTTCTAGTACTGCTGCTTTGTTTGATTCAGTCAGCTCATTAAACTGCTCTTGTCCAACCAATACATAAATCCAACCGTAAACGTGCTCCGTCTCATTTGTATATTCTTGTACTTCATTGAAGTTTGCAGAGTGGATCAAGTCGTAAGGATTTTCTTGTCCGTTGATGACGTTTTGTGATAGTGCAGTAAACACTTCACTAAATGCCATAACTTGAGGGCTTGCTCCTGCTGCTTTCCATGCCTCTACAAATAACGGCACATTAGGAACTCTCATTTTGAATCCTGCCAAGTCTGCTGGAGTACTGATAGGCATATTGGAAGTCAAGTTTCTTGGTGCACGTACGTGATAATACAATGGAACCAACCCGACTTTTTCAATAATTTCCGCTTCAATCTCTCTACCGATTTCTCCTTCAACAACTTTTTTCATATGCTCTAAGTTATTGAAAGCGTAAGGAACGGCCATCATAGCTGCAGTCGGCGCCCAGTTTTGCATAGACTCTCCTGAAATTACCATATCAGCTGCTCTTGATTGGATCATGTTGATAGTGTCAATTTCATTACCTAACGACTCGCTAGGATAAACTGTAACAGTGATTTGTCCGTCAGTCTTATCGCTGACTAACTCGGCAAACTTCAGTGCTGTAACATTCCAAATATGGGTGTCGTTGCCTAAATGACCAAGTTTCCAATTGATGCTTTGTACTTCTTCTCCACTAGTTTCAGTTTCACCAGCGGTGGTGGTGGCTGCAGTGGTTGTGGTTGCAGTGGTAGTCCCAGTTCCACAACCGACAAAAACAGTCAAAGACAGCATGAGAACCAACAGCAATGCTAACAATCTTGATTTCTTCATTTCGTATTTCCCTCCTAATTCAATTGAATTGCTTTTATTGTCGAAAAGCTATGCTCTTCTACTAGAACATGCTACCATACTAGTATACTTTATGTCAATGTCTAAGAAAACGTTTTACAAATTCTTAATAACTATATTTGCTATCTCTCTCATAATTTCTTGTTGCCTTACAATCTAGGAAGCTTCATCCTCGGGACTTTCAAAGTATTCTGGGTATTTTTTTTGAAGTTCGATTTGATCTGCCAATATCTTAACTACGTGTTTACTAACAATCTTCTCAGCTAACTTCAAATCTTTTTTTAAGATGGCCTGATAAATGGCCACATGCTGCTCATATACAGTATCTAGTGAATCATACAATTCAAAACTTAGCAATCGCACACGCTTATATTGGGTATTCACCTGTTCTATGATTTCCCAGCTTCGAGATTTATTGCAGGCTATGAAAATCAATTTATGAAAAGCCTCATCTTCTTCCAAAAACGCCTCGTATTCTTTGTTATTAATATGCTTTTTTTGCAAAGTCAGACTTTCTTCAATAGCTTTTTGGTCTTTTAACGATATTCCTTTTTCTACAGCCAAACCCATAACTGCCTTTTCCAAGCTCGCTCGTATGAAACGGGCTTCCTCCACCTGTTTTAAATTGATTTTTGAAATATAGGTTCCCCGTTGAGGCAAGACGTTCACAACCCCTTCTTTAGAAAGCTTGATAAACGCTTCCCGTACCGGTGTTCGACTCAAATTCAGCATATCGGCTATCTCTTTTTCACTGATACGGTCACCAGGTTTAATATTCAGATTGATGATATTCTTCTTGATTGTTTTGTAAACATATTCACCAACCGACTGGTTGTTTTCTTTTTTAATTCTTTCCATTATGACCATAGCTACTCCTCCGTTAGATCTGTTTAAAGATTCACATGACTATAGAGAAATACTACCATACTAGTTTCTTGTCGTCAATCTATTTCATCTTCATTGCAATTTTCTATCGAGCTTCCTGTTCCACTTCTTTCGTGCAAACTACATCCACACCAAGGTCAAGAGCATTCTTTATCAAGATTTGGCCAGATTTCACAGGTGCATCACATTGCGTTTTTTTGATTTCTTCCATCATATCGAAAATGCGATTTTTCGGAATAGGTGCCGTCAATCGTACGCTCACTAATGGGAGTTCTCCCCCATTGACCAGTACAGAAGTTGCAATATTTCGATGTGGATTGTTTATTTCCTGATGTGCAAACTTCTGCCCTTTGGGACATTTTGCTCCTACTAGAGAAAGTATCTCCTTGTCAGACACTTCCACTTTCAATTTGCATCCATTGGGACACAATATACAAGTCATTCGCTTCATCATCGGACAAACACCTCCAAAGGGTTATTATTTTGTATTTTATCAAGTTCCAAAGGAATTTGGATCATCTCTGCTGGTAACGCTTCATCAAACTCAACAGATACCAGTACTTCCTCTCCCTGTTGAACGACAATCTGCACATTTTCACCAGGACATTTCACTCTCATGGATAAGAGAGGCGCGTGTTTTTTTCCGATATGCTGCGGAAGAACATATGTAATCCCTTTTCCAGCTATGACTTTGACATTGGAATCATCTACATAGGAATGAACTAAGTAGTCCATCACTCCTTTGGCTAAGCGCTCCGCTTCTAGTGATACATAATCTACCAGATCGTGAACATGCAATACGTTGCCTGCAGCAAAGATACCAGGAGTGGAAGTTTGGTAAGATGCATCCACTACCGGTCCGCTAGTTCTGATATCCAACTCCACTCCAGCCATCTTGGACAATTCGTTTTCTGGTATCAATCCGACGGATAGAACCAAGGTATCGCATGGGTAGTAAGTATCGCTTCCTGGGATTGGTTTTCGATTGTAATCCACCCTTGATACCGTCACGCCTTGAATTCGATGTCCACCATGAATTTTGGTTACAGTATGGGAAAGGTACAGAGGTATACCAAAGTCGTTGAGGCATTGTTCCACATTACGCTCGAGACCGCTAGGATAAGGGAGGATTTCGAAAACCCCTAAAACTTTTGCTCCCTCCAAAGTAAGTCTTCTAGCCATGATGAGCCCGATGTCTCCAGAACCGAGAATCACCACAGCTTTACCAACCATGGTATTATATAGATTAATATAAGACTGAGCCACGCCTGCCGTATAGACACCAGCAGGTCGTTCTCCTGGAATTTGAAGGGCTCCACGTGTACGTTCCCGACATCCCATCGACAGGACTATGGCATCGGCTCTCCATGTATGAAGTCCATGTCTCGATGCAGCTCGAACAACATGATCCTTGGTGATTTCCAATACGGTCGTTTCCGTAATAACCGGAATATTTCTATTTTTCACTTCATCAATAAAGCGTTTAGCGTATTCCGGACCGCTTAATGATTCATTGAATCGGGTCAGTCCGAATCCATCATGGATACACTGTCGCAAAATCCCACCCAGGTTTTTTTCACGCTCCACAATCAATAAATCCTTGATACCTAAGTCGTACAAGGCAACGGCTGCCGCCAAGCCCGCTGGCCCACCACCGACGATGACTACTTGCTTTTGTATTTCATTCATTTATCTCACCCTTCCTGTAAACAATTCTGATTCTTCCCGAGCATATAGTACCTGGGTCACTTCCAGGCCTTTTTCTTCCTGCAGTAACTGGGCTATTCGCATCTGGCAATACCCACCCTGACAACGACCCATCATGGAACGGGTCCGATATTTCATTCCGATCATGGTCTCAACACCTAAAGGATTGTGTATTGCGTTTAGGACTTCAGCTTTCGTTACTGATTCGCATCGGCAGATGATTTCACCATAATCCGCATTTTCTTTGATTAACGCGGCCTGTTCTTCCGGTGTGGCTTCTGCAAAAGGTTTCATCCTTTTTCTTGCAGGGTCAAAATTAGGATTTATCTCAGGTTTTTCCCGATCAACCAACAATTTGACTGCTCTTCTGGCAACGGGCAGGGCTGCCGTCAGTCCGGGCGATTCAATCCCTATCAAGTTGACAGTATTGGGAACATCTTCTCTAGCTTCGATAATAAAATCCTTCAGTGGTCCTTCCCTATCCAGCCAAGTTGGTTGAATTCCAGCATAGTTTCGAATGAAATCTTTTCGATGGATATTGGGCCAGAGAGTGGATGCATCTTCCACCAAGTAATCCATATTCCGCTGCTCCACTCCATAGTCTTCCAAGGAAGTGACCCGATCTGCATCCGGTCCTACAGTAACATTTCCTTCCACTGTTGGCGTTACATGGATGCCCATATATAAGGTAGAGGGTACCGGATATACCGGCATAGGTAGCAACGGTCCTACGGTCTTATCCAAGACGATGTAATGACCGCGGGTTGCTCCCATCTTGTAACCGCTGATTCCCAGCATTTCAGATATCTTAACTGCACCCAGCCCCGCTGCATTTATCACCCATTTTGTCAAAAAGGTCTCTTTGGAGGTTTCTAACTGATACAATCCTTCGTCTAAACGTTGAATTCCAATGACTTCCCGCTTCAAATGATAGCGTACCCCATTTTTTACGGCGTTTTCCGCTAATCCTATTGTGTACTGAAAAGGATCCAAGATACCGCTCATAGGAGAAAACAGTGCAAAAGTTCCTTCGACTGTAGGTACCAGTTCTTTCAGACGCTTCTCATCGATAATTTCCAAACCTACGGCTCCGTTGATCTCACCAATTCGCAGAGTATCCTTTAAGCTTTCCATTTCTTCCTTTGTATTACCAACCAGTACTTTTCCTGTTCTTTTAAATGGAAAATCCAACTGGGAAGCCACATCGTCAAACTCAAGACATCCTTCCACACAAAGAGCCGCCTTGTTTGTTCCAACCTCATATGCAAAACCACCATGGAGAACTGCTGAATTACGACCGCTCATCTCTAAGCAGACATCCGGGTTTTTCTCCAACACACCAATTTTCAATTGGTAACGGGAGAGCTCTCTGGCAATAGCACTGCCAACTACGCCTCCTCCAATGACCAATACATCATATCTTTCCAAAATTTCTCCTCCTAAGTTTCTTTAAATACGCATTTCCAATTCTGCGCCTATTCTATTTGTCTTATGATTATTTCTATTATACCATTTTATAAGTATAATTCAAACGCATATTGAACAGTTAGTGGTTAAAAACAGAATAGACATGTTTTGGGATTATATGAAAAACGAAGCAATAATGGTTACACCTACCATCACAACATTGCTGAAACTGTGCATTATCATCGGATAATAGACACTTCCTGATTTTTCATAGCAATCGCCGTAGAAAATTCCAAGCACAAAAGCATACACTAATTGAAATGTACTGTAGCTTATTTCAAAAGGTACTATAGACCATCTAAGATGTGCAAGAGCGAAAATAACAGCTGCTATAATATTGGCAATGCTCACTTTATTTCCTGCAACTCTTCCTTTAAAAACAAACGCGAGCATGGTGATTGCAAATGCCCTGAATATAAGCTCTTCTGATGGTCCGGACATCAGCAATTGAAAACTCATTTGTCCTAAGATATTTGTTGTTGTCAATGGATATTCAAATTGAACGAAAGATCCAGACAGTATTACTGTTGAGAACGCTCCAATAGTATAAATACTGAAATACAACATGAATTGCTTGACACACTTTTTGCCCGCTTCTTTATTGCCCCAGCCCAAACCAAAATCAATGGATTTATACTTGTCAAGCAATATAATTATTATGATAAAAACAATAGTCTGGACAACATGGTGAACATAAATCCATGCGAATGCTCCATCTGGGTCAATTGATTGATAATTAAAAAGATTAGCAATAATACCCGCGAATTTAGGTATTCCCAAGAGTAAGGTAAATAGTACTAGCGTCCAGAGAATTTTTTTTATTAACTTCTTCATATTGCCTCCAATCGATTATAGCCTGTTTCTTGTATTTCAAAGTAAGAACTTCTAAAAGCTCCGGATAGTTACTATCTTTATTATTTTAACACATGACTATTAGGTGAACAAAGAATAAATTTCAATGATAAGTAAATATTCGATTATTCATATTGACACTCATCAAACTGATTGATACGATGATTGTGAAAAACAATAAAATAACTTAGGAGATAAGAGTATGATAATCGTTGCGGTCAAATATATGGTTAATAAAGGTCTTAGGAATGAAGTCCTTGAAATGGCACAAGAAGCAGTTGCGGAAACAAGAAAAGAGAGCGGTAATATAGAATACTCTGTCTATCCATCATTGGAAAACGAGCAAGAGATCTTTGTGTTTGAAGTGTGGGAGTCAATGGAGCATCTCCAAGCTCATATCAAATCACCTCATATGGTTAAATTCTCTGAAAACCGTAAAACATATGTGGTTGAGGGCTCATATAAACTAAGTCTCTACAAAGGCGAGCCTATATCACTTTAGAAGCCATGTAATCGACAAAGCCACACAAAGGTTCATCCCTTTGTGTGGCTTTATTGATGACATCTTTGTTATATTTTACTCATTCCAGAAAAGGTCATCCAGAGTTCTCGATAATTCCTTACAAATAGCTATACAAAGATTCAATGATGGGTTATATCTTCCCAATTCGATTAATCCTATGGTCTGTCTTGTTACCCCTACAGCTTTTGCCAAATCTTCTTGAGACAAATCTTTTTCCACTCTTGCACTTTTTAATTTAAGATTTTTCATTTCGCACCTTCTTCATTGAATGATATGCAGGGATTTAAGTTATTCAATATCATTATCTCTATCAAGCTTCATAGCCATCCTTTTTCCGATAAGATCCGGAAGCACAATAATCATAACAAAAACTGGCGTGTAAATTGTCATGCTTGCAAAAAATACCAGTAAGAAATAATATAGCCGACTGCCTTCCGAGCCATATAAAACAGCACTTCGCACTCCGAAAAACAGAGAGATAACCACCCCAATGGCAATGCCAAACAGAAAATTCTTCAGAGTCAATGGCAGTTTGCTGTTAGAAACTTTCATCTCTGTCTCAGCCCAATAAACACCTGACAATACAATCCTGATACCATAGTAGAGGGATGGTATGATTATAACAGCCAATTCAGGTAAAAATTGTCTTAAATCATAACTGAAAATATAAGTCTTGACACCCATTGAAATGATGCTGATGAGGACTGCTATCAGATACGCCTCTTTAAAGAACTTGTTCTGAATATTCTCAATTCTTTCATCTTTAATCTTTTTCTCAAATAATTTCATTTTTGTCTCCTAGCTTTTGATTTCGTTTGATTTCGTTTTCAAACGTATTGTACACTAAAGAAATCTAATTGTCAATTATATATTGCATTATAATTTATATATATTTCTTTGTGCCATATAGATTGCAATTGAATGCCCTCAAAAAAAGTTAGGGGTTGAGATAACTAATAATCAGGAAAACAGCACCTATCAAGTGAAACACGCCCAAAGGAATCATAAGAAATATGATAATAGAACGTTCTTTATTTCTTACAATTGCAATCAAGCCAATAATAGCTGCAAGTATTATTACCGCAATCATCATCAGTAGTATAATAGCATGCTGAGGATTCTCACTTAGTCTCCCTTCCAACACCATAAAAGTGAGAAATATAAGATACATAACTGTTGATATCTTACCTAAGAAGGTTTTTGGAAGTACAGTGATTTTCATATGCCCGTCCTTTTCATACAAAACATGGTTGTAGAATCTTCTCCTTGGATATACTTTCTTGTTTCTAGAGGACAATCTATACATTTAGGCGTTTTAAAGCAATGTTCAGTGGCATGCTGGACAATAAGTGCATGAAATTCATTATATAGATATAAGTCCCTAGGTATAGCTTTCTCTATCATGTTCCTGAAATCTTCATAATGGGCAGGCACATCAAATCCCAATCGGTGAAACAGTCTGCGAGTGTAAGTGTCAATGATAAAATATGGTTTTCCAACTGCGTAGGTCATAATACTATCTGCCGTTTCTCTTCCAACGCCGTGCACCGTTAGAAGTTCATGTCTCAGTTTTTCGTCATCAATTGCTCGCACTTTTTCGATATTGAAATCATAACGCTCATACCAGTCATTCAAAGCTTTCAGCTTAATTGCTTTCTGATTGAAGTATCCGCTGGGTTTAATGATTTCCGCCAACTCTGTTGTTGATAATTCCTTAATCAATTTCGGTCTAAGGTTTCCATTGAAGTTACCCAATGCTTTGACTACATTTTTCCATGTTGTGTTTTGTGTCAGAACTGCCCCAACCATCATCTCATAATGGGTTTCCGCAGGCCACCAGTCTTGCTTGCCGTAATAACTCAGCAATTGATTGAACAGGGTAATCAGCTTTTCATGATTGATGATTTTTTCTTTGATAGCCAACCCATGGGCAAACCCGGTCAGTTTCCCGTTGGTTCCGATTACTCTGTGACATGGTATGATCAAGGGTATTGGATTTTTGCTATTCGCCATACCTACTGCCCGAGAAGCATTTGCATTGCCAATTGCTTTAGCGATGTCTTTGTAGGTGTCTACTGTCCCATATGGGACAGTGCGTAGCTGAGCCCAAACCTTCTTTTGAAAATCTGTGCCAATTGGATTTATTCTGACATCAAAACTCTTTCTCGTTCCGGATAGGTATTCTTCAATCTGTTTACGTGTGTCTGAAAAGTGATCATCATTTCTTATCCATTCATCTGATATTTCAAAAGACCTCTTCCCTTCACCAGTATTTAGATGCAGGTGACACAGTCCTTGATTATCACCTACAAGTATTATTTCACAAAACCTGGTGTCAAATATTGTATAATACATTTTTGTCTCTCCTTTTTCGCTCAATATTCCATAAACAAAGTGTGGCATAAGCCCTGTAGGGCCTCCATCTTTCAGCAATCATCAATATTTCTTTTTTTGTAGGTTTCTTATTATCGATTCTCAAAGCGTTGATCACACCCAAATCAGTGGAAGGAAAGCTGTCTACCATTCCTAATCCTCTCATAGCAAGATAGTCCACAGTCCAGTCTCCAATACCTTTAATCACTGATAGATCATTCTTGAATGCTTGAAATGATTGGTTTTTGCTTAAACTGACACGCTTATCGATAACGTCATCCACAACTTTTTGTAGGGTGCTTTGCCGTGACTTCGTGATCCCAAGTTGTTCAAGATTCAGATTCTGAACCTCCTCAGGCTCTGGAAAGAAATATTCAAGTCCTGGAGGAAAACTACTCTCACATTTGATTGATGCCTTTTCTGCAATCCTACCTGCTAGCGTTGTGGCGGCTTTCACACTTATCTGTTGACCGAGTATGGCTCTTATAACAAACTCAAAAGTGTCAAAAGCTAGTGGCAGCCTTGGTACCTCTCCATTTTCCATTCCTTGGGACAATATCGGATCATGAATGAATTTTTCATTAATAACAGATAAATCCCTATCCAGATCAAACATTTTTCGAACTCTGTTGTATATAATCATGTAGCAACGTATGTCATCGCTGACTATTCTAAGCTCCAGCGCTGATTTTTTAGGGTTATTCCATACCTCAAAATAACCCTTCGCATCATTCGTCCTGAATGTTCTGCAATAACTGCCATCGCTAATCACTTCAATGCCCTTTATCGCTCTGTCATTCATGAACATCAGCATTTGATTGAAATCAAGATGTCCTTCATAGGGCAATAGCAATACTGCTTCTTTGTGTTTTTCAGTATTCTCATATGTTTCCTTTCTCATTCCAGAGGGTGATACTCCGAAAATCTCCTTGAAAACATCATTAAACTGCCTGATTGATCCAAATCCTGCAATAGATGCAATTTCAGTCATCGGTAAGTTCGAAAACATGAGCAGTCTTTTACTGAAAATAGCTTTATGATACCTGGCTATCTTGACTGGAGGTATCCCTATATTATCATTGAACAGCTTTCTTAAGTGCCGATCTGATATGAAAAGTTCCTTGGCCAGCTCATGAATGCTATGATAACTTAAATAACCGTCGTATATCATCTCCAATGCGGCATTGACGGTTTCAGCGCCGTCTACATTGCTATTGAAGTATTCCACATTGATATCAGGTCTGCATCTCAAACAGGGTCTGAATCCCGTCTCAAGAGCTTTAAACATCGTATCAAAATAAAGGACATTCTCTTCCTTTGCGATAGGTGACGGGCAGGAAGGTCTGCAGAAGATGTTGGTTGTCCTCACACCAAAGAAAAATTTTCCATCAAAGCCTCTATCCTTGTTTACTCTTGCCGTTCGGTATCCGTCTTTATTCATTGATTCCTCCAGGTTGATGAAATTCTTCTTTTTTTCATTTCAATGGTTGATTCTTGATTCTGCTAATCTCAACCTTATATCACACTTATAGCATAGTTGAAATCATCCGATAAAACAAGCGGTTTTCGGATATCGCATTCAACAACACAAAAGAACCGTCACTAAATGCGGTCCTTTTGCGTTGTCTATTAATTATTTTGATCTAAAAATGCATTTGTCATCTCAACGATTTTATCAACATGAGTTTGATAAATAAAATGCGTTGATTCCACAACCGTATGTGCCACTTTATTCCCGAGCACGCTTAGATGTCTATTTTGATACCCCATGCCATCGTCTTTGTCTTTCTTAGCCATCGCCTCTATAGATTTTTTTGAGATGATTTTCAGGACAGGAATTTCTTCCGGAAATTCCAGACCGTTCACTTCATTTATGTTCTCTATTAACAATAGGGACTGATTGATTAAAGTATCATTGAGGACGTGATATGTAAAGGTCTTGTAATCTGCTATTTCCTTCTCTGTATACCCATTTTCAACTAGTTTTGTGTCAGGTACCAGTCCAACGGTGATTCTGCCCAAGCCAGTGGCTTGCTGTATTTTCCCCACTGAATACAATAGACCCATATAGCCTGGATTCTCGCCGGTAACCGCAGTTGATGTGGTGTCGAGCATAATGATAGAAGATACTTCTTCCGGATGTTTGATTGCATAATACTCAGAGTAAACACCAGAGGCTGAATGCGGCATTAAAATATAGGGTGGCTTGAATCCTGCCTGATTAAGCGCTGTTCTTATCTCCTTTATATAATTCTCATTTGTTCTGGGTTCTTCTGTCTCATCACTGAACCCAACCCCAAAATATTCGACGGTCACTACCGTGTATGATTCGCTCAACTTCCTCATCAATGGTCCGAAATCCGCTGATGGTAATGAAACGCCGAATCCCGGAAGCAGCACAATGGTTTTTTCTCCACTCCCTATGGAATAGACATGCATTTTTCTGCCGTTAACGTCCACCAACTGACCATATGGTTGAATTGAATCCAACTCATTTCTAAAAAAAGTTTTGTTGATTATAAACCCCAAAATATTTAATCCAACTATGATACATAGGATAATCAGAGCGATACGCATAAGTTTTCTACCCCTTTTTTGTTTGTTTTTTGTTGTTTTATATAACTTCATGTGTGGTTATCCTTTCCTTTCTTCATTAGATGGTGATGATATGAATGATATGCTTCGTTGTTTCCTTTTTCCATCAGGTGAATTGTTTATATGTTTTTTTAACAACTCACTTAATTGAGACAGAAAATCATCGAATTCCTTATCACTCAGCAGAAGTCCTGAATTGCTCAAAAATATTCTGTCGACTCCTGGACTTGCATTAGGATCACTAAAGTATTCGGCAAAATCACCATATATCTTCATCAAAAATCCAAATGCATTTTGAAGCGCGTTCTCTGTGGTATTGATGTCAGTTATTGTTTTTATATTGAGTGCATAGGTCCTCTCTACTGAACCCCTCACCCTGTTTTCATCTACTACGGTAATGACATTGTTCTCCGTCAGTATCTTCAGGTGCCTATATAGCGTCGTTCTTGGAACATCCGTCATTAATGCAGCGATTTCACCAGCCGTTGCTGTTTCATGGGTGGCAACATACTGAAGTATTCTGCTTCTTATGGGATTGAGTAAAACTTGATTGATATCTTTCATAATTAATCTCCTTGACTTATTCTATAATTGATTATATTTCCATTTATGGAAATAGTCAAGTATAATTTAAACTTTTACTAAAAATAAAAAACCTCTTGCTTCTCACAAGAGGTCAGATTGATTACAAACCCGTATGAAATTTTCATTTTCTTACGGGTTTTATCATTGTATTCACAATCAAACGGAAATTTTTATAAAAAATCTAAAAATACCCTGTAATTAGATGGATTACGCTAAGCCCGAATCCGGGGTCTGAATTGCATCAAAGATCAAATTTA
>CAKMKB010000041.1:0-14008 GCA_927435965.1 uncultured Clostridia bacterium
ATTACAGGAGCTGAACAGGGAACATTGTCCATCTTTGCCTCTGGCAATCGATCTGATGTGGATGAGTTGGAGAAACCGTCACACTTTCTCGTTAAAATATGCTAAAATGAAAATCAGTAAATCTATCTTAACAAGAGGGATCAGTCTATTCTTCTTTTTCCTACAGTAAATTAACGCAACCAATAAGAATCTTAGAATTGACTATTATTCATTTTGTAGTAAAATATAAGTGACACCACTGTCTTTAAAAACACTGATGTCATTAAATATCTGCGCAGGGAAGTGATCATATGCCTAAAATTGTCGATTATGAAGAAAGAAAATTCCATATTGCTGGTCAAGCCATGACTGTGTTTAGCGAAAAGGGTTACTATAATACTAGCCTGGAGGATTTATCTGTTAGTTGCAACATGGGCAGAACCACACTATATAAATATTTCAGAAATAAAGACGAGATATATTTTTATATTTTAGAGCTTGGAATGACTTTTTATAGAATCAAATATGACGAAACCAATAAAGACAATTCCATGACTTACATTGAAAAGATAGCTTCTCAATTAGAATTTCTGATTATGAGCCTCAATGGTCAATCTGTCTCCAAGGCTTTTCTGGATTTTTGGCTGATGGTTAGACACAATCATTCAGAAATCGAGGATAAGATGGTAAAGCGATATAACGAAATTATCGACGGCATCTCATATTGGCTTCAAAAAGGAGTGGATTGCGGTCAAATAACTCCCATCGATACAAACTCAACAGCCGTTATAATCTTAGGAATGGTTGAAGCCATATCTTTACAGGAATTATCAAAAAAGAGTTTGGATCCAAAGTCAGCTTATGATTCTGTTGTCACATTGATAAATGGTCTAAGAGTGTGTTAGGAGGTTGGATTTAATGAGATCTTTAAAACAGTTTGCATCACAGGTAGCTGTAAATCAGGTGTTAAGCTATGTGGATAAAAACCCAAAGGAGAATCTGGCAAAACTTCTCTCCACATCTGAAAAGGTTGTGGTCAATCCCAGGGACCTGAAGGCAATCAAAACACTGCAATCTGAAATGAAAAAGGAAAAGAGCCCTTGGATTGATTTAATCTACAGATTTTTTGACCAAACCTCACCTGTCAATCAAAATAAATTTGTCAACAATTTTATGGTTAATTCTGTTGTTTATGGGATAGACAGAAGAAAAAAACTGATGGAGAACATGGAAGTCTCTATACCATGGACAATCCTTATTGATCCTACGTCAAAATGTAATCTCAAATGTACGGGGTGCTGGGCTGCTGAATATGATAAGACCGATGAACTCCCATTTGAGACCATCGATAGAATTATTACAGAGGGAAAGGAGCTTGGCATTTATGTATATCTGTACTCAGGTGGAGAGCCTTTTGTCAGGATAAAGGACATTCTTTCACTTTGCAGAAAACATGATGACTGTTACTTCAGTTGCTTTACAAATGGTACCCTTATCACTGAAGAGATAGCAAAAGAAATCGCTGACGTTGGCAATTTCGCACCAGGTATCAGTATTGAGGGATTTGAAAATGCCACTGACTTCAGAAGAGGTACCGGAACGTTTAAAAGAACCTTAAAAGGTATGGAGTACTTAAAAAAAGAAGGGGTCATGTTCGGTGCTTCTTTGTGCTATCACCATTATAATTACCAGGAAATTGGATCAGATGAGTTTTTCGATTTTCTTATTGATTGTGGCGCCTACTTCACCTGGCTTTTTACCTACATGCCTATCGGTAAAGATGCCAATACCGACTTGTGCTGCAGACCGGAGGAAAGAGAATTCATGTATCATAAGATCCGAGAGTTCAGAAAAACGAAACCACTATTTACAATGGATTTCTGGAATGACGGTGAGTTCGTGGAGGGTTGCATTGCAGGCGGAAGGAATTACTTTCACATCAACGCCCATGGTGATGTGGAACCATGCGCCTTTGTACATTACTCTGATACCAACATTAATGAGGTAAGCTTGTTGGAAGCGTTGCACTCACCTATTTTCAAGGCTTACCAGAAGAGACAACCTTTCAATGGTAATCACCTACGGCCTTGTCCAATATTGGATAACCCAAACATGATTGTGGAAATGGTGAATGAAGCCCATGCTCAGTCAACCCAACCGGTAGATAAAGAACCACCGGAATCTTTGAAAGAAAAGTGTTCTCCAATAGCCGATAGATGGGGCCGAACAGCTGATGTGCTCTGGAAAGAGGCACATCAGAAGGAAAAAATGTACGTTCGTAAATAATGTGTTTTTCATTATTAAGCATTATCAAGCATTTCCTTAACATAATTCGGAAGCATGAAAGATGCTCGATGCAAATCAGTGTTATAGTATTTTGTTTTTAGTTGCAGATTGTTCCAAACATCAATATTATCATTAGAAATAGGATCAATTCCCTTGGAATTGAATCCAAATAGCCAATGTCCAGAGGGATATGTGGTTATGTAGAACTGATAAACTTTGACCAATGGAAATATTTTCTTGATTTTCTGGTTGGCTCTGATTAGTTCTCTTCTTTCTTTGTCATAATAAGGGCTTTCATTTTGATTGATCATAATGCCATTTGATGTCAAAGCTCTATAGCAATCCGAATAGAAATTCTCTGTGAATAGTCCTTCTCCGGGTCCAATTGGGTCTGTTGAATCAATTATAATCAAATCATATTCATCTTGCTTTTTCGCCATAAATTTAACGCCATCTTCATAGAAAAGCTTTACTCTTTCATCATCTAACTTGCAAGCGGTTTGTTGAATGAACTGTTTTGAAACATCAACCACAACTTTATCAATCTCTACCATATCAATTCTTTCTATAGTATTGTAGCGTGTCAATTCTCTGACAGTTCCTCCATCTCCTCCACCCACTACCAGAACATTTTTGATATTGGGATTAGCTGCCATCGGAACGTGTACAATCATCTCATGATAGACAAATTCATCTTTTTCAGTCACCATGATGATCCCATCTATTGTTAGCATTTTACCGAATTCGTAAGTCTCAAATACATCTACCTGCTGGAACTCAGTTTTTTCACTATGTAATTGTTGCTTTATCTTTACGCCAAATCTGACATTGTTTGTATGATTCTCAGTAAACCACAAATCCATCTTACACCTCTCTTAAGCTATTTCTTCTTCAGGTTTGAAAGTTATCTTACCTAGATCCTTATTGGAATACCGACGGATTTTATCTACCATACCTCTCGCTATTTCAGTTGATTCGCTTTTCTCAGCTTTCAGACCCTCTAAAAGATAGTCAAATGCTACCCAAGGATTTACCTTTTCACCACAGGTAAATAAATCCACGGATGCATATCCGTATTCAGGCCATGTGTGTATTGTCAAATGAGATTCTGATATCACAACTGCCCCACTGACACCGTAGGGATTAAACAAATGGAATACACTTTCAACCACTGTGGCTTTAGCTTTCTTTGCGGCTTTAACCATCAATTCTTCTATCAATTTATGATTATTTAAAATATCCTCGTCACAATTATAGTATTCAACAAGAATATGTCTTCCCAATTGTTCAGTCTTCATTTCAGTTCTCCTTTTCAATACAAAGTTTAGTATATGTAATCTTTTTACTTAACAGAACTAAATATAGCATTTTCTCAGAAAATGTCAATAGTTTTTTTGTTATTTTTTCATAATTTTTATTATTTTACACACGCTTGTCATATCAACGTTTACAAGGTATTATTTTTCTAATTATTTGCTAAAATATTTTTCAGAATATGAAATGTTTACAAATACTAAACTTTTAGTATTTAATTTTCTTTTTTTGAATAAAAAACTCTCCCTAGATATAAGGGAGAGTCATGCATTACGAGGTTATTTATCTCATTTCAATTGCGTCGACTGGGCATTTTTCAAAACACACACTACAGCCAATGCATTTGTGATCATCAACTACATGAACCTTTTTATTCTCACCGGCTATACAGTCGACAGGACAATTCTGTGCACATATGGTGCAACCTATACACTTTTCAGGAATGATATATGCTTTTTTTCTATCTTCTATCATTGCTGTTATAGCTCTTGTTGGACATTTTTCAGCGCATACCATGCAGTTGGTGCATTTTTCATAATCAATCTTTGCTAAATTATCGGTCACATGCACAGCATCAAAAGCACATACCTTTTCACATATTCTGCAGCCAATACATCCTACTTTGCAGTCTTCTTTGACTTCCTTTCCAAATAAATGATTTGAGCAATCCACCACTACTTTTGAGTGATATGGCATTAATCCGATGATATTCTTAGGACACTCTTTGATGCACTTCTCGCAAGCGGTGCATTTTTCTTCATCCACTATGGCACAACCATTGACAACATGAATCGCATCGAAGGGACACACTGCAACACAAGAACCATTGCCTAAACATCCGAACGGGCATGCTTTATCCCCTTCTTGTACCATAACTGAAGCCTTGCAATCCTGAATACCATGGTATTCATATTTTTTATTGGTTCTTTCATAATTACCTTTGCAAAAAACTCTTGCTACTCTCTTAGGACCAGCGTGGCCTTCTATACCCATTATTCTGCTAATTTCTATAACAGTCGACTCTCCACCAACAGGACAAGCTGATATGGAAGCCTCTCCTTTTACGATTGCTTTGGCTAAGGCATCGCATCCCGGATAACCACAAGCGCCACAGTTGGCACCGGGTAAAGCGTTTCTTACTTCAATTATTTTTGGATCGACTTCGACATGGAAAATCTTAGATGCTACAGCCAAAATCAAGCCAAAGCCTAACCCTAATCCTCCAAGTGTTGCTACTGCTTTTATTACACTATCCATCTACCGCACCTCCTACAGCGCCAGTCCTGCAAAACCAAGGAAGGCTATAGACATTAATCCCGCTGTGATCAATGCTATCGGAAATCCTTTTAAAGGTTCTGGGACATCAGCTGTTTCTAGTCTTTCTCTTATGCCTGCAAATAATACGATAGCTATCGTAAATCCGATTGCAGCGCCTAAAGAGTTGACGATTGTTTCAATTATATCATAGCCTTCAGTTACATTAATGATTGCAAGTCCAAGTACAGCGCAATTGGTAGTAATCAATGGTAAATACACCCCAAGTGCTTCGTAAAGAGAAGGACTAGACTTTTTCAAAAACATTTCAACAAATTGAACCAAGGCGGCAATGATCAGAATGAATGCGATTGTCTGCAAGTATTCAATCCCAAAATTCTCCAAGACAGCAACCTGTACAAGATGCGTTATAATAGAAGCTAAAGTCATAACAAATGTAACCGCGATACCCATTCCCAGTGAAGTTGCAACCTTTGTTGACACACCCAGAAACGGACATATACCTAAGAATCTTGAGAGAACATAATTATTGACCAAAGCCGCTCCTATAAAGATACTAAATAAACCCATAATCTACTCCTCCTTCCTAGGCAGTTTTCTTCTTTGATATGACATTAATTCCCGCAATTAGCAGTCCTAAAACTATGAATGCTCCCGGAGGAAGAATCATAACCAACGCTGGCTTAAATGCTTCTCCAAACAAGTGAAATCCAAATATGCTGCCCGCACCTAATATTTCACGGACTGAGCCTAAAAGAGCCAATGCTAACGTAAATCCTAGACCCATTGCGATGCCATCCACCGCCGAAGGCAGTACTGCATTCTTTGATGAGTAAGACTCTGCACGTCCGAGAATCAGGCAATTAACCACAATTAGCGGAATAAACAAGCCTAAAGCTTGGTAAAGATCATAGGCATAAGCATTCATGAACATATCGATAATAGTAACAAATGTAGCAATTATTACGACAAAAGCAGGTATTCTGATTTTGTCAGGTATAACTTTTCTTAACGAAGATATTACCAAGTTAGACCCTAGAAGAACTACCGTTGTTGCAGCACCCATTCCTATGCCATTTATGGCTGAGGTTGTTACAGCCAATGTAGGGCACATCCCCAACAATTGAACAAAGGTAGGGTTTTCATCAATCAAACCATTTTTTAATATTCTCATATAATTCATTCTGAACCCTCCTCTTATTGTAAATAATCATTGTAGATTTTCAATGCATTGTTGATAGCGCTTGTGAATGAAACTGCCGAATATGTCGCTCCTGTGATCGTATTAATTTCATCATCTGCAGCTGCAGCTCCCACCGGCTTGATTTCCATACTAGCATTCTTGCCGATAAATTGCTCCTGGAAGTCCGCTTTTTCAACACTTGTTCCCAATCCTGGTGTTTCACTTATTGTCATCACCGCCATGCCAAGCACTTCACCTTCCACGTTTAATCCGACATACACCTCTATATGATCATAGAAGCCTTCTATAGTACTCCATGTTCTGATGGCGTACCCTATCAACTCATCGCTATCGTTAAATGCTTTCTTCAAATCTACGAATTGACTGTTTTCTGAAGCTATACTAGTAATCAATTCTTCTTCGGCAGCTTCAAGCTTCGCCGCTCCAGGGATTAATGCCGCATCAATATCTACTTCTTCAGGCTCCTCAATCAGCTCGCCCGATGACTCTTCATTGAAGTAAGTATCGTAAATAAGAACAGCATTATTAATGGCACTTGTAAAAGACAGAGACGAAATTGTAGCACCAGAGACTGCTGATACTTCACTTTCTTCTGCCGGGGTGGTTTTTATGACTGAAAAAATCACATCGGCGTCTTTACCTACGAATTGTCCTTTAAATGAGTCGTTCTCCACATTAGTTCCCAATCCAGGTGTTTCCTGCAATAATAGTGTTTTTAGACCGGTTATCTCATGCTCTGTCGATATTCCGACAAACAACTCCATATCCCCGCCATAGCCTTTTGTCGGGGCAAATGTTCTTATACCATAACCAAGAAGATTACCACCGTTGTCGAGTATCTTTACAACATCTGTAAAATGATCGTTTTCTGACATAATTGTCTCTTTTATTTCGTTATCAATATCCTCAAATCTAGCGCCACCAGGTATCAATTCTCCTGCAACATCCCCGCCTTTGCTGGCAGCCTCTTCCACTTCTTTGATTTTATCTGCGGTAAGATTGTTGGAAAACGCTAATATGCCTGCAGCGATTGATGTAATTAAAAACAATGTAACGCTCAATCTCAATACTTCGTTTTTCATTTTCTGACACCCCCAGTACCAAATACTCTCGGCGCAGTATATTTTTCAATTAGTGGAGTAGCCACATTCATAAATAATATAGAATAGGTAACACCTTCTGCTGAGCTACTGTATAGTCTTATAATCATTGTTAGTAGACCAGCTCCAATACCAAATAATATTTTTCCCTTGTTGGTTACCGGACTTGAAGAATAATCCGTAGCCATAAATATTGCACCTAACATCAGACCCCCACCAAATATATGATAAGCAGTATATGTCAGATTAAAGTCCGTTGTTATAAAAGCTATAAGAGCAACGGTCCCGATATAAGCGACCGGTATTCTCCAGGATATCACCTTTCTGTATAACAGGTATGCACCACCTATTAATAGTAATATGGCTGATGTTTCGCCTAAAGATCCTGGTATTCTACCCAAAACCACATCTATCAAAGGTTGTAAATTCTCTGGTGATCCTTTAAGAAGTGCTAATGGTGTAGCTGCTGTTACTGTATCGACTGATCCAGGATTCACCCATGCAGTCATTTGAACCGGCCAAGAAGCCACTAAAAATGCTCTGCCCGCCAAAGCAGGATTAATAAAATTATTACCTATGCCACCAAACACTTGTTTTCCTATGGCTATTGCCACAAAAGATCCTATGACAGGGAGCCACCAGGGTGTTGTGGGAGGTAAATTGAATCCCATTAACAAGCCTGTAATAACTGCGCTCAAGTCATTTATTGTAACTCTTTGTCTGGTTATTTTTTGTATAAGTGCTTCTGTTCCAACAGCTGAACCGATTGATAAAGCCACAGTCACTGCAGCTGTCATGCCAAAGAAATATATACTGGCTATCAAAGCTGGTACCAAAGCTATTACAACATCTAACATAACAGATGTAGTTGAGTCATGAGATCTAATGTGTGGAGATGATGTTGCTATTAATCTATTTTCCATTAACCTTTAACCCCCTCACTTTTCTTTCTTTTTTCAACAATTTCTTTCTTTGCCATTCTTATAGAATCCACCAAAGGTATTTTTGCCGGGCATACAAACGAACATATTCCACACTCAATACAATCCATGGCATTATACGCTTCTGCCTCGTCAAATCTTCCCAATAGAGAATTTTTACTTATCATCAAAGGCTGCAGATAAACTGGACAACCATGGATGCATTTTGCACATCTTATGCAATTAGTGGGATCTGGTGGTACTGAATCAAGCTTGTTTAACACCAGAATTCCTGATGTTCCTTTGATAATTGGAACCTCATCAGTGTATTGAGCTATCCCCATCATAGGTCCACCATTTATTAATTTACCTAGTTCTTCCGAATAACCACCGCAAAAATCGATAGCATCTTTAAATGATGTCCCGATTTTAATCATCAAATTTTTGGGTTCTTTTACTGCACTGCCAGTCACAGTCACAACCCTCTCCACCAATGGCATACCTGTTTCTATGGCATTGCTGATAGCTACTACAGTACCGATATTTTGTACAACAACACCGACGTCCATCGGTAATCCACCAGAGGGCACCTCTTTGTTTGCTACAGCATAAATCAAACTTTTCTCTCCACCTTGTGGATATTTGGTTCGAAGCTCAGCAACAGTAATGTCGGGAAATTCTTTTACGGCTTCTTTGATGACTTTGATGGCATCAGGCTTATTGTTCTCAATGCCGATAATCGCCTTGTCCACATTGAGAGCCTTCATGATAGCCCGGGTTCCATTAATGATTTTATCAGGCATTTCAAGCATGACTCTATGGTCCGATGTCAAGAAAGGCTCGCACTCAGCTCCATTGATGATGAGCAAATCAATTTTTTTGTCTTGTGGAGGACTTACTTTAACATGTGTTGGAAATCCTGCGCCACCCATACCTGTAATACCTGAGTTCTTGATAATGGTTTTGAGTTCATCAGGTGACAAATCCTCTAGCTTGCCTTTTGGAACAATGGATTCATGTATTGCCTGTTCTCCATCAGTCGCTATAACTACGCTATTGATTCTTGCTCCAACCGGTGAAGGCCTTTTTTCTATTTTTTTAACAGTACCGGAAACACTTGCGTGGATCGGAGCTGAAACGAAAGCTTTAGCTTCGCCAATTAATTGCCCAACTTTTACATAATCTCCCACTTTTACAACAGGTTCACATGGAGCCCCTATATGCTGCACTAATGGAATCACTACTTCTTTTGGTACAGGAGCAATCTCTATCGCCTTATTCTCTGTTCGGTCTTTATGATGTGGCGGGTGTATTCCTCCCTTAAATGTCAATCCTACTTTGTTCATTAAATAATCACCTCTTGATCATAGTCTAGTGTGCGTGTTCATTGTATACATGAAATAGACAACATATTATATCATAAGATTTTTGATTGTTGTTAATTTTTTATTGCAAATGCGCATGTTTTTTTAAGTCTTCAATATTCTCTCTAATATATTCTTTAATCCATAGCAAAATATCTGGGCTTGAAATATCGACATCATCCAATATACTCTTGATTTCTTTTGTATCAAAAACAAAATCACTACCATTATAAATATGTCTGTAATAAATTTCAAATTTCTCTGAGTTATTCAATAACACCATCATAGTATCACCTATTCTACCAAGTGGTGCTCTGTCTATGTGATTGTAACCGAAAATAGCTTTCACCTCAGTTCCAACACCAACTCTGGACTTTATGTCGAAAGAGCCATTACATCTCTCTGCCGCTATTTTTAACAATGGAATACCCAGCCCCACATTTCGAACTGTTCTGGTGGTAAAAAAAGGATCTATGACTTTTTGAAGCGTTGTCTCATCCATCCCATTTCCATTATCTTTAATGGCTATGGTTAGCAGATTGCTGTTTTTATCCTCATCGATTTCAATTTCTATGAGAGTTGCATCTGCTTTTATAGAGTTTTGAACGATATCTAATATATGCAGTGATAATTCTTTCATCATGCCTCCTATTAGCTGACATAAATAGAACACGACTACAAAAAACAAAAGGAACCGTCCCATTTGTTTTTTGATCATGTTCAGAGGTTCAATTGTTGCAAAAAATCCTCGTAACCGCCACATTCCAAGTAATTGATTGGTTCACTAATATCTGAAAGCCTGTGAGCATCTGAATTAACTATTCTTGTGTAGGGCTCTAAAAACCTATTTGTATAATGCTTATCATAAACTTCTATATGTTTGAATTTATAATCTGGTGGAATAAAACCAAGAACCCCTATTATGCCATAAGCCTTTTTTTCGACATGAGCAGGAATGACGATGCCGTTTGTCATAGTGACCATCTTAATAATCTCTGCGATTGAGTATGATGAGGCATTAAGCAGGAGCTTATCCAAACTTCCTATCACATTATCTTCTTCATCATAAATGTTTTGTTCACCAAATATTCTAGCATTGATCTTTATACTCGGTAAACTCGTATAAATTGTATTTCCGATTTTTTCTGCATCACTGAGCTTTCTAAAATAGGCCAATAGATGAACATCTTCTTTTGATGTTATTTCTATCCCAGGAATAACCTTTATGCCCGAGTGGTTTGCAACAGCTTGTAGTGCGGGGAGATTTGCAGCTGTGTTGTGATCTGTTACAGCAATTACATCCAATCCTTTCAGCTTTGCCATGTTGACAATGTTGTTAGGTGTCATTTCCCTCTCTCCACAAGGTGACAAGTCAGAGTGTATATGCAAATCATAAAACACTTTCATTATATACCTAAACGATTGATTTCACAGGCTAATTCATAGGCCGACATTTTAGACTGTAGTATTGGCAACCCCAAATCATTGGCCTTTATGATGGTATCTTCGTCGATTTCTATCCCTTCGACTATAAGAATCGCTGACAAGTCTAGTAGGTCAGCTACAGCTACTACATTTATATGGGTCTGTATAGTAATCCAGAGGTCACCTTGCTTAGCTCTCGACATAACCAGGCTTAGCAAATCTCCTATATAAACGCCTGTGAATTCGATACTCTCGTCAAATGAATCCGTAATCCTAACCAAGTCAAGTTCTTTGATTAAATCAATTACCTTCATTGTCTTCTCCTATTTTTTAATTTTTAGAATGACACAACTCTCAATGGTGTTGATTCCATCTACAATATCTTCAGCTAATGCTCTACAAGTTGGTGAGCCACAAGAACCACAGTCAATTTTGGGTAAAATTTTAACCATCTTATTGACTTTTTCCAGCCTCTCAATTCCTGCTTTAATGTTCAAGGCTTCAGTATTTTTCAAACCGAGTGTGATTTCCTGTTCAAAATATCCTAGTTTGTCAAATTCCTCAAATCTATCAATATCATCAATTAGAATATTTGTATTATCAGTATTTTTTATAATATAGTTAATGTTGTTTTTTGCAACAAAAGGGTTCTCAAAATTGAATGGACCCCCAACACAACTCTCATTGCATGACATGAGTTCTACAAAATCTATATGATTTAGTTTGCCCATTTCAATTTCTTCTAAAATATTCAACACATTTTCTATACCTGAAACCGCAATGCCGTGTTCAATCTCAGCCGCCTCACACTGACCACCGGATAAAGACCATTTAAGCCCTTTGATAGATGGATTCGAGTAACAGATTTCATGGTGCATCTTCATCTCACGTATCAAATCGCCATATATTTCTTTAAGAGATATAACCTTATCAATTCTGGAAGGTCCCAAAACAATTGGAGAATAGACTCTAATCGACTTTGCTGGACATGGTGATATATAAAAAACTTCAACATCTTCGTCATTTTTCCCGAATATCTCTTTAGCTTTTTTTCTCGCCAAAAGCGCTGAAATCTCCATAGGAGACTGAAGTTGGATTATGTTTTCCATCAACGACGGGTATTTCACCTTTATTAGTCTTAGCACCGCTGGGCAGTTGGAGTTTATAACCGGTCTGTTATCATTTATTTTTCTGACTCTGTTTTTTACAGCCTGAGACACCAAGTCAGCACCCCAGCTTTCATCATAAACATAATCAAATCCCATAGATAACAATGCTTTATGAATATTGCATATCTCTGTTCCAATGTGAAATTGACCATATACGGCGGTAGATGGGATAGCTATGGAAAACTTATTCTTATTGATATCGGCAATTTTATCAGTTACCGAATTATAGGCATTATAAGGACATACTCTAATACATTCTCCACAGTGTATGCACTTGTCGTCATTTATTACCGCTTTTTCATCAACAATCCGTATAGCCTCTGTCGGGCATTTACGCATGCAGTTTGTACAGCCTTCGCATTTGTTCTTATCCAGATAAAAAGCTCTTTCCAATCGTCTCACCCTCTAATTCATATAGATATCTATGTCTATTTTGGTTCCTTCACTACTGGATGTAATATTGAATCTGTCTGAATACTTTTTCATGTTAGGAAGTCCCATACCTGCTCCAAAACCAAATTCTCTAGCTGCATTGGTTGCAGTTGAAAAACCCTCTGACATAGCCAAATCGATGTTCTTGATACCTGGACCGTTGTCATGAGCTTTGATTGTTAATTTATCCCTATATATCTCCAAGTACATTTTGCCACCTTTGGAATGAATGATAATGTTGATTTCGGCTTCATAAGAAACAATGGCAACTTTCCTGATAATACTCGGTTCCACGCCAATACTCTTCAAGTTTCTTTTTATTGAACTTGAAGCGCTACCTGCAATATCGAAATCATTGGCTATAATTTCATAGTCATATCTTTTAATCAATTCTTCCATTGCTGAATCCTTTTACACCTTTTGAGTACAGCAATCCACATGAGTTATACATATTTAGATTGGTGGTCAACAGTGCCATGCCATTTTCTCTTGCCATCTCAATGACTTCAGGGTGTGGCTTTTTCCCTCTTACCATTACAATAACAGACAAATCAAGCATCTCAGCGGTTCTAATTAGTTGTGTGTTATTCAATCCTGAAACCAGAACAGCTTTATCGTCCAAATAGATAGATGCTAGCACATCACTCATCAAATCCGAGGCATATGCACCAACAATCTCTTTAGTCATCAGGTGATCTCCTGAATGAATCTCAGCACTTAACAAATCTTTTATCTCTGATACTTTCATTGATTTCCTCCATTAACAATATCTTGTTAATAATATAACATATCGTTAATTTTTTGTCAATCTGTTCCACCTTAAAATATGCTTTTGTCATCGGACAAATGTTTAAAGCTATTCTAACATATTTTAATATTTATGTCTCTCAAAATAGTTTTAAACCTATAAAAAATCCCTAAGCATGCTTTTCTAGCCTGGGATTCTTATATTTTAATACTATTTTTTAAACATACCATTTTCCAGTATGTCCATAACCGAATCTACGACAGCTTCGAAATCAACATTTTCATCATCTTCAAACATGACATATTTCAATCCTATGAAGTTTGATATTCCCATCAATACATAACTTAGAACCGTAAGATCAACGTCAGATACCTCTCCAGCAGCTCGCGACTTTCTTAGACCTTCAACATAACGAACTGAGAAGGATTCATAGTAGTCAACAAAAATATTCTTATCGATATACAATGACTCCCATAAAATATTATAGACATGCTTATTGACTCTCATGTAATTTAGGAAGGCATACAATCCAATTCTTTCCTTATCGTATCTGGAATCATTCTCTTTGATTTTTTCCGCAACCGCTTTTCTGATTTCGTGACTGTATATCAGCAACAGGTATTTGTAAAGACTGTACTTATCCTTGAAATAAATATAGAAAGTACCGAGTGCTATATTAGACTCGTTGGTTATATCGATTATCGAGGTTCCATGATATCCTTTTTTGTAAAACAATTCCTCAGCTGATTTAAGGATCTTATTTAGAGTTTTTTGCCCTCGTTTTGTTTTGGG
>CAKMKB010000042.1:0-15435 GCA_927435965.1 uncultured Clostridia bacterium
ATTATCCCGCCGATATGCTCAGTAGCTCTCGGATTGATAGTTTCATCCACCAATATGTTCAATCCTCTCACATCAATCAGATATTCACTTATATATTTTTCTGCAAGTTCCTTAACAGTAGTATTTTCCTCTATGGCCTTATTGATGAGCTTGTCGTCAATATCAGTAAAGTTGACAACATAAGTCACCTCAAAGCCCTTGTATTTGAAGTATCGTCTCAAGGTATCGAAAATAACGGCTGGTCTAGCATTCCCGACATGGATGTAGTTATACACTGTCGGTCCACAGACATACATCTTCACTTTATTGGGTGTAAGAGGTATGAACTCTTCTTTTTGTCTTGTTAATGTATTATATAATCTCAAAAAATATTCACCTGCCTAATTATTCAAAGCGTCTAAAACAAACTCAATTCTCCTGATCAGCAAGGACCTGCCTAATATGATAAAGGTTTTTCCCATATCCGGCCCGTGAAGTTGACCTGTCACGGCTGCTCTGATAGGCATAAACAAACCTTTGCCTTTGGCTCCCGTCTCACTCTTTAGAACATTGAAAATATTGGCCGAGAACTCCTCATCAACAATCTCTGTCTCATTGAGTTTAACCATGAACGCATTTAAGAGTCTTTTAACATGCTCCTGCTGTAAAGTATCGATGACCTCTTCGTTTTCAAATGAGACTTCATTCCCAAAGAAAACATCTAGATGTCTATTGATTTGTGACATATGATCCAGCTTCTCTTTGACTAGATCGATTATCTTGATATAGCGATCTTTTTCACGACGTATGTTTTCTTCTGTATCTCTACCTGATGCTGTGATATGGTGTATTGCTAACTCGAAAAGCTCCTCGTTGTCCGCTTTTCGGATGTAATGACTATTAATCCAGTTCAGCTTATCGACATCAAAAACGCCACCGGTGTTGGATACCCTTTCAAAAGAAAACTCCTCAATCAGTTCATCCATTGTGAAAAGCTCCTGGTTATCCTTTGGACTCCATCCTACCAAAGCTAGATAATTAACCAGCGCCTCCGGCAGATAGCCTTTATCTAAGAAATCAGTCACAGAAACATCGCCTTGTCTTTTACTCAGTTTTTTCTTGTCTTTGTTCAAAACTGTTGGCAGATGCACAAAATCCGGAAGCTGCCAACCGTAATAATTGTACAGTACAACCTGCTTAGGAGTCGAGGTCAACCACTCCTCCCCTCTTACTATGTGGGTTATCTTCATAAGATAATCATCGATTACCACAGCAAAATGATATGTGGGGTAGCCGTCAGACTTGATTAAAACCTGGTCGTCAATCTCACTGGAGTGTATCGCTATATCACCCCTTACCATATCATGGAATCTGATTTCCTCATTGTTCGGTACTTTTAATCTTACTACATACTCTTCCCCGGCTTTGATTCTTGTTTCAGCATCTTCCTTGGCCAAGCTCAAACAATGCCTGTCATACATCGGTGTTTTTCCTTCAGATTTTTGCTTATCTCGGACTTCCTCCAGCCTTTCTTTCGAGCAAAAGCAATAATAGGCAAATCCTTTATCTATCAGTTCATGAATATATGACTGATAGATATCCAGTCTCTCAGATTGGATATAGGGTCCGAATTCACCCTTCTGTACTATTTCACCATTTTCTATAAAAACCCCTTCATCATGGCTGATACCAGCCCATTTCAGAGAATCCAGCAAATTCTCGATAGCACCTTCCACCAATCTGGTTCTATCAGTATCCTCTATTCTCAACACAAACTGTCCCTTGTTTTTTCTGGCAAAAAGAAAATTGTATAATGCGGTTCTCAAACTACCGATATGCACGTATCCTGTGGGACTCGGTGCAAATCTGACTCTTATATTCATCTGTTCCTCCAAATTAATTAGTTTGTTTCTCTTGTAAGCATTAACAGGGTTCTTGGGTTCAGGTGGCGTTTGAAACGCTATTTGAACCTTAGAAACCGTTATCCAGGGACTCTACAGTGCTTATCTCCCACTGAAGTGGGAGTCTTAGCACTGTTAGTCATCGGATAGTGCACATATCATTATATAATAGTAATCCATCAGTATCAAGAATTGTATTTAAATGAACTCTCCATAAAATAACCAGAGACGCTTACGCGTCTCTTTAATCGACAATTTCTATGTTGTCAAGCTGATTTCTAAGCGATGATCTGAGGTTTTTAAGATACGACTCTCTTAGTTGTTTCTGCTCCTGTTTTTCTTCTTCAGAAAGTTCCTCTATCTTAGCTTTTTTTGCAAGATAATTTATTCTCTCTATTTTTTCCTGTGATAACATGTTTCACCTCTTGTTAAAAAAAGTATATGTTTTCAATGGTTCATAAACCCTTTTTCCGCCTGTCTGAATACTCTGAAAAAGAGTAGCTGAACCAATCCTCAGCTGATGTTCAAAATGACTCTTTAATGCTTCATTCAATTGAAACAAAGAACTATCGAAGAAAATATCCCTTCCAATGGTAATATGGGGAATATAAGTCTTGCTTTCCTTTTTTATTCCAATTGCAGTCAATCTATCGTCTATGGTTTTATGAATCAATTCTAAAAATTGGGTTTCTCCTCTCAAACCAACCCATGCAACGCGAATATTACCCTTTCCCCTGAAAAACTCCAGCTTATCAAACTGAAAAGTCATTGGCTTGATATTCAGCCCTTCAAAGGTTTCGTCAAGTGTATTCTCGATCTCCGGAATATACTGAGGATCAACTTCTCCGATAAATTTAATAGTCAGGTGTATATTCCTATAATAGGGCCATCTTCCTTTTTCAGCATTTTTCTTTAGAATATTCTGTATATCAGAAATTTTTTTGATAGTACTCTCGTCAAAATCGTAAGCAATGAATAGTCTCATTTTACTTTAAGGGTTTAACGCTATTTCTCTCTATAAAGCTATAAGGTAGCTCTATTTTTGACTCAGCGTTTTTGTCTCCTTCGATTTTTTTAATTATGGTTCTGACTGTTACAGCTCCAACATCATAGAATGGTTCAGAAATTGTTGTGAGAGTTGGTCTGACGTGTTGACTCTCCTTGTAATCTCCATAACCAACTACAGAAATATCCTCAGGAACCTTGTAGCCTTCATCAAACAGATGGTTGATCAGTCCAATAGCTAGTTCATCATTGGCACAGAAAACGGCTGTAAAGTTGCCTAGATCCTTAATCACCTCAGTTGCCATTGCATACCCGTCATTGTATCTTCTGCCCTCTGCCACATATACCTTTGAAAAATCTATGTTGTTCTCTTTCAGCATTTCTTTATAGCCCCTGATCTTATCGTGTTCATGAGTGGAACTTTCGCCAAAATCAGACAGAAAAGCAATTCTGGTATGGCCTTGTCCTATAAGATATTTCGTCATCTCAGCGGATGCGAGATAACTGTTTATACTGGTATAATCAATTGTATCATTCTTGATGTCTCTGGTAAAATACATAGAATGCTTGGTATTCTTCTTGACAGCTTCAATCAACTCATCATCAAAATGATATCCTATTAATATGATGCCTTCTGCCTGCTTCCTGTTAAGTAACGATAGATGGTTCATCTGAGCTTCCCTGTCATAATAGGAGCCACAAAGAAGTATGTCATAATTATACATTCTTCCTACTTCTTCTATGCCTTTTACCATCTCAGCTATGTAGGAATTAGATAGGTCATTGACTATAACACCGATCAGATATGAGCGTCTTGTCACAAGACTTCTGGCGACTTCATTTGGTCTGTAGCCTGTCTCCTCGATTACTTCAAGCACCTTCTTTCGAACTTCCGGACTAACAGGTTTTGAATCGTTGATGACTCTGGATACTGTAGAGATAGACACACCGGACATACGTGCAACATCTTTAATCGTTATCATAATAACCTCTTTTCGAAATAATAAATTATTTTCCCGTTTTCCTATATTATACATTTTTCTCATATATTTTCAAGGATTATTCGTTGATATCAGTATCGAATAATGTACTTGTTATTACAGGAGCATTGTTATAGAATGAATCAGGGTGAAAATTATGGAAAACGAGCAGTTATCTCTTTTTAAATTGGTGCATTTCAACAAGCACCCAGATACAAGCATACCGGATAAGATTCATCTATCCGGCAAGCAAAGATGGTGTCCTTATTGTTCCAATAAGGTTATATTTGTGAGGGATAAAAAGCTCGGTGTGAAAAAATGTCCTGTCTGTAGTATAACAGAAAAGGATTACTGGGTTAAAAGAGTCAACAAGATATTATAATGACTAACCTAAGCGACTTTCGATCAATTTGCTTAGATCCATTGCCTTTTGTCTGATTTCGAACTCATTTTCGCCTTCAATCATTACTCTTACCAATGGTTCCGTACCTGATGGTCTAATCAATACCCTTCCTTTTCCTTCAAACTCTGATTCCAACCCAATTATAGACTGGTTGATCATTACATCTTCAAGATACAGCTTTTTATTCTCATTCTTAACTCTTGCATTTATCAGTACCTGAGGGTAATCATACATGATAGATGATAACTCTGACAGTGTTTTGTCCTGCTCGACCAGAGCCGAAATCAATTGGACGGCTGTCAAAAGTCCATCCCCTGTTGTATTGTAATCTAGGAATATGATGTGTCCCGACTGCTCGCCTCCAAGATTATAACCACATCTTCTCATTTTTTCCAGCACATATCTATCTCCAACTTGGGTCTTAATAATTGCAATATCTCTTTCTTTCAAGCATATATCCAGTCCCATATTGCTCATGACAGTACCGACTATGGTATTGTTTTTCAGATTGCCAGTTTTTTTCATATAGTTGCCGCAAATTGCCATTATATGGTCACCATCGACTATTTTACCGTTATGGTCCACTGCTATGAGTCTATCTGCATCACCATCAAAGGATAGCCCTAGATCTGCACCTGTATCCTTCACAAGATTTTGCAGTGTTTCTGGGTGTGTGGATCCACAATTAACATTGATATTAATGCCATTTGGCTTGTTGTTTATCACAAAAACCTGAGCGCCTAATGCTTTGAGTGCTTCCGGTGCAACTCCATAAGCAGCCCCATTGGCACAATCCATGGCAATCTTCAATCCGGAGAAATCAGATTCAGTAGTTCTCATAATGCAGTCCATATAGATTTTCATTGGATTCTCTAAATATATTTTTCTTCCTATTGCCCCTTCAGTTGGGTAATACTGAATATCCATACCATCTAAAATAACATTCTCTATTTCTTCCTCAAGCTCATCTGAAAGCTTATAACCAGATGCATCAAAAAGCTTAATGCCGTTATAGGTATAGGGATTGTGTGATGCTGATATCATAACCCCACCATCTGCTTTCAGTTCTCTGATCAGACAAGATATGGCAGGCGTTGGCAAAACCCCAGCATATAGCACATCCACTCCTGCTGAACACAAGCCTGCTGTTACAGCTCCCTCTAACATATCACAGGAAATTCTGGTATCCATTCCAATAACTATTTTAGGCTTCTTCTTGCCTTTAGTGACATGATATCCACCGACTCTTCCGATTTTATATGCCAGATCCCCAGTCAACTCCTTATTAGCAATTCCTCTAACACCATCAGTTCCAAATAATCTACCCAATATTCTCCTCCTGTATGCTTAGTTGATTTATACTACCATATTTTTTACGTGCCCAAAAGTGTATTTTTATTATATGTTTATCATATTTTATTTGCATATCGGAAATTCTACTGTAAAAGTGGTGCCTTCGTCAATTTTACTATCGACAGCTATTCTTCCCTTATGATTATCTGATATCCATTTTGCTATGCTCAATCCCAATCCTGTACCTCCATTTTCCCTACGTCTGGCTTTATCTGCACGGTAGAATCTGTCAAAAATTCTCTCGGTATCTCTTTGGGACATACCCATACCACTATCTGTTATTCTGAAGGTCGCATAGTCATTCTCAGATTTGAGCGTAATCTCAATTTTCCCATCCCGGTTTGTGTACTTGATTGCATTGTCTAAGAAAATAGTAATCAACTGGGCTATTCTCAAGCTGTCTGCCATAATGAAAACATCCTCATCTATATTCATATTCAACTCCAGATTGTTTTCATTTAGCCTTACCCTAAATCTATCAATTACACTCATACAAATATCAGAGAAGTTTATTTTTTCTCTGATTATTTTAATTTGGTCAGCATCTATCTGCGCCAACGTCAACAATTCCTCGACAAGCTTTGTCATCGTCTGTGTTTCTGTGTAAGCATTGTTCAACCACATTTCATTTTCGCTGATAAGACCTTCTTTATCACAAAGGGCGGCATCCAAGTTTGTTTGTATGACTGAAAGTGGTGTCCTTAATTCGTGTGATGCATCTGCGACAAATTCCTTTTGTCTTTGCCATGCCTTTTTTACAGGACTTATACTCAACCCCGCCAGAAACCATGACACTATTGTCAAAATGACAGCACTCATCAAAGATGCTATTGTCAGTATTTTTTTTAGGTGGTTTAAGATAAAAAACTCCATTGTAATGTCTTGATAAAGCTGCAACACACCCATGGTTCCTGCATTCCTGAAAAACTTTGTATAAATCCTATAATCAATATCTTCAATATTATCGATCACATAACTGTATCCTTGGTTTTTGTAAGCATTAAGGACATGTTTTTCGAATTTATCAAATGAAATTGCCCCATTATTTCTTACGTAAATCATATTGAGACTTTGATCATATATAGCGTAACTCAATTTTAATTTACTGTCGTTAAACACCAGACTTTGTCTGAACCTCTCAAAAAAGTCTGGGCTTTCATTGAAGTTTGGAAACCCGAAATAGTCTTGCCCCATATTATTTTCATATATAATCTCATTTGCAGATTCTTCCAATAAATTTCGAGATGAAGAATCGATGAGTGTCTTTGTGCCCATGTACAACGCACCTGATAATATCGACAAAAAAATAATCAGCACTAAAAGAATAGATAAAGTAAATCTGATTCTCAGTTTTCTAAACATTCTATCTCTCCTTGATGATATATCCCACACCTCTGATTGTTTCAATCTTGGTATTGGTTTCTTCCAGACGCTTTCTCAAATGATGTATGTATATCTCTATGTTGTTTTCCAGGACATCCGACTCAAGCCCCCAGAGTCGATCAACGATCTGATCTCTTGTAAAAACTTGACCAGGTCTACTAATTAGCATTTCAAGGAGATCTCCCTCTTTCTTAGGTATCTTGACATTGTTTCCTTGGATGATAAGTTCAAAGTTTTTAGGCAAATAGGCGATATCATTGAACTCGTATTTCTCATTAATATACTCGGTATTTTTTCTTCTCCCCAAAGCTCTAACTCTAGCGATAAGCTCTTTGGTAGCAAAAGGTTTTACAAGATAATCATCCGCTCCTGAGTCAAGTCCCAGCACTTTATCATCAAGTGTATCTTTAGCAGTCAGCATTATCACAGGGGTTTTAATTCCCTTCTCCCTAATTATCCGAACAATCTCCAATCCGCTTACATTTGGCAGCATTATATCAAGCACAATCACGTCATAAATATCTTTTTCCGCCAGCATCAACCCTTCTTCTCCATCGTTTGCAATCTCAACATCTATCTTTTGCTTATTAAAAAGAAACTCCAGAGCTTGAGTCAACTTAACTTCATCTTCAACAATCAAAATTTTCACTTTACACCTCTGTATTCTTATTCATACCTGAGAGCATCCACAGGCTTTAGCTTTGAAGCCTTGTTTGCAGGGTACATACCAAAGAAAACACCAACAAACAAGGAAAATAAAAAAGCAATCATAATAACCTGTAGACTGGCACTGATTGGTATCTCAAATGCAGTGCTTATGATGCTGTTAGCCAAAATTCCCAGTATTATACCTATTATACCACCTATTCCACTAATTACAGATGATTCTATTAGAAATTGGAATAAAATATTGCTTCTTCTTGCACCTATTGCTTTTCTTACACCAATTTCCCTCGTTCGTTCAGATACAGTCACTAGCATTATATTCATTATTCCGATTCCACCTACTAGTAAAGAGATGCCTGCTATGCCCCCCAAAAGCAGTGTTAATACACCGGTTATTTCATTCAAGGTAGACAATAACTGCTCCTGATTGAAGATTCGATAGCTATCTGTCCCATAAAGGGTAAGAAGATATGACTCTATGTCGCTCTGGGTTTTATCTATTGAAGCTGCATCAGCTCCTTGTACAGTAATACTTGATACTGAATTTGTTCTAAACTGCCTCATGCCAGTTGTGTAAGGAATCAATACCATGTTGTTGTTATCACCAAACAAAGTACTTTCTTTTTCCTCAAGAACACCAACAACGGTATATTTTATACCTGAAAGGCTGATGCTCTCATCAATTGGATTGAACTGACCGAAAAGGTTTTCTGATACCTCTGAACCGAGAAGCACTACTTTGTTTCTATTTTCAATGTCTAAGGGATTAATCAATCTGCCTGTCTTTATGGTATGTCCATTTATTGCCATGTAATTCTCATTAACACCTACTACTGAAGTCCCTTCCTCATTATTCAAACCGTATTTCACAGGTGCCATCCAGTTGATATTTGGTGACAATAATTGAACCCCTTCCAACATAGACAGTTCATTCAGATTGTCATTGCTGAATCTGATTGTCCTATCTGTCAGTGTTATATTAAGAAGATTTGAACCCATTCCTTCAATGCTCTGGGTAACGCTCGCTGTCGCTCCTTGTCCCATTGAAACCATAACTATTACAGAAAAAACACCAATAATAATTCCTAGCATAGTCAGAAATGTCCTCATCTTATTGCTCAGTATAGATTGGATCGACATTTTCAAGGTGTTTTTCAAACTTATATTCATGCTACTTCACCTTCCTGTTCACTATAATGCCATCTCTTAAGGTGATTTCCGTTTTAGACCTGTCTGCTACTTCGAGATCATGCGTGATAACTATAATTGTACGTCCTTTTTTGTTCAGGCTTTCGAGAATGTCGAGCACTTCATTGCCAGATTTCGTATCAAGGTTGCCTGTCGGTTCATCTGCAAGAAGCACAGAAGGGTTTCCTACCAGTGCTCTAGCTATAGCTACCCTTTGTTGCTGCCCACCAGATAACTCATTGGGCTTATGATGCATTCTATCGTATAATCCTACACTATCCAAGGCAATTTCTGTCTCTTCTTTTCTTCTTTTACTCTTCACGCCTCTGTAGATTAAAGGTAGCTCAACATTTTCAAAAGCATCAAGTCTAGGTAATAGATTGAACTTCTGAAAGATAAAACCAATTTTTTCATTTCTGATTTTGGCAAGGTCATTTTCATTATAGGTGCTTATCTCTTTCCCATCCAGATAGTACTCTCCTGATGTCGGCACGTCAAGACATCCAAGTATATTCATCAACGTAGATTTCCCTGATCCTGAGGGTCCTATAATAGAATAAAAATCACCCTCCCTAACATCAATAGATATGCCCTTTAAAACAGTCAGTTCTATTTCGCCCATAACGTAGGTCTTTATGACATTATCCAATCGTATCATTTAGTTATTCCCCCCGCCACCGGGTCTTTGTCCACCGGGAAAGAAATTTCCATTGCTCGGCAATTCATCTGAAGCCACAACATTTATAATTGTGTCTCCTTTTTTTAATCCAGCTAGGACTTCTACAAAACTATCCGTAATGATACCTGCTTCAATAGTTACAGGATAGGGTTCATCATCGTTTTTCATCATGACAACATATTTTCCAGCTATTTTTGATACTGAGCTGATTGGAATAATCAATGTGTCATCTTTTTCTGCCACCAGTATTTCGACGTCCACATTCATGCCAGACATTAGATTTTTTCTGTCTGCCATACTAATGACTACTTCGAATGTTGTTACGCCTCCTTGACTTACCCCGCTCAATGATATGTTCCTGACAAATCCTTCAAAATTAATGCCTTCAAAAACATCTGATGTGATAGTCACTTTTTGATTTTTCTCGATGTTCAGAATATCTAGTTCATCTATGTTTATTCTTACTTCCATTTTTTCAAGATCAGCTATTTTGAGCAGCTGTGTCCCTCGGTCAACGTATGACTTCTCATTGACCATAATATCAAGGATTGTTCCTTCAATAGGTGATGTGATAATGGTATCCTGCTCGCCCAACTCATTAACTGCAAGCCTTCTCTGCTCTACAATTATCTCTTGCTGCCTAATACTATAAGTCAAGTCTTCACTTTCCAATACAGCTATCAGATCTCCTTGATTAACATATGATCCATTCTCAACCAAAAACTGTTTTACAGTCGATGCATAGGGTGCTGTTAAAGTACTAGACTGGTTTTTCAATGACTCGCCAACAAATGGAGAGGCAAAACTGCCCTCTGGATTGATAACCGTCACTTTAGCACTTGTTCCTGCTTGTAGCGCTCCATCGTAACTTATTTCAACTTGAACCATATAGCCTAGAGAGCCACTTCCCATAGCAACAGGGGCTCTATCTACACCAGTTACTTTGCCTGATAGTGTTAGTAAATAATCCTGTAGGAATACCTCAGTTACATCCCCTGTGTTTATTTTTTCCATCTGGTCTTTTGTAAAATATGATTGTAGCTTAATTATACCAACTTCAGAAATTTCTCCCATAACCATATTGTTTTGTACTGAATCGCCTACATTTACATTTAATCTGATGATGCCGCTGTTTTCAGCGAATACTCTCATTTCGCTTTGGATCTCATTCAGATCACTCAATGTTTTGATTTCCTTTTGAAGATTGAATCTGGCATTTTCAGTATTGATTCTTTCTGCATTCTCGTCTTCTTCTATCTCATACATAGCTAAAACATCATCTTTGTTTATTAGTTGCCCGATGTCTGCAAAAAGCTGATCAATTACACCTGTTTTATCGGCAGTTACCAATCTAGTATCACTAGGTTGAATACTACCGCTTCCCGTTATTGTCTTTTTGATGCTTCCATAATCAACAATATACTCCTGTTGAGTTGTATCAGTTGTTGCCCTGAGGTTTCTCATTGCATTAAAACGAATATATACAAAGGTAGTGATTAATGCCAATATAATAAGGACTGAAATAATCACAATTCTTTTTTTTGTTTTTTTATTTTTCATGAATTCCTCCGATTTGAGACTATGTCCATTATATTGGATACAACTTAATTAATTCTTAATATTGCAACAACAAAAGGACCCCACCTGAGTGAAATCCTTATTCTTAGTATGCGTTGTCAAATCTAAAGTTTTTCGACAATTTTTACCGCAATCTCTTCGAAGTTTTTTAAAACTTGGTCCGTTTGATCATTCATAACTTCAATTGATTCGTAATTGCTATTATAACCCAGTTCTCCAATTATGTTAATTTGCATCATTTCATCTAGTTCTTTCTGGTTGTACATTCTTCCCTTAAGCATTTCTGTTTTAGAATACTTGTTTATGACTGTCAATAAGTTCTCGATATTTTCTTTTCCAATCTTTTGAATGCATGTGTTTATTTTTCTAAGATCTTCTACCTTGCCTTCGGTTATGAAAATTATTTTATCCAGTCCATCATAATCATAATATACATCATCCAGATACAAGTCTATTCCATCGATTATGACATAGTCATAGCTTTTACTAAACATCAGAAAGAACTTCTCAAACATTTTGGAATCTCTGATGATCTTATTTCTCAGCCTAGGTGCTGGTATCAAATCGAATAAATGTTTGTCATTGTGGGGTTTGATGGTTGCTTCCTCCACTGAACACATCCCAGTCATCAAATCAACAAAATCATAAATGATGTTTTCGTCATTACCTAAATAAGCGGCTGCTGATTTTGATGATTTCGACATGTCAACAAATAGCACTTTATGTTTCGTAGCGAGCTTTCTAGCTATCTCTATAGCCAAAATCGTTTTGCCCTGTTTACCGTTACATGATGTTACTAGTGTGAATTTACTCATTTTTTCCCCCTTCTTATTCCTCAACTATATCAGGTTCAAGACCTAAATACTCTCCGATTATATCCCTGACCAGTGGTGCGGGAAATCTTCCTGAACCGCCCTGAAAAATAACAACTGCAATAGCGATTTGCGGATCATCAGCTGGAGCATAGGCTACATACCATGAAAAGTCATCATACAGCTCTCCTGTTTCAGGATTGGTGCCCTCCCTTTGAGCTGTACCAGTTTTGGAAGCTACTCTTACCGGGAAATCATCGAATACTTTGCTGTCAGCAGATACCATTTCCATTCCCCTCGTCAATGTATCCAAATACGAGTAATCACTGATTTGTATACGTTCTGAGGTTCTCAACGGTTCATATACTACTGATGCATTATCAAATGTCTTGCCTTCCTTGATGACACTAACGTTCCTAAGATATCCCCCGTTGGCTATGGTAGCTATGTAATTAGCCATCTGCAATGGTGTATAAGCATTGCTACCCTGTCCTATACTAATATTAACATTGTCTCCATCATTCCATACAGCTTGATTGAGATAAGTGTATTTTATCATATCAACTAAAGGAATGCCTCTAGAATCCACTTTGTCGGGTCTCAAACCCATATCGGTCAGGTATTCATAAACCTCTCCCCTTGTCAAAGGATCGTCTCCTCTTACCCAACTGACTATCGTATTGATCATCTGTTCTTTCTCGTCTGAGTTATAGTTCTTGCCCACTGCATAGAATTTATCTAGATTCTGGTTTAAGTATTCTCTCAGAAAAAACCTGATGGAACTTATTTTGGTTTCCGGACTTGGCACGCCACCAGAAAATTCATTAGGTATCTGAATCTCGATACCTGTTTTATCATCAAGTCCTAGCTGTTTTGCCATGGATAGCAGATCATCCAGTTCTACTCTGGTCGAGATTCTCTCGTTTGTTGCCCTGTTTTCACCCAATACTAAAGTATAGAAATAGAAATTACATGAGTCTCTGATTGCCTCATACATATTTTCATACCCATGAATTGACTTATACATATTCCATATCCAACAGCCAAAAGTCTGGTTGCCAATTTCCATATATCCTGCACAATAAATCCTTTCATAAGGAGAAATGCCTTTTTCCAAAGCTGCTAAAGCAGTAACCATTTTAAATGTAGAGCCTGGCTGTATGGCTGTCAACATTGAAATATTATACAATGGTCTTGGAGCCATTGAGTCCTTTGATTCATTGGAGAGGGTTATCCAATCCTCCTGTGAGATGCCTGTTGCGAAGAGGTTTGGATCATAAGATGGATCATTTACCATAGTAATCAGTTCACCGGTCTTGACATCTATGGCAACAACGGCACCCGAATGAGCATTCTTGTAAGTTCTGTCAAACTTGTAGTCTCCCCATTTACTCTCGTAAACGCCTCCAACTCTTATCTTTTCCATAGTATAGGATAAAAAAGCTTCCGTCTTTTTCTGAAGCTCAATATCAACTGTAAGGTAAAGGTTACTCCCCGGTATTGGTTCTGCTGTCTCCAATGAACTGATTCTGTTTCCATAAACATCAACTTTAAGTGTCTCTTTACCCTTGATTCCACTAAGGAGCAATTCGAAACTCTCTTCCAATCCTGTCTTACCTATCAAATCATCTTGTAGATAGCCTTCGGTCTGAACGTATTTGGCTATCTCAAAATCTTGGGAAATCTTTCCCATGTATCCTATTATATGGGCTGCAGATTCATTTTGAGGATAATATCTAAGAGGCTGAACAACGACTTCAACACCCTTTAACTTGTCCGAATTCTCAGCTAGTAAGGCTACTGTTTTTTCAGTTACTCCATAGCACATGTCAATCGGATGATAAGCAAGGTAGCCTTGTTTGTCATATCTTTCTTTAATGACAAAAAACTTTCTTGCCAAATAATCATTAACATCATCTAGTTCAGCTCTAGTCTTAAGGGTGTCAAAAACGACTTCTGCGGTTATATCAGTGGTGGCGTTAGCACCCAAGTTAGCCTTCACCCAATTGTTTTTCCTGAGAACCGATGTATACTCCCAGGCTGAAACGGATATCATCGGATTGATAAATGACAATAGCCGTGATTGAGCGTAAAACTTGACGTCATCTTGCTGGATGACTTCAAAATCCACATTACTTTTTATTGCCAAATCTAATAAAATGTTGTATGCAGATATATCTTCAGAATAGCCATATTGATTTACGAAAGCTGTTTTATCTTCATCAGTTGTGAAATTGAAATAGATGACATTTTGGACTTCATCAAATCTATAATCGATAGGCAGATCCGGATAATCATTAATTACTCTGTCGTATAGAATTACGCCTGGCATGATTTTGTTGTCACCATCATTAAAGACAAGTCTATAGAAGCTATCTGAACAATAATACCTTACCAGATTTAAAAAGTCTGACTTAGCATCTGTCTCATATGTGATGGTTTCCAGAATCGGTACCAGATTCTTCTTAATCTGTTCATAATCATTGTCATATGTATATGAGTATGGTATGAATCGCACACCCTCATCCAATTCATTCAATGCCAGAATATCAAAAATATGTTTTCGCAACTCTGAATTCGCCAATAGCTTCTTAATTAGCTTACTGTCGTTGTATATAATCTGAGCCAAATATGTTTCTGGTACGTCATCCCTTGAAACATCATTGAATCTATATTGGCCGTCTATATACGAAACATCTATACCTTCAACTTCATTTTGTAATATTAGTAGTATTCTTTCCTGTATATCAATCAAAGTGTCAATTTGGCTGTCAATTACAAAAATCTGTTCAACAAGCTGATTGTCTATCAACAAATCTTCAATCAACTCTTCAATATAGTAATACTCAGATTGATACAATTCAGATTTAAAAGTGATTCTGTTTAAGATAATCGGAAATTCGTCTATGATTCTCTCATTATTCCTGTCAAGAATGTTTGCAAGCAAAAACACAGTGTCATCAAAATCTTCGGAGTCAATGTCATCCTTTCTGATTTGCACTGTAAAACTTGGAATATTGCCAGCCAAAAGAACACCATTCCTGTCGTAAATGTTTCCTCTAGGAGCTTTAATTGGAATGTCCCTGATGGTTTTGATGTCCGCCTCTGTTCTATATTCATCGCCTTCAACAATTGTCATAACCGCTAGTCTGAACACTAGAATAGCGAACAATGCTATGACAATAAGAAAAAGAATATTGTATCTGTTTTTTAGACTCAAATTTTCGATTTATATCACCACTTTTAATTGATTTTCAATTTCCTGAATATGCTTTTTTCAAGTCTGAATATCGGATATAGGATAATCAGATTGAGTCCAATTTCCACCAATATTGGCATAAAAGTTATCAATATGGCCTCTGAACCGATTTTTAAAAAAATAATGGATAAAATAAAAAAACATCTGATTTATTGACTGAAAAAATTACAATAATCCCTGTTGTGGATTTTGAAAAGCTTTATGAAGTATTTGTCATTAAGGTGGACAGAAGATGAAAAAGTTGCTAGG
>CAKMKB010000043.1:0-4347 GCA_927435965.1 uncultured Clostridia bacterium
GTTTCCTCCGTTATGTTTGTTTTTGTCGTGATTAACATTATAACAGAGTCCCTTTCATTTTTTATTCTTTTTTGTCACATATGTATTGTACACTTACAAATATACTCTTGTTTATCCCGAATGAAATGGGTATAATATACTTAAATATTTCGTAAGTGGGTGAATCAATGAAAAAATACAGAAGAAATCAAAGAGTAGGCGCATTGATGAAAATTTTTACAGAAAGACCTAATCATGTCTTTTCATATAATTACTTCTCAGAACTATTCAATGCAGCCAAATCGACTATCAGTGAAGATATTGTAATCGTTAAGGGATTAGTCAGCGATTTGGAATTCGGAAAAATAGAAACGATATCTGGTGCATCCGGTGGTGTCATCTATATACCAAGCATGAATAGGAAAGAACAGGAAGTTCTTTTGAATGATTTATGTCAGACTTTTTCGGATCCTTACAGAATAATTCCGGGTGGATATATCTATATGAGTGATATATTCAATTCACCCTATTACTCTCACAGCATATCTAAGATTATTGCAAGCCAGTACTCAAAAAAATCCATAGATTATGTAGTCACTGTAGAAACTAAAGGAATCCCAGTGGCACTGATGACAGCCAAAGAGCTCGATGTTCCACTGGTAATCATTAGAAGAAATAGCAAGGTTACAGAGGGTTCGACTCTCAGTATCAATTATGTCTCAGGCTCAACAAAAAAGATAGAGTCCATGACTCTATCGAGAAGAGCTATAAAAGAAGGATCAAGGGTTCTCATAGTGGACGATTTCATGAAGGGTGGCGGAACCGCAAAAGGGATGAAAGACCTTATGCTGGAGTTTAATGTTGAGGTTGTTGGAGTCTATGTCGTTATCTCAACCAAAGAACCAGTCAACAAACTAGTCAAAGAGTACAATTCTTTACTTATATTGGATGATGTTGATGAAGAAAATAGAAAAATTAGCATAAAACCGAACAATGATAATAAAATATGAATAAATAATTAAAGAGTTTTTGCTTTTTGATATATTATGTAGTAAAATATAATTATATTTGGACAGATTATCCTGGGGGAAGGTGGTAAACCATGCAAATCACAGATGTAAGAGTAAGAAAGATCAACTCTGAGGGAAAGATGAAAGCCATTGTTTCGGTTACTTTTGATGATTGTTTTGTAGTTCACGACATCAAGGTAATTGAAGGACAAAATGGACCTTTCATAGCAATGCCAAGCAGAAAAATGCCAGATGGAGAGTTTAAGGATATAGCACATCCTATAAATTCCCTGACAAGGAGCATGATTCAGGATTTAGTGTTTAAAGCTTACGAAGAGAAGCAGGCGGAAGAAGAGGAATAATATTAGATATAGTATCCGCAAGGGGTCTATGAAGGCCCTTTTTTATTGTTGTTTTATGAAAGAAATGCGGTATGCTATTGTTATTTTTTGTCAATAATAATATAATATGTTTTGAAATCATCAACTAAGGAGAATGTAATGGATATTTCAATCGTTTTAGCTGCTGGAGAAGGCACCAGAATGAAATCCAAATTACCAAAAGTGCTACATAAGATATGTGGCAAGGAGATAATTAAGTACGTCATAGAGGCATCTCAAGGAGCCTATATTAATAAATGCATTCTAATTTTGGGACATGGAAGAGATCAGGTCATACAATCTCTGAGAGACCATGATGTCATATTTGAAAACCAGCCGATTGGTGAGAGCTTTCCCTATGGAACAGGATTTGCGGTAATGCAGGGAGTTCGTCATGTAAATGATGATGACACAGTCTTAATACTCAATGGCGATGTTCCTCTTATTAGCAGCCAAACTTTAAAAGCTTTTTTGGATTTTCACAAAAACGAGGGAGCGGCGGTATCTGTAATGACCGCTATTTTTGACAACCCTCAAGGCTATGGAAGGATTGTAAGGGAAGAAACAGGTGAAGTGACAGCCATCGTTGAAGAAAGGGATGCAACCGAGTTTGAAAAGAACATAAAGGAAATCAATTCTGGAATCTACTGCTTCTCAGGCAAAGAATTAAAGATGACATTAACAAGGCTGGATACCAACAATTCTCAGAATGAATACTATATCACAGACGCAGTGGGGCTATTGAAAAAAGAAGGCAAAAAGGTGTGTGGATTCAGAATAGATGATGTGATGGAAATCAGCGGTGTCAACAACCGATATCAGCAGTATGAACTGAATCATCATAAACAACTTGAAATCAATAAGAATCTCATGATGAATGGCGTTACGATAATAGATACCAATAATACCTATATTGATGATAGCGTGATGATCGAGAAAGATGTTATAATATATCCGGGAACAGTGTTGCAAGGTACAACTACTATATCTGAGGATTGCACCATAGGCCCAAATGTGACAATAATAGATTGTAAAATTGGCCGAGGTACAGTTATAGAGCAGTCCAAGCTTATAGATTCTGTCGTCGGTAACAATTCCAGCATCGGACCATTTGCTTATCTTAGACCGAAATCAAATATAGGTGATCATGTCAAAATAGGTGATTTTGTTGAGGTCAAAAATACGACTATCGGAAACGGCTCAAAAGCATCCCATCTTGCATATTTGGGAGATGGTGAAGTCGGTGAAAATGTCAACATAGGATGTGGTGTTATTTTTGTGAATTACGATGGCATTAACAAGCATCTAACTAAAATAGGTAATAATGCTTTTATCGGAAGCAACTCCAATCTGGTTGCTCCAGTAACAGTCGAGAAAGGTGCTTATATTGCGTGTGGTTCAACAATAACCGATAATGTGGGAGAGGACGTGCTAGCGATAGCAAGAGCAAGACAAGTCAACAAAAAGAAGAAATAATCAATCCAAACGAAATAAACTATTCAAGTAACAGGAGGGTTTTAATGCTTTCGAAATATTCAGAAATAAAGATTTTTTCCGGAAACGCCAATATACCTCTGGCAGAAAAAGTTAGCGCTGAGCTAGGGATAAAACTTGGCGATGCAGAAGTAACTACTTTCAGTGATGGTGAAGTTGCTATGTATATCAAAGAATCAGTCAGAGGTGCTGATGTCTATGTAATTCAACCAACTTGCAAGCCAGTTAATGATAGTCTGATGGAGCTGTTGATTTTTATAGATGCCCTGAAAAGAGCCTCTGCCGGCAGAATCAATGCGGTTGTTCCATACTACGGCTATGCCAGACAAGACAGAAAAACCCGAGCAAGAGATCCAATCACATCAAAGCTTGTGGCTGATATGATTACGGCTGCAGGTGCCAATAGGGTCATAACCATAGATCTTCATGCAGGCCAGATTCAGGGATATTTTGACATGCCTGTGGACCAGTTGATAGGTGGTCCTATCCTCGCAAGACATATCAAACCTTTTGTCAAACCAAACACAGTTGTCGTTTCTCCTGACGTTGGAGGTGTTTTAAGGGCACGAAATTTTGCAGCTTTATTGGATTTGCCGCTGGCTATCATAGAAAAAAGAAGGCAAAAAGCCAACGTGTCAGAGGTCATGAATGTAGTAGGTGACATAAAAGGGAAAGATGTGATTTTAGTAGATGATATTGTCGATACAGCTGGATCGTTAACAAAAGCTGCTAAGGTGCTAAAGGACTTCGGAGCCGAAGATGTTTATGCTTGCGTCACTCATGGTGTATTATCAGGTCCTGCAATTGAAAGAATTGAAAACTCTGTTATAGAAAAATTGATTATAACTGATACAATACCTTTACCAGAGGGTCTTGACATAAAGAAAATTGAAGTGGTAAGCGTAGCACCACTTATAGCGGAAGCTATCAAAAGAATATCTGAAAACAGATCCGTAAGCAAATTGTTTGAATGATGAGGTAATGAATGTATTTAATAGTAGGATTGGGAAATCCAGGAAGACAATATGCAGGAACGCGACATAATATTGGTTTTGAAACAGTCGATTATATTTGCTATAAGAAAGATGTAAAACTAGATAAAGCCAAATTCAATGCCATTTATGGTGAGTTTAGGTTAGATGGCCAAAGGGTCATAATAGCAAAACCGTTGACTTACATGAATAAAAGTGGTAACGCTGTAATGGATATCGCAAGATATTATAAGATAGAAACCAGTAACATAATTGTCATCTATGATGACGTGGACTTAGATCAAGGTAAATTGAGAATCAGACCAAATGGTAGTGCGGGAACGCATAACGGAATGAAATCAATTATTTTCCAACTCCAATTCTAAATCATTACAATGCCACATACACTTATGCCCGGATATGTATACCCGAGCACTTGTTTGTTTTAACACTTTTATTATCTGATATTGTATTTGTTCATTGCCGAATCGATACCACTCAGGATAATCTCAT
>CAKMKB010000044.1:0-6445 GCA_927435965.1 uncultured Clostridia bacterium
ATCCTTCTGATAATAATCAGGAATCACTTTTTCACAGGTTCCTAAAGCTTTGGTCAATACATGCCTTTGAGGATGTGTGTCGACTTCCTCCAAAGAAATTTTAAACGGAAGATATGAAATAATTGAAGAGGTTGGGAGTGGTGGTATGGCACAAGTCTATAGGGCAAAATGCAACGTGCTCAATCGATTTGTAGCTGTAAAAGTACTTAAACAAGAGTTTGTAAGTGACCCGGACTTCATCAATAAGTTTAAGCAAGAGTCCATGTCAGCCGCTAGACTTAACCACAAGAATATTGTAAATGTCTATGACACCGGTGTTGATGAGGGTATTTATTACATTGTTATGGAATATCTTGAGGGCATTACTCTCCATGAACTGATTCAGCAAAACAAAGGCTTGTCAATTGACACAGCCGTTGATATTTGCATACAGATTTGTGAGGCATTGGATCATGCTCATTCCAATGGCATCATCCACAGAGACATAAAGCCACACAATATTCTAATTGACAAGAACAATCAGGTAAAGGTTGCTGATTTTGGAATCGCTAGAGCTGTATCCAACAAAACGATGACCAATAGTGACAATACGCTGGGTTCAGTCAATTATTTCTCACCTGAGCAGGCTAGAGGTGGATACATAGATGAAAAATCTGATATCTATTCATTAGGCATCGTCTTGTTCGAAATGTTGACCGGAGAGGTTCCATTCAAAGGAGATTCAGCGATAACCATAGCATTGAAACATGTAAATGAGCAGATACCGGCACCGACCAGTATAAACAAAGAAATCCCTGATTTTTTAGATGAAATAGTATTAAAATGCACCAATAAGAAACAGACGTTGAGGTATAATAGTGCAAATGCAATTATTTCTGATCTGATGAAATTCAAGGCAAACAAGGAAGTATTTTTGGCTGAATCCAATAATCAGAATATGGATGAAGAAAAAATTGAAGCTTTGAACAGATTTTTATTGGAAACTTCCACAATTAATTCTATGGACAAAACAATACTAAATACCGGAGCCAACAAAAATGGTAAAAGCAAATCCGGGAACGGTAGAATCAAAGAAATGAAAATTCATAACAATAATGAAGTTGAAGATGAAATTAATGATGAAGATGATTACGAAATTGAGAAGGATAAGAGTAAGCTGAAATATTCTATTCTTGCAATTGTAGCGGCATTGGTTCTAACCCTTGTGCTGGCTTTTGCAGCCATTTCATTCATCAAAGACTATTTATCGGTCGCAGAGGTTGAAGTGCCTGATTTAAGTGGAGTTGATGAAATATTAGCCCAAGATACAATAGAAAATTTGGGTCTTGATTTTGTTGTGAAAGATAGAATTCATAGCTCAGAGTTCGAAGAGGGTCAGATTATGAGCCAAAATATCAGAGCTGGAGAAAAGCTGAAAGAAGGATTTCCAATTGAGGTAATCGTCAGTATGGGTGAAAAAATGATCAAAGTACCTGATCTGGTTCATAAATACTCAAACGAAGCACTGGTTCTATTGAATGAGAGCGGTCTTCAGAGTGGAGAGATTATTTACGAGTTTAGTGAAACCGTACCATGGGGTCTGGTTATCAGACAAAATCCTGAACCCAACATTTTGGTCAAGGAGGGCGATGTTGTAACATACGTTCTTAGCAAAGGGCAAGAGATTGAGTATGCTCTGATGCCAAGTGTAATTGGGGAGACTGTCACCGAGGCTGAAAGGATTCTTTTGGCTAAGGGTTTTTCTGTTGGAGATATCAGTTTCAGAAGCTCTAATGAATATGCCGAAGATACGGTATCTTATCAAAGCTATCCAGTGGGAACAGAAGTGGAGAAAGGAACGGCCGTGAGCATTATTGTCAGTACAGGCCCAGAAGATGTGCCAGAACCGACTACACAACCAGGCGAGAATGGAAGCCCAATTTCAGGACGTGCACAATTGACGATTGAACTACCCGATCAAGAAGGTATGCTTAGTGTTGCAGTTGAAAGAGTTTTGGAAGAACAGAGACAGGTTGTCTATCAGCAGGCTCATACCAAGGACGATAGTCCGTTGAAAATCATACTAGAGGGTTTCGGAGTCCAAAAATTTGAGGTTTTTATCAATAGCGAATACTATGGCGCTCAGGAGATTGATTTTGGAAACTGATAATAGGACAGGATTGATTATTAAAATACTGGGTGGATTCTATTATGTGACTAGCGATGATGAAATGTTGGAATGCAGGGCTAGAGGATTATTCAGAAAAAACCAGATAACACCTTTGGTGGGCGATTATTGCAAGGTAAGAATCACTAAGGAAGACTCTACAGTTGGTTACATTGAAGAGATACTTCCAAGAAAAAACGAGCTTCTAAGACCACCGGTCGCCAATGTGGACCAAATCATAATCGTTTTTTCCAGCAAAAATCCAAAGCCGAACGTCAGACTCATCGATAAATTTTTAATTCAAAATGAATACTATGATGTTAATTCTATCATTTGCATCAATAAAATGGATTTGGATTGGGAAGAGGGGGAAAGGCTTAAGTCAATTTATGAAAAGGCTGGTTACGAAGTCGTTTTGACATCCTCCGCTGAAATTGATTCACTTTCAATTCTGAAAGACAAGCTTGTCGATAAAATTTCCGCATTTGCGGGTCCGTCGGGTGTTGGCAAGTCGACTTTACTCAATTTAATTGAAAAAAGTCTATCACTGAAAACCGGTGAAATCAGTGAGAAGTTAAACCGAGGAAAACACACAACCAGACACGTGGAGTTGTTTAAGCTTTCAATCGGTGGTTGGGTAGTTGATACAGCGGGTTTTAGCTCGTTGGATCTGGAAAATGTCACAAAAACCAACTTGAAGGATTACTTTATTGAGTTTAGTCTTCATGATGACTGCAGATTCAGTGATTGCCATCATTATCGCGAGCCCGGATGCCAGGTAAAAGAAATGGTTAAGACTCAAGCAATCAGTCCCGAAAGATACGCCAGTTATCTGGAACTATATGAAATACTATTAAGTGGGGGAAAAATATGAAGAAAATAGCACCTTCTATATTGTCTGCCGACTTCAGCAATATGGGACAAGATATAAAAATGGTAGAGCATGCTGGAGCTGATTGGATACACATAGATGTTATGGATGGCATGTTTGTGCCAAATATTACCTTTGGACCTCCAGTTATCAAATCACTTAGAAAAGTCACATCCCTTGTTTTCGACGTTCATCTGATGATAGAAAAACCAGAAAGATACATTGATGAGTTTGTTGACGCCGGTGCTGATATTATCACCGTTCATTATGAAGCATCCATACATCTGGATAGAACCATTCAATATATCAAATCAAAAGGAATAATGGCAGGCGTGTCACTGAATCCCTCAACACCAGTTTGTCTATTGAAAGATGTGATTTCTGATTTGGATATGGTACTGCTTATGTCAGTAAATCCAGGTTTTGGAGGACAATCCTTCATACAGAACACTAAAAGAAAAATAGCAGAATTGGTTGAGCTGAAGCTAGCGCGAAATCCAAACCTTCTTATAGAAGTGGATGGTGGCATAAAAGAATCTAATATAAAAGAGATAACCGACCTTGGAGTTGACATAATTGTTGCTGGATCAGAAATCTTTAAGGCTGAGTTTCCAGAAAAAAAATTGCAGCAAATGAAGAGGTTGATCAATGAGTAACAAATGCATAATCATTACAGGGGGAGATGTCATCAGCAAAGATAAGCTAAAAGCTGAAATTGATTCAGACACCTTTGTAATTTGCGTCGATAAAGGTGCGGAAACAGCTTTGGATTATGGTATTAGAATTGATCTGGTTCTTGGTGATTTTGATTCTATTAGCAAGAAAGCATATCAAAGTATTGAGGATAAAGCCATTCAATTTCCTGCAGAAAAAGACTATACAGATACTGAATTAGCAATAGTCGAGGCGATTCGCAGAGATATGGGACAGATAACAATAGCAAACGCTATAGGGAACAGAGTGGATCATGTGCTAAGCACATTTTTTCTATTATATAAGTACAATGAATATGATATTCGCATTATTGGCAATGATTTCGAGGCTTTTTTAATTCAAAAGGATTGTATGATTACAGATAAAAAAGGCATGACTCTTTCTCTGGTTCCAATGTGTGAAACATTAGAGAATGTATTTCTTGAGGGCTTCAAGTATCCATTGAGTAACATAAACGTAAAAATAGGGGATTCCCTTTGCATTAGCAATATCATCACTGATCAGACCGCCTACATCCGATTTATGAAGGGAAGCGCATTGGTCATAATAACTAACCTGGAGGAAGAGAATGGACAAGATTGATTTTAGAGAAATAGTAAAGAAACCAACCGACTATTATGGAAAAGAGGTATCGGTCGAAGGATGGATCAGGACCATCAGGAGTTCCAATAAATTTGGTTTTATCGAATTGAATGACGGTACGACTTTTTCCAATATTCAAATTGTTTTTGAAGATGAAATGTCTAATTTCAACGAAGTGACTAAATATAGAACCGGAGCAGCAGTGGAAATCAAAGGTGTTTTAGTTGAAACTCCGGAAGCTAAACAGGACTATGAGATAAAAGCCCAGTCCATCAATTTGCTAGCTGATTCAGACCCGGATTTTCCACTTCAAAAGAAACGACACACTTTAGAGTATATGAGAACAATAGCACATTTGAGACCAAGAGCAAATATCTACTCTGCTGGATTTAGAGTCAGGTCATCAGCAGCTTTTGCCATACACAAGTTTTTTCAAGATAAAGGATTTATTTATGTCAATACACCTATTATAACCTCCAATGATGCTGAGGGCGCAGGGGAGATGTTTAACGTATCAACTCTGAATTTTTCTGAGTTGAAGAAATCAGAAGGAATGGACTATAAAGATGATTTTTTTGGAAGAAAAACCAGTCTGACAGTCAGTGGACAATTGGAAGCTGAAGCTTTTGCATTAGCTTACAAAAATGTCTACACATTTGGACCGACCTTCAGAGCTGAGAATTCCAATACAACAAGGCATGCTGCAGAATTCTGGATGATTGAGCCGGAGATGGCGTTTACTGATATTCATGGCAATATGGATCTCGCAGAGGAAATGATTAAGTACATTATCGGTTATGTACTTGAGAACAATCCTGATGAAATAGCGTTTTTTAATTCTTTTGTGGATAAAGGATTGCTTGAAAGATTGAAGAATGTCTTATACTCAGATTTTGAAAGGATAACATATACCAAAGCAATTGAGGTCTTGGAGGAAAGCGGTGAGAATTTTAGTTTTCCTGTGAGCTGGGGAGTGGATCTACAAACTGAACATGAGCGTTTCTTAACCGAAAAAATATATAAAAAACCTGTCTTTGTGACAGGTTATCCCAAGATAATTAAGGCATTCTATATGAGAGAGAATGATGATCAACAGACTGTCGCAGCAATGGATCTTTTGGCACCAGGAGTTGGAGAAATAATCGGAGGCAGTCAGAGGGAAGAAAGATACGATAAGTTGGAAAATCGTATGAAAGAAATGAATATATCCCGTGATGAGCTGTGGTGGTTCCTTGAGCTAAGAAAATATGGTTGCGTCCAACATGCTGGTTTTGGGCTGGGATTTGAAAGATTAATTATGTACTTAACTGGAATAGGTAATATAAGAGATGTAGTGCCTTTTCCTAGGACACCTAAAAACGCTGAATTCTAGAAGCACTAAACCTCCTGATCATGGTTAAACATTTTCAGGAGGTTTTCAAAAAAATAAAAAATGCGAATAGCTTCGCATTTTAAACCACCATTATACTGCTCTCTCGATTTTTCCTGATCTGATGCATCTTGTGCATACATTTCTTCTAACTGGAGAACCATTCAAGAGAATCTTAATCTTTCTCAAATTAGGTTTCCATATTCTATTAATCTTTTTATCAGAGTGAGTTACAATGTGACCTGACACATTACCTTTACCACATATTTCACAGCTTCTAGCCATAATAACACCTCCTATCAGCATTAATTATTATAATATAATTACCATTCTTAAATCAACTGTTATATTTTAACACTTAAAAGTATTTATTGCAATAACAATTTTATCTTAGTATAATTAACATTGTAGATAATAAAAATGGAGGAATTTGAATGTCAGTAAAAATAAATAGTGATAATGGAATTATAAATATTGACGAACAAGTTGTAGCCACTTTAGCAGGTTTAGCAGCAATAGAATGCTATGGCATTGTTGGTATGGCAGCCAAAAGTGCTACAGAGGGGTTCTTTGAGTTGGCTAGAAAAGAGCATGTGACAAGAGGTGTCAAGGTAACGCTTAAAGAGAATAAAGTCGTTGTAGATTTATTTGTTATTGTACAATTTGGAGTCAGAATATCAACTGTAGCTGAGAACATTATTGCTAAAGTCAAATATAATCTGGAGAAATTTACCGGTCTGGAAGTGGTAGGTGTCAATGTTCA
>CAKMKB010000045.1:0-14888 GCA_927435965.1 uncultured Clostridia bacterium
ATAGAATTCCTTCTTTTCAATAGCATTTCTTAATTTGCTTATTTGCAGCATTCGCTGCCAGGTTTTTTCAGCCATAGTTGGATCATAGATTGCATAGCCATCCTTGTCAGATTCTTTGATGTGTGTCATAGCAGTGTCTGCATTTTTCGAAATTTCCTCAAAGTTTTCACCATGCTCAGGGAAAAAAGCAACACCGGCACTTATTGAAATGAAAATATCATAGTCATTGATTACCCATGGTTTTCTGATGTTCTCCATTATCGTTTCAAGCAAAAGAAGAACTGTTTCTTTATTGTCACTGTCCGAGATTATAATCGTAAACTCATCTCCTCCTGTTCTTGCCAAAACATGAGGTGGTTTAATTATATCTAATAAAATGTCCTTAACATGTAAAATTAGCTGGTCTCCAATCCTATGCCCCATTGTATCGTTGATATGCTTAAAATTGTCTATATCCAATAATAGAAAAGCGAACTTTTCGCCCAAGTCTTGATGAAAATCTATTTTTTCTATGCATACTTCTTCAACCTTAAAACGATTTGGAAGTTCAGTTAGTTGGTCATAATATGCTAACCTATTGACCTTTTCTTCCATCTGTTTTTTATCAGTTATGTCTGTATGAGACCCAGTCATTCTCAAAGGTTTGCCATCCTTGTCCCTGACGATCTTACCTTTGCTTAGTATCCATCGGTATTCTCCATTTTTACATCTTAATCTGTATGTGTTTTCATAAGTTGTTTTATCTGAACTCAAAAATTTTCTTATATGATTATCAGACTTTATCCAATCCTCAGGGTGGTAAATACTTTTCCATGATTCCATATTATCTTCAAGTTCATCTTCATCATAACCAAACATCGGCTTTGATTTTATAGAGAAAAAGTAGTTTCCATTGATCATATTCCAATCCCATATACCATCATTGGACCCCTCAACAACCAATCTATAGCGCTCTTCACTATTTTCCAATGACTGCCTATTTTTATCAAGTAGCTTAAGCTTGCTTCTGATAATCATATAAAAGACTAATCCTGTAACTAAGACATAAAGCCAGCCCTTGTAGGTCTGAAATCGCATTATAACTGTCATGTCATCAATCAGCAAATCTAGGATACTATCGGAGAATAGAATCCAGGCAAACCCAACAACAAGATAAACAAATAAGAACTTTAGGGATTCTTTGCCGGGTTTTATTCTAAAAACCGATTCTATTGTTTTGTTTGATTTATCCTGGTTTTTGTTATTCATAGCTTTCTCCAGTTCACTGACTTGCCATATGTGTATATTATAGCATACTTCAGAATGTTTGTTCACTTGTTTGTAAAGTCTGTTGTTATATGTCATATTTTTTGATATATTTAAGTAGTTAATCTTTTAAGCATCTAGGAGGTAATAATGTTCAGATTTCAAAATGTCATATATAAAGACATCATAGATATCAAATCACTTACAATACCTAGCAATAAAATAGTCTGCATTACTGGTGAAAGTGGTGGTGGAAAAACCACATTGCTTAAACTATTGAATAAAATGATCAGTCCTGATTCCGGAGAAGTCTTTTACTTGGATACACCACTTGAAGAAATGGACTCAATAAATCACAGAAGAAAAGTCATTATGCTTCCCCAGAATCCTGCAATATACAATGGTACTGTCAAGGATAACCTACTAATAGGATTGAAGTTTTCAGAAAAAACTATGGAAAATGAAGATATGCTTTTATCATCACTCCAGTCAGCCAGGCTTAACAAGAAACTGGACGAGTCAATCGATAATCTCTCTGGTGGTGAAAAACAACGATTGGCATTAGCTAGAGTACTGTTGTTGAATCCTGATGTTTTCCTATTAGATGAGCCTTCTGCATCTCTTGATGAAGAAACCGAGAGAATTATTATCGAAAATCTAGTTGCTCAATGTAAAAAGAATTCCAAGTCAATCATTATGGTCACTCATTCCAACAAGGTAGCAACCACCTATTCGGATTTGATTATCCGAATAGATAAGGGTAGAGTCGTCAATAAGGAGGTAACGCTGTGAATACAAATGTCATTGAACTTCAAATATGGCAATTGGCTGCTGCTTACATTTTTATTCTGATACTATTGGCATTTGTTAAATACAGGGGCATCAAACGTGAGAAAGAAATCCTAATATCTTCTGTCAGAATGACCCTTCAACTGATCCTCACAGGCTATATTTTGATGTATCTTTTTGATAATGAAAGCTGGGTACTGACACTGCTGGTTTTGTCTGTCATGGAAATATTTGCCATAAATAATATTTTTAGACGAGTGAATGCGAAAATTTCTAATAAGCTTAAGAAAATCATAGCGTTTTCTATGGTGACAGGAACAGTAACCTGCCTCTTATATTTCATCATAATTGTCATAGGATTGAGGCCTTGGTTCAATCCAAGATATTTCATTCCAATATCGGGTATGCTAATCGGAAATTCCATGACCGGAATCTCACTGGGTGTCAGTCGACTGGTAAATGATATGAACACGCAGAAGCATTTGGTGGAATCATCTCTAATGCTGGGTGCAACACCCAAAATGGCATCTAAAGAGATTGTAGATAATGCTTTTGATTCCGCTATTCTTCCAACTATCAACTCTATGGTGGGTATGGGTATTGTTTTTCTTCCGGGTATGATGACAGGTCAGATTTTATCTGGAGTATCACCTGTCACAGCCATTGAATACCAGATAGCCATAATGCTCGGTATACTGGGTAGTGTTGCCTTTACAGTCATTCTCTTTCTTCAGCTAGGATACAAGACCTTTTTCAACAAAAAAGCGCAGCTAATAATTGAATAAACACAGTCCGATAGGTGATATATCAAAAGCAGATCTCCGATCTGCTTTTGATATATCTATGTAATAATCATAAACTCAATAATATCGTAGCAATGCTGAAGTATGTGACCAGAGCAACAGCATCCACAATGGTTGTAATAAGCGGACTGGCCATGATTGCCGGGTCCAACTTCATTTTCTTTGCAATTATTGGCAGTACACCACCAACCAGCTTAGCTGTCACAACAGTGACAAATAGACTTACACATACTGTAATAGCAACATATAGGTCAGTTCTTTCAAGGAAGTAAATCCTGATGAAATTGACTCCTGCAAGCACAAAACCAACCACTATACTGACTCTGAATTCCTTCCATAGCACTTTCCAAACATCTTTCAGACGTATCTCATCCAGTGCTAGTCCCCGGATGACCAACGTAGCCGATTGGGAGCCGGAATTACCGCCCGTATCCATTAACATTGGTATAAATGCAGCTAGAATGACAACTGATTGCAATATGTCATTATACTGTTTGATAATATTACCTGTTATTGTGGCAGAGATCATCAGTACCAGAAGCCAGATTACCCTGTGTTTTGCTGATGTGAATATCCCTGTTTTCAAATACTCCTCGTCTGAGGGTTGCATCGCAGCCATTTTTTGAAAGTCTTCTGTATTCTCCTGATCAATTATGTCAACCACGTCATCGATGGTGATGATACCCACCAGTCTACCCTCAGTGTCCACAACCGGTACTACCAACAAATCATACTTCTTGATGATGCTGGCGATTTCCTCCTGGTCCATATGGGTATTGATTGATATGATATTGGTCTGCATGATGTCCTTGATGACTGTGTCCTCTTCATTGATTATCAACTTTCTGAGAGAAACGATGCCCTCCAACTTACGGTTTTCGTCTATAACATATGAAGTGTTGATGGTCTCCTTGTCGACCCCAACTTTTTTGATGCTGGCCAAAGCTTCTTTGACCGTCATTTCCTTTTTAAGGTCGACATACTCGATGGTCATGATGCTTCCTGCAGAATTTTCAGGGTATTTCAGAAAATGATTGATCAGATCCCGCTTGTCTTTACTGGTGTTTTTCAGTATCTTCTTTACTATATTTGCCGGCATCTCTTCCAAAAGATCAACCGTGTCATCCAGAAACAACTCATCAACGATTGTTTGAAGTTCTTTGTCGGCTATAGCCTCAATCAAATATTCCTGTTGTTCAGATGAAATGTAAGAAAAAACATCAACTGCAGTTTCTTTTGGCAGCAACCTAAACATCACCAATAGCTTTTCAGAATCAAGCTCTTCAAAAAGCTCGGCAATATCCACCACGTTCATTTCCAGAATCTCATTTCTGGCTTGTGTGAATTTGCCTTCCTCAATTAATTCAACTGCTTTTTTAATCATTATAGCCCTCCTTTAAGAGCTATAACCCCATGTCAAATGGTGGCTTAGCTCTTGCATCGTATTATTCTGTGATTTTGTAGCTTTGTAACTTAAAGGGTCCGAATCCATTGCTTTACCACCTGCCTTATTTTTAAATTAAAAAAGAGTCTTCAACAAATAAAAGACTCTTAACAAGCACAAAAAAATCAGCCATGACATCTTTTACTCGTTGAGTTTTAGCTCTATATAGCGTAAGTTTCAAAAACAGCTCCGTTAAGCTATACCTTAATCCGATAAAGCCTGTTGACCCATTGGCATCTCTCGATGTTTCCGGGCAGAAGCGTATTTCTATATAGTAGCCTCACCTAACAAAGATCTTCAGTTCTAAATAATTATAAACTAATAATCCTATTATTTCAAGGGCTAATTGATATTAATTTTCAATGATTTTCTTCTTTAATTTTGAAAGAACCAGTTTTGAAAATCAATTTTGGGTATTTGAAAACTGTCTGTCATTTGCTTGAAGTAGGGTACTTTCTCAGTCAATCTGACTGTGACGATTTCATCTTCCTCTTTCTCGACTGAAGCTTTGATATTTTTTACTTCCTTAAGACTTTTGCCACAGACGGCTTTAAAAAACTCTTCTTTCACCTTGTACATTTTAGTATCCTTTCCTTATTCAATCTCAGTTGTAATCTTAAACATGATTACATCTATTTATATCTAATATTTACTTTCAGTCATTTAGACTGATTTATTTGAATTTTGTTCCCAAACAAAAAAAGAAGGAGACCTTCATTCCAAAGAAGGTCTCTCAACTAATTCCTCATCGTTTTCTGAATACTCATACTCCATGATATCACCCGGTTGACAATCGAGTACTCTACAAATTGCATTTAAAGTTGAAAATCTGATGGCTTTGACTTTTCCTGTTTTTAAATTTGACAAATTGACGATTGTGATACCTACCTGCTCAGCTAGATCACCAAGCTGCATTTTACGGTCAGCCAAAACTCGATCTAATCTTATAATTATTGCCACAATTTCACCCCCGTTTAAAGTGTTGAATCATATTCATCCTGAAGATAACTGCCATATCTAAATACTCCTGACAGTATCAAAAGAATAAAACCTGTTATAATCATGGCATTGTCAACACCTATCACAACATCTAAATCATAGATTGCAAATGTGTCAATCATTGCCATCGCAACGTATGCATTGGCAATCTGATAGACAAACGATCCTATGATCAGAAGCCAACCCAAGGCTGACAACCTATTTGCATTCTCCATTTCAAAGGGGCTGTCACTTTCTACAGTTTTGAGTATTTGAATCATCTTACGGCTCAAAATTGCAAAACCTACACTCATAACTGTGGCCATTAGTAGTATTGCATCAATAACAGGTTTGACAGATATATCAACTGTCATGTTCTCTGGAACACAATACCTCAACAGACCATCCAGCGTCAGGTAGAAACTACCCTTTTCAAATTGTGAGCTCATCAGATATTCTTCTGGTAAAAATTGTACTGCCACATAAATCAATGGTAAGACTACAATCGCAATAACTGATATCCAGAAAGTTATCTTAAATACCATTCTGACTATTCGTGCCATCTTCTTTATTTTTTGATTACTCTTTTCTTTATCCATTTAAACTATCTCCTTTTGTTTGTGTTAACCGGATTATAGCATCAAAAAATATGAATGTCAATAATTATTTAACGTTAAACGATAAATATTTATTGACATTCGATTTTTAAGTGTTTTGCAAAATTGAGCTACAATTAAGCTCCGGCTTTTAAACCAGCTCCACAAAAAGGAATAATAAATGTCTCATTTCGTGTTTTGTCTGATTTATTATAGTATTCAAAAAAAGCTGCAAATGTTGCCGCTGTGGTCGGTTCCACATAGAAACCCTTCTTGGCCAGATATTTTCTAGTTTCAACAATCTTGTTCTCAGGTGCTGTAATGACTTCTCCTCCTGTTGCCCTGATTGCCTCCAGTATCTGTTTACCTCTTTTAGGTTCAGCTATCGCGATTCCTTCTGCTATTGTTCCAGAATTTGCTACACTTTCTACATTCAACAAACCGTTCTTGAAAGCCTTGAATATGGGGGCACAATTCTCCGACTGCACTGCTATGATTCGGGGCATTTTATCAATCAACTCCATAGCTATAAGCTCTCTTAATCCATAATATGCACCTAGTAACAATGTTCCATTCCCTGTCGGTATAACCAATGCATCTGGCATAATACCATCGAGTTGTTCAAAGATCTCATAAACAAATGTTTTCGTTCCTTCATAAAAAAAAGGATTATACACATGACTCGCATAAAATCCGTCTCCTCTTTCTACTGCTTCCAGAGCTGCTTTTGCTGTGTTCTCGCGTGATCCTTCTATCAAATGAACATGAGCACCGTGATAAGCTATCTGGTTAACTTTTTTTGCTGAAGTATTTTCAGGTACATAAATATCACAAGCTATGCCTGCTCTGACAGCATAAGCTGCTATTGATGTGCCCGCATTGCCACTGCTATCTTGTATTACCTTCTTGACTCCAAGTTCCTTGGCTTTTGAGATCAAAACCGCAGCACCTCGATCCTTAAAAGAAAGCGTTGGCATCATATAATCCATTTTTACCATTACATTGGTAAACTCCTTGTCTAGCATAACCAATGGGCTTAACCCCTCACCCATGGTAATATCCTTCCAGATATCAGAATTCTCATTAAAAGGCATGGACTTCAGGTATCTGAAGATACTCCATTCCGAAGTCAATATGTCGCTTTTTGAGAATCTATAATCATTTTTTACGATATCTAATAATCCACCACAGCTACATCTAAATATTTGAATATCAGGATTATAGATTTTGCCACATTGGTTGCAAGTGTAAATGAATTGCATGAAACCTCCCAATCACTTATATGTTTGTGTTCATACCTTAATTCAAACTTTCCAAAGGGTTATCTTCAATTGCTTCTGACTGGTTGACTATCTCAAATCCGGAACCTGAAACATGACTCATGATATTTAATTTAAGATTACTCACAAATGCATTTTCATCCGCTTTCTTTATATCACCAATATATATTGGTTTGGAAACCACACATTTCACATGTGCCGGTTTTACCCATTCGCCGTTCTTTCCAAATGCTTTGTATGTGCCATCTATCGAAATCGGTACAATCGGCACACCACTTCTTGTAACCAGTTTTAACCATCCGCGATTGAACTCATTAGGTACTGCGCTTGCACTCAGTTTTCCCTCAGGGAAAACAACCATGGAGTGACCTTTTTTGAGAAGCTCAATGGCTTGATTGATACAAGCCAAGGATTGACGTATATCCTTCCGATCCATAAAGACGCTATCCATTTCTCTCATCCAAGTGCTAATGACCGGTGCTTTTAAAGCTTCAACAATGGAAACAAAGCCTTTTGGCTTATCAATAAAGCCATGAATCACCAGGCCATCGAAGTGGCCTTGATGGTTGCTGACGAATATCACAGCACCCTCTTTTGGAACATTTTCAAGACCGTTTATTGTTATTTTTGATCCTGACAGATAAAACAGAACTCTGCAGATCCGTGATGACATCTTATCGGCTAGATAGTTTTTTTTGTCTATTTTACCAACCCGACCATAAAATCTAACCACCCACAGCATCGGATAAGTCACTATGAGATAAACCCAACCTAAGGAATACCAGTATGTTTTTCTTAGCATAATCATTCTCCGAATAATTTTATGTTATTAACCTAACTCTGATTTTACCACATATTAGACAATTTGTTTTACTTTTTTTAACCCTCTTGTCTGAACATTCTAATATGCATGTCACACTCATCAATCATACACATTTCATTGGCATTGTGAATGCACGTAACCACTCCGCAGGGCTGAAACTTCCTTTTGGGTCTGTTAGGTTTGCTAATGCTGTGTGTTTTTAACTTAAAAACAAAAAAATCCTTTGTTTTATCAAATGCTGCAATAGCATCCTTGTAGCTGTCAAATACTGGTAAACTATCAGGGGTTTTATCCAACGCAGGCAGTTCCCAATAGTCAAGAATAGAATTAATCGCATCCACTCTACGATGATTGTCAGAATGGTAGTTGAAACCTGTTGAGAGCAGATCGATAATCTCGTCATCAGATGCATTTATATCACTAAATGTCTTTTCGTAAATCATTCCTGTCACGGGACCATCCTCTTTGCCTTCTGTATAATAAGTAAATCCCAAACCAAATCCCTCGGCTTGTCTGATTAGAATTTCCATTTCATATCTTTCCATAATGAACTCCTCTACTTATATTATCCACACACTGTTATTGTATCAAAATAAACCCTATATAACAACGTTTTCCGATGACTAACAATGCTAAGACTCCCACACCACCTGAACCCAAGTACCCTGTTGATAAACCTAACTTTCACGTTCCACAATAGGTTACATAAGGCTTGTCTTTTGTTGATGGCGGTTTGGAGTAGGGTTGCTGGTCGGTTGTATGTGCATAAGGCTTTTCTAAAACCTTTAACAAATCAAAAAGAATGCTGTAATCATTCTTCTCTTCTACTGCCTTCAACGCCTTTTCTACCTGATGATTTCTGGGTATTACAGCAGGGTTAGATTCTTTCATCAGTTGTATTGATTGGGCTTTTGATTGACTTTGCCAGCTTAGCCTATCTCTCCACAGGATATACCATTTCAAAAAATCCTTATTGTCTTCCATCTCACCTTGAGGTTTGCGCATATGCGTCAGTTCCAGGAAGGTGTTGGTATAATCTGCGTTGTTTTGATGCATGATATGAAGAAGATGATCGAACATTTCTTTATCTGTATCTTCTTCATTGAAAATTCCAAGCTTTGAACGCATGCCATCCATCCAACAAGCCTGGTAAAGCGATGAAAACTCGGTTAACTCTGCTTCTGCTATTTCTATTGCCTTGGTTGAATCCTTGTGCAAAAGAGTCAATAGGGTCTCAGCAAACCTGGCAAGATTCCAGATGGCTACTTTCGGCTGATTGCCATATGCATAACGTCCATAGTTATCGATTGAACTGAAAACAGTGTTGGGATTGTATGCATCCATAAAAGCGCAAGGTCCATAGTCGATTGTCTCACCGCTAATCGTCATGTTGTCTGTGTTCATCACACCATGAACAAATCCAACCAACTGCCATTTGGCAATTAGTTTCGCCTGTCTTTTAACTGTTGATTTAAGATGTTGCTTGTAAGGATTTACAAAATTTTTCAATCCTGGATAATGTCTATTAATTGTATAATCTGCAAGCCTTTTAAGATCCTCTGAAGATCCCTTCTGTGCTACATATTCAAAGGTTCCAACTCTGATATGGCTTGCTGCCACACGGGTCAAAACGGCCCCTGAGAGTCTTTTCTCTCTTGGAACAGATTCACCTGTTGTTGTTACAGCTAAGCTTCTTGTGGACGGTATTCCCAAGTTATGCATGGCTTCGCTGATGATATACTCTCTAATCATTGGCCCCAAAGCTGCACGACCATCACCCCTCCTGGAATACGGTGTGATGCCAGAGCCTTTCAGTTGTATATCGAACCGTTTGCCACTTGGTGTGACATGCTCTCCAAGCAGTATCGCCCTACCATCACCAAGAAATGTGAAGTGACCGAACTGATGTCCGGCATATGCTTGAGCAATAGGCTCTGCTCCTTCTGGAATATGGTTGCCGGAGAATATGTCCGCTCCCAACTCGCCATTTAAGGAATCGCTGCTTAAACCTAGTGACTTGGCAAGATTTTTGTTGAACACAACCAGTTCGGGTGAAAATACTTTTGTCGGCAATACCTGTGTATATAATATCTCGGGAAGATTGAGATAGCTGTTGTCAAATCTCCAACCCGGTGTTTTTTTATTCATATCAAAATTATTCTTATCTGACATTGATCATTCTCCTCTTACTCGATTTCTAAAAATTCCTTCCATTTGAACAAATCTCTTTTCCCCTGTTCATATCCCTTATTATAGCTTTCAGATAATCTCTCAAAATTCAATTCTTTGTTGGAAACCGGCATCTCGTCCGGATAAACCAGAAACGCTTTGCCTTGTCTTTCCAGTTCTTCCAATTCTTCCAGGGTTTCATTGTATATGATATGGCGTTTGAGCATAGCCTCAGCGGCACAAGGATATTTTCTGTAATATAGTCTGATGAAGTTTTTGGATCTTACGGGACTTTTTCTATATCCCTTTTCTTGACTCAATACAACAAAAAATTTCTCGAAGCCGTCTTTTTTTGCAATATCAAGAGCGATACCGCCATTGACGCCACCATCGATATAATATTCCCCCTGAAAGTAGGTTGGAGGCATAAAAATAGGCAAAGATGACGAGGAACGAACAATTTTCATCAATTCCTGCATGCTTTGCATATCATTTTTATTGAAGTACACCATTTCACCTTCATCCCGTTTGTAGGCCCCTATTCTGAGCTGCGCTGGGTTAGCAGAAAATGTCTGCCAGTCAAAGGGTAGTGATGCGTCTGATTTAGGTGTTTCTTCGTATATGTAATGGGAACGAAAGAATCCTTCCCCTTTTAGAAATGATCTCCATCCACCAAATTCTTCGTCAAGAACCAAATCTACAAAAGACCGCTTAGTTCGATTGATGTCTCTGGACAGATAATTGACACTAAGGCTAGCCCCCGCAGAAATACCCGCTACATAATCAAAGTATATCTCATTCTCCAGCAAATTGTTCACGATGCCCGCTGTATAGCTGGCACGCATCCCGCCGCCCTCAAATATAAGCGCAACGTCTTTGATGTTATTGACCATATACATTTTACAGTCCCCTTTTCAGTTCATTATAATGCTGTTACCACCATTATATAACTGAATCAGCGACTCTTCCAATAAGATTTTTCTTTTTTCCCTACATTACTTTTTGAGTAGCTTGTTTTTTTAGTGCTTCTGGCACGTGGTGGAACAGGTTTAGATGTTGAAAACTGCAACTTTTCGTTCCATGGAAAGGGATGGTCTCCCATAACCTCAATTGATTTTGAAGTGAGCTTTTGAATTTCACGAAGCAGCAGCTTCTCTTCCTGATCGCAAAATGCAATTGCTATGCCACCAAGACCTGCTCTCCCGGTTCTTCCTATCCTGTGTACATATGTCTCGGGAACCTCAGGCAAATCAAAGTTGAAGACGTGTGACAGTTCCTCTATGTCAATGCCACGGGCCGCTATGTCTGTAGCAACCAGAATTCTTGTCTTCCTTTCCTTGAAATTGTTCAAGGCAAGCTGTCTGGCATTCTGAGATTTGTTGCCATGGATAGCCTGCGCTTGAAGACCAGCCTTTTCAAGGGCCTTTACAATTTTGTCCGCTCCATGTTTTGTTCTGGAAAAGACCAGAGCCGAAACAATCGCTTTATCTTTCAGCAAATGAATCAATAGATTAATCTTGTTTCCTTTATCAACCTGATATACAGTTTGCTCAATAACCTCGACAGCTGACGAAACAGGTGTTATGGAAACAGTGACTGGATTTTTTAATATCGAGCTGGACAGTTTCGCAATTTCATCAGGCATCGTAGCTGAAAAAAACATGGTCTGTCTGATTTCGGGTATCAATTTTATTATCCTTTTGACATCAGGAAGCATGCCCATATCAAGCATCATATCTGCTTCATCTAGAACAAAATGTGTCACCTGATTCAATCGAATATATTTTTGGTTGACCAGATCCAGCAATCTGCCGGGAGTGGCCACCAATATATCAACCCCACTTGTTAGCGATCTAGTCTGGGGATGTTGTGAGACGCCACCATAGACAACTAGGGTCTTCAGATTCAAGTATTTGCCATATGCTTTGAAACTATCACCTATTTGTATTGCTAATTCTCTAGTTGGTGCCAGAATAAGCGCTTTTATCTGTCTTTTACCTTTAATATTTCTATGTTCCTCTGCCAGATCCTGCAATATGGGGATGGCAAATGCTGCTGTCTTGCCAGTTCCCGTTTGTGCGCAACCTAAAAGGTCTCTACCTTCTAATAGTGATGGGATGGCTTTTGTTTGTATTGGGGTTGGTTCTGTGTATCCTTCTGCCTTTAAAGCCTTCAGAATAGGCTCAATGATTTTTAAATTTCTAAATAACAATAGTTTTTCTCCTTTAATTCTTATTATGATTGCAAAAGAAAGAACGCATCAAATGCGTTCTTTAAATATCAGACTTCTGAGTCTCTTTATTTATCGAATACTCCACCAGTTTTTTTATTTTTGAAAGCTTTCCACTGGCTTGACATTTTTTGATTTGGTTTTTCACCATTAAGACACTGCTGTGCACTCATTTTTTTCTTTTCATCAATTATTTTTTTCATACCTTCAACATTTTTTGTTGACATGATTTACCTCCATTGTTTCCTAACTCAATGAATCAGGGAATCAACTAACCTAGTATATACCATAATGATAAAAAAATCCAGTTAATTGAAATTAATTTATCCGATGACTAACGGTGCTTAGATTCCCACTTCTATAAGTGGGTGATAAGCACTGTAGAGTCCCTGGATAACGGTCTCTAAGGTTCAGGTGGTGTTTCAAACACCACCTGAACCTTAGAACCCTGTTGATTATTCCGTTCTATGGTAACAAAATATGAAAAAATGAAAACTGCAGGATAAATAATCAAGGATCTTAATGCAAGCTTGACTAATGGGGTTAGTGAATAAACACTAATGATATTATTAAGAATAAATAAAAACAGTACATGTGATAAATAAACCTGGAATGTCTTAGGGCTAAAACGTTGCGTAACGAACACTATTATATTGCTGTTGGATAGTTCCGTACTCAGATAATATACAAAAACTATTGAGACTGAACAAAATATAATATGTAAATATTCAGCATTTTTAAAAAAATTACCATAGATTACTTGTTGTATGCTGCCATACATATAATAAGATGTAAACAGTAGATAAGAAGCTATAACAACTGATTTATGCTTCATAATGAAATTATGAATTTGTTCATAATACAGGCCAAACTGACAGCCGGCAATCCAATAAAATAAATATGTGAAAAAGACCCTGTCGCGATATATGAAATTTATATCAATTAAATAGACTTTAATAATGATCATGACAATCAATGAGAGAATAACAACTCCTTTTAATCTCATTGCGATTTTCCAAAATGGCAATAATAAATAAAATTGAAAGATAATCACCACAAAATAAAAATGGGATACTAAATTACCAAGAAATAGATAACGTAACAAACTAACGATTTCAATCTTGAAGTACCCATGTGATAAGAAATATATGTAATAAATAAAGAACCAAAGCAAGTACGGAAGATAAATTTTTAAAAATTTATTTTTTATATAAACACCATATGATAATCGCAAGGTATTTTGATTGACGAAAACTTTAAAACCACCAATGAATATAAATGCGGGCACAACATAAGAAAACATCTTCCAGATTGTAAATACCAACAAATAGGCAGCTTTATCTTTAGGATAATAACTAATGAACTCAGATGAAATATGTATAAATATAACCTGCAGACATAAAAGTAAGCTGTATACATCAAATTGAATGATCTTTCGCTTCATAAATACCTCGTATTAGTTGTTATTCAGTAGCATTGATTGTCTGAAATTCCTTCTTCAATTCCAAGTCAAAGAATCCCACAATAGATAAGACATTCGTTTTAGCAAGTCTATACAGCTTTTCATCATCTGATAGTACTTTTAACGCATCGTCAGGATTATCCATGAAACACTGCTCTAAAATTATGGTAGGAATATCTCGTGCGATTCCATTTCGAATGATTCCATACCAATCGTCATGGCGCCTGCTGACCCTTGTTAAAACCCCTCGATTCAACAGTTCAAAATTTTCTGCAATGCTATCAACCATCTCATAAGCTAAATCAGTAGAGATCCAATCATAACGCTCATCATAAACAGAGACATAAGCTTCAACACCCTCTAACTGTGCATACGGATTTGCGTTGTTGTGGATACTGATTAGTATGACGGTTTTACTTAACGTCTCCTTAGCGAATGATTTGGCTATAGCCGCCCTTTGAGCATGACTAAGCTCTTCGTCGCCATATCTCGTCAATGCTACATGAAGGCCTCCGTAGTTTTCCAATATTTCTATCATATGATTGGCCACAACCAAATTCAAATCTTTTTCTAAATCAATAACGCCATCTCCGTTCACATCAGCCATTGCTCCTGTATTCTCTCCACCGTGTCCAGGGTCGAGGATAATCGTTATTGTATCATTCTTGACTTCAACTTTCTCTTCATTCGATTCAATGGCTGTGTTTTCGTCAACTGTTTGGGGTATATCGGTAGTAAACTCGTTATCGGAACCACATCCAACCCCAGTAACGGACACCAATACAATCAGCATCACAGTCGATATTATTCTCAGCATTTTCATTTTGTTTCACCTTCTCACCGATGCTTTCATTAACCCTAATCATACCATGTATGTTCTAAAAAGAAAGGTTGCGTTAATTTACTGTAGGAAAAAGAAGAATAGACTGATCCCTCTTGTTAAGATAGGTTTACTGATTTTCATTTTAGCATATTTTAACGCAACCTTTCTTTTTAGAACATACATGGTATGATTAGGGTTAATGAAAGCATCGGTGAGAAGGTGAAACAAAATGAAAATGCTGAGAAT
>CAKMKB010000046.1:0-2318 GCA_927435965.1 uncultured Clostridia bacterium
CGGCCTGAGAACAGGAAAAACATTGAGCCATGTAGCAGTGTTCTTTTTAGAAACCTATCATAAAATGCTCTTGGTAACAGATGCGGCGATCAATATAGCACCGGACTTGAACAAGAAAAAAGAAATACTGGAAAACGCCGTTGATTTTGCTCATTCGTTGGGTTTAGCAAATCCGAAATGCGCAGTCATTTGTGTTAAGGAGTCTGTGAGCCCAGCTATGATACACACGGTGGAAGCAGGCAAGCTAGTAGACATGAATGAATCCGGTGAAATACAGGGATGTATAGTTGGAGGACCTTTTGCGCTTGATAATGCAATTTCAAAAGAAGCTGCTGACCACAAGGGAATCAAACACACAGTTGCCGGCGATGCTGACATTTTACTGATGCCTCAGATAGAGGCGGGTAATGTTCTCTATAAATCTCTGACATTCTTGGCAAATGCAGATTCGGCTGGTCTAGTTTTAGGAGCTAGAGCGCCTATAGTTCTGACATCCAGAGCGGATACAGATGTTGCTAAGCTCAACTCAATCGCTTTGGCATCACTACACGCTTAGGAGGAAATATGAAGCAATTGGTAATCAATCCAGGATCTACATCAACAAAAATAGCCGTTTTTGAAGATGATAAGATTCTATTTGAAAAAACTTTGAGACATTCTGTTGAGGATATGTCAAATTATACGCATATAATCGACGAGCTCGATTTTAGAAAAAAAATAATTATGGAAGCCCTGGAAGAGAATCATTTTGAATTAAAGCAACTATCTTCTGTTGTTGGCAGAGGAGGACTGTTGAAGCCTATTCCCAGTGGCACTTATGAAATAAATGAAACCATGATTAAAGATTTAAAAGAATGTGCTATGGGACAGCATGCATCCAACCTGGGTGGGATACTTGCATTTGAGATAGCAAAAGAATGCAATATATCCTCGTTCATAGTCGACCCTGTAGTGGTTGATGAACTGCAGCCTATTGCCAGATTAACCGGACATCCGAGGTTTGAGAGAAAAAGTATTTTTCACGCACTCAATCAAAAGGCAGTAGGCAGGAAAGCTGCAGCCGAATTAGGAAAGAATTATCATGACTGCAATTTGATTATAGCTCATCTGGGAGGAGGCATATCAGTTGGTGCACACCATAAAGGTAAAGTCATTGACGTCAATAATGCTCTTGATGGAGAGGGACCTTATTCCCCAGAAAGAAGTGGCACATTGCCAGTGGGAGATATAGTCAAATTGGCTTTTTCTGGAAAGTCAACACTTGATGAAATGAAAAAAATGATTAAAGGAAATGGTGGATTAATAGCTTATCTTGGGACCAACAATGCTAAAGTGGTCGGTGAGATGTGTAAGGAAGGAGATGAGAATGCTAGATTGATATATGAAGGCATGGCATACCAGGTAGCTAAAGAGATATCTGCAAACGCCGCTGTATTGTGCGGAGAGGTTGATGCAATTGTGATTACGGGTGGCATCGCATATGACAGTCAGTTTATTTCATGGATAGTAAAAAGGGTTTCTTTTATCTCCAGAGTCATCGTTTATCCGGGAGAGGATGAGTTAGCGGCATTGGCTGAGGGCGGATTAAGGATTCTCAGAGGTGAGGAGGAAGCTAAAATCTATGAGTGATCTGATAGACAACAGACTGACAATCATCACAGGACATTATGGAAGTGGAAAGACTGAGTTTGCAGTCAATTACTCAATTGAGAGCTTGAACTATTATCAGAAGGTTATATTGGCTGATTTGGATATCGTCAATCCATATTTTAGAAGCAGGGAAAAGGCAACCTTTCTAAAAAATATGGGAATTAGAGTCATTGGAAGCAGTATGATGAACTCAAGTATGGAAATACCGGCACTAACGGCAGATATCAATGGCGCAATAGATGACAAAACCTCCAAAACCATCTTGGATGTAGGAGGAGACCCAGTTGGAGCGAGAGTATTGGCTAGATACTCAAATCAGATTATTTTGCAAGGCTACGATATGTTTATTGTTGTCAATGCGAACAGACCTGAGACACAAACTGCTGAAGCTGTCAAAAAATACATTAGAAACATAGAGTTTTCTTCAAAACTTAAAATATCCGGGATTATCAACAATACCCATATGCTAAGAAGTACAAGCATAGATGATCTTTTCAGAGGGCACGAGTTGTGCCAGATAGTCAGTGAAGAAACCGGACTCCCAGTGGTCTACGAAGCTGCAATTCGAAGTATCGCTGATCAGATTTAGGATTCAGGCATCAAAATCTTTCCAATCGATCTCTATATGTGAGTAAATTGGATGAGCTAAATTTAATGGATGTATTTTA
>CAKMKB010000047.1:0-4078 GCA_927435965.1 uncultured Clostridia bacterium
TAAAGCTTCTTGTCTGCAGGAACCAGATCAAGAGTCTGCCCAGATATTGCAAAGCCGAATTTCTCGACAATATAAAACATCTCATCTCTATCAAGATTTACATTAAAACCCGGAATTGACTCCAGCTTGTCAATGGTACCGCCAGTGTGACCAAGCCCTCTGCCTGACATCTTGGATACCTTCAAGTCACTCAAGGCCATCAGAGGCAATAAAACAAGCGAGGTCTTATCTCCTACACCGCCTGTGCTGTGTTTGTCGACCTTTATGCCATCAATGAATGATAGATCGACTGTTTCACCAGATTCAACCATGGCTTTTGTGAGTGCAGTGGTTTCAGACAGATTCATTCCTTTGAAATAGATGGCCATCAGCATAGCTGACATCTGGTAGTCAGGGATTTCACCCTTGACGTAGCCATCAATCAGAAATTTGATTTCTTCTTCTGACAGCTCGCCTCCATGCTTTTTATTGTTGATCAGATCATAAACTCTCATTCCAATCACCCTATATCCAACATACTTTTGATACTGATGTTGTCCACGTTATTGTCCACATCTAGAAAATCAAGAATCGTTTTTGCGATTACATCGAATCCTTTCATTTTCCCCAAGTTTACAGGCTGTATATATTTATGATAAACCAGTAAAGGTACATACTCCCTGGAGTGATCTGTGCTCTCAGTGGATGGATCACAGCCATGGTCGGCGGAAATCATAAGAAGATCCTCATCCTTTAGTGCTGAAAGTATTTCTGGCAGCTTGCTGTCAAACTCCTGCAGAGCATTTCCATATCCTTCAATGTTGTTTCTGTGACCGTAAAGCATATCGAAGTCAACAAGGTTGGTGAAAATCAGTCCCTGGCTGTCTCGATTTATCTCGCTTAGAGTTGCCTCTATACCACTTTCATTGTTTTTGGTGTGGAGGGTTTTTGTGATGCCTCTTCCGACAAATATATCCTCGATTTTGCCAATTGCAACAACATCCTGTCCTGCTTCGGAGATGTAATCAAGCATGGTCTTCCCGCTTGGTTCAAGAGAGAAATCCTTCCGGTTCTCAGTTCTTTTAAAGCTTCCAGGCTCGCCGACAAATGGTCTTGCAATGACTCTGCCTACTGCGTGCTTTCCAGTCAGAATTTCTCTGGCTTTTTTGCATATGTCATAAAGCTCTCCCAGTGGCACTATATTCTCATGGGCAGCGATTTGGAAGACGCTGTCTGCTGATGTATAGGCAATAATATTGCCCGTCCGGACATGCTCCTCACCCAGCTCCTCTATGATAGCTGTGCCTGAGGCTGCCTTGTTTCCGATGATGCCTCTGCCCGTTTCCTTTTCCAGGGCTTGGAGTATCTCATCAGGAAAGCCGTCAGGATACGTGGGGAATGGTTGATCAAGTACAATGCCTGATATTTCCCAGTGTCCGGTTGTCGTGTCTTTACCTGGAGAAATCTCCTCCAATTGTCCATATGACGCTATGGGAGTTATGGTATTTCTTCTAATTTCCTCAAGTCCTTCAATATGTGTCAGACCCATTTTTTCAAGGTTTTCAACCTTAAAATTTTCTATGTTCCTGTAAATGTTCAGAAGTGTATTGCTACCCTCATCCCCATATAGATGGGCATCAGGCATTGCGCCGATACCGACGCTGTCTAGGATGATCAGAATTACTCGATTAATCATATAACCTCCTCAGGCTCTGGGGTGTGACTTTCTATATATTTCAAAGGTGCGTTTTTCCTGTGTCTTAAGATACATCTGTATGGCACTAATGCTGTTTTGTCCGAACAATATCTGCAGGGTGTTGATGTCTGCTCCATTCTGCAGCAGGTGTACGACAAAAGAATTCCTGATAATTTGAGGTGTAATCCGTCTCTTGATTCCGGCACCCTTGGCATATTGCTTCAAAATCTTCCAAAAACCCTGCCTTGACATATGGGTTCCGGACAGATTGACAAACATCGTATCTCCGGTATCAGCATTGACAAGATCCTTGCGCCTTTCTGTCAGATAGGTCTCCAGATACTGCTTTGCCTGGCTACCTACAGGAACACGGCGTGTATTGTTTTTTTTGTTGATGCTAAGGCTCTCTGATGCAGGATTATAATCCCCTGTCTTTAGATCCAATAGTTCGCTGACCTTGATACCAGTTGAATACATGAGTTCCAGCATGGTCTTGTCTCGATAGCCTTTGGTTGAGTTAATGTCCGGTAGATCAAGCAGCTTGTCTATGTCGTCAGCTGTCAGGTACTCAGGCAGCTTTCTGTCAATTCTCGGTGCATGAATGGTGCTAGATGGGTTCTTGATGATATCGCCACGTTCTTCCATAAAATTATAAAATGACTTGATGGAAGATAGGCTTCTGGATACAGTAGCTGCGTTTTTTGATTTTTTCTGCATGTCAAGCATATAGGTCAATACCATGGTCTTTGTGACACTCAAAATATCCTTTTTATAGGTTTCTTGAATATATTTGTAGAAAGCGATGATGTCGCTGATATAAGCAGATGATGTGTTTTTAGAGATATTTCTTTTATTCCTTAGAAAGTGGCTGAATTCATTAATATGTTCGCTCATTCAAAACCTCCATACTATATCTATGGTCTCAAATATATAATACCACAATTTATAGTGTTTTATAAGTAGTCTCAAGAAAAAAACTTCCCTTTTCAGGAAGCGGAATAATACATTTTATAGTACAAAAGTCCAATGATTGTTTTAGAGTCCACAATCTCACCAGAGACGATTTTACTCAAAGCCTCATCAAGATCCAGTGTAATCAGGTCGATGAATTCATCCTCGTCATTCTCCAGATAATCTACTGTCAGGTTTTTAGCAACAAACAAATGGATTTTTTCGGTGCAAAAACCCGGTGAGGTAATGATCTCCATAACCTCCTCCAGTTGATGGGCGCGAAAACCGGTCTCCTCGATCAACTCCCGTCCAGCACAATCATACGGGGATTCATCCTTTTCAAGTTTTCCAGCGGGTATTTCTATCAATACCTTCTCAACAGCCTTTCGGTATTGCCTTACCATCAGGATCTTATTCTCATCTGTTACAGCTACGATTGCCACAGCACCATTATGCTCAACAATCTCTCTCAGAGAGGTCTTATCATTTGGTAGAAGCACCTCATCTACACGAAGATTTAGTATCTTACCTTCGTGTATTCGCTTGCTGGTTATTGTTTTTTCTATCATATCATTTCTCATTTGCTCTAACCATTTCCTCTGCGTTTTTCATCGATATTTCTGTGATGTCCAGACTACTCAACAGTCTTGCCACTTCTCTAATTCTATCCTCATATCCGAGGCGTGTAACAGAAGAATATGTCTTTTGACCATCGGTAAGCTTTTCTATGACAAAATGAGTATGGGCTGCGGAGGCAATCTGGGGAGAGTGAGTCACACAGATAACCTGATGGGTAGCTGAAATCTTCTTGATCTTTTCACCCACCATATGGGCAGTTTTACCACTGATACCGGTATCTATTTCATCAAAAATCATTGTCGGTATATCATCTATTTCGTTTATGATGGATTTTATTGCCAGCATGATCCTGGACACCTCACCACCGGACAATATCTTATCAAGGGGCATGAGATCCATACCAGGATTGGTGCTGATCATAAATAGCACATTATCCTTACCCAGCTCGTTGAAAGCAGATGTATCTGATATATTAATGCTAAATCTAGCCTCTTTCATATTGAGAGAGTGAAGCTGTTTTTCGATTTCCTTCTCGATGAAACCTGCTTTATTCATTCTGATGCTATGAAGATTATCAGATAGTGATGCCATCTTAGCAGTAATTGATTTGAGTCTGGCTTTTAAATCGCTGATTCTAGACTCGATATTTTTCAGAAGGTCCAGTTCACGGACAGCTTTGTACCTGTGCTGTAACAGCTCTGGAATTTCCATATTATATTTTCTCTTGATGTGATTGATGGCTTCCAGACGGTGCTCTAAAAACAATAGTCGTTCATCATCCAGATCTTTGTCATTGGCGTAGTCAATAAGATCAAATGACAGCTCCTGGCTGGAATCTATAATCAGTTCCAGGGCTGATTCAAACCCTTTGAT
>CAKMKB010000048.1:0-14563 GCA_927435965.1 uncultured Clostridia bacterium
TCTATGTCTTCAATGTTCATTCGCATCATAGATGCTCCACCTATAGCAATCGCTACATATAGACTTCTGACAGCCTCTTTTTTCTTTATGATTCCATTTACGATCAATTATTTCAGGAATAAATCCACATTGAACAAAAAAGGTGTTATATTGGCAATAGTCAGTGGGTTTTTTCTGGCAGGTCATTTTGCGACTTGGATTAGCTCTCTAAGCTATACAACAGTATCCAGTTCCACTGTTCTTGTGTCTCTCAGTCCGCTGTTTGTTGCAACTTACAATGTCCTTATTCTGAAGGAACGCGTCCTCAAAATACAGATTATTGGAATTCTAGTCACTATTATAGGGGCTGTTATCATTTCGGCAGGAGATTTTAAGGTATCAGGGGATGCTATTTTTGGAGATTTTCTGGCTTTTTTAGGGGCAATATTTGTTGCAGGTTATCTCATTATCGGAAGAAATGTAAGAAAGAATATGTCACTGGTAGACTATGTATTTGTAACCTACTCCTCGGCAGCAATCTTTTTACTGGCATTGTCGATATTCCTAAGAATTGACCTTGCTTACAAATCGGTTACAGACCTCACACTAATGGTATCACATGGTCTTGTCAGCTCTGGGTTGGGTCACACCATCTATAACTGGATGCTACAGCACACTACCTCTACATTTGTATCAACAGCTACGTTAGGAGAACCAGTCTTAGCCAGTATCATGGCCTTTACTTTTTTAAGTGAAACACCATCGCTTCAAACTATAGTCGGAGGTATAATAGTCATAGCGGGATTGTACATATTCACTAGAAACAGTTGATTATAAGGATGAAATGTTAAAAAGAGTCGTCCACTTAATGTTATTGATTCTCATAACAGTTTTAATCTTGAATAGCTATTATATAATCAGCCTTATTGTCATGACTATTAACAATCAAGACAATATTATGAAATCCGGACTGGTGCAATTGTCAGACCTGAGTCTTACCAGGCCACAAGGAGATTGGTATCCTCTTATTAATGCATATGTGGATAATACCTATTCCAACTACATCAAAAAAGATGTAGATCTGCTGATCTACTATTCATATGGAGATTTCAAAAAAGGATCATCGACTATACTCGATCCTGATAGCCAGTATTTCAACAGTTTTTTTGGTTGCTATGTCATCAGGCAGAATGAGACAGGCTTTTATGGATTCAACGATGATGGTGACCTTGATTTGGAAGAAATTCTGATGGTGCCTAAGTACGACTATGATTTTCTAGTGGCAGGATCACTAGGATTAGAAAACGATAGTATCATTACTGATTATACAACCAATTTGATTAGTAGAGTGGATGGAAACCATTATGTCGAATTAACTATTACAACCAATAGCCTGTACCATCAATACGAACAATTCAACCTAAATTATTTGCAGTATGGCTTACCATACATTAGAAACGAACAGCAGGACTTTTTTCCTATTCAGATGTCTGGCAAATTCAAAGTAACAAAATATAATGAAAGCATAACACTAATCTACTATATATTTTCCCCGAATCGAGATATAGTTAAGAACTGGGACATATAGTCGGATTGGTTGATTAATGGAGGTACAATGAAAATTTATATAACAAGACATGGCGAGACGGAATGGAACAGAGAAAGGATAATACAGGGCTCTATGGATTCTCCTCTTACCGATGAAGGTGTAAGAGGCGCGGAAAGACTGTCGGTCCGACTTAAGGATACTCATTTTGACTTTGTGATTACAAGCCCTCTTTATCGTGCATATAGAACAGCCATGATAATTCTAAAAGACAAAAATACTCCAATAATAAAGGATGAAAGCCTTAAAGAGATAAACTGCGGAATTTTCGAAGGATTTACCTTCAATGAAATATGGTCGAAACACCCAGAGCTTAAGGCTAAACTGCATTCAGATCCATTGAATTTCAGATATCCTGGTGGTGAATCCCTCAATGAATTTTATGATAGAGTCAAGAATGGATTCGAGAGAATAATAGAAGAATATGCAGATAAAACGATTCTGATAGTAGCCCATGGTGGGACTATTAAAGGTCTGACTTCCTACATGATAGAAAAGGCTGACCCGTCATCATGGTTTAGAAATGTGGTTGACAATTGCAGTCTGACGGAAATAGACTACATTGATGGAAGATTTAGCATGATCAATTATAACGACACTGTACATATGAACATAGATTGGTTGAGGTAAAAAATGTTTCTTGAAATTCCATTTGAAAAAATAAAAAAAAATACAGTTTTCATAGATGTTAGAAGTGAGGGGGAGTACGACGAAGCCCATATACCTGGAGCAGTCAACATCCCTCTGTTTAGGAATGAAGAAAGAAGAATAATTGGTACAGCATATAAGAATGAAAGCGTAAGCGAGGCAAGAAAGCTTGGTATTCAGTTCGCTTCAGCCAGATTGCCTCAAATATATGAAATGATTCTCAGTTTGAAAGACAGCCATGAGCGACAACTAATTGCATATTGCGCAAGAGGAGGCTATAGAAGTACTTTCTTTGCCTCAGCATTTTCATCTATTGGCGTGGGGGTTCTGAAGCTTGATGGTGGTTACAAACGATATAGAAACTATATAATCGAAAATCTGCCTAAGCTGAATAACGACTTGAACTACATCGTCCTACACGGCAATACTGGCACGGGGAAGACAAAAATCTTAAAAAGCCTCACAAATCATGGATTGGATGTATTGGACCTTGAAGGTGCGGCCAACCACAGAGGATCAGTGTTGGGAAGTGTGGGACTTGGACCTTGCAACAACCAGAAACAATTCGAATCCAATATTTTCCATCAGATGCAGTCATATAAAACCCAGAATATTTTTGTTGAAGCAGAAAGCAGGAAAATCGGCAATGTGCTAATACCGGACTACATACATGAAAAAATGAAAACAGGTGTTCACATTTTGATTGAGGAAGAATTAGATTATAGAGTTCAAGTGATTAAGGATGATTATACTCAAAAGAAAGATTATCAGGAAGAGATACTGCTATCACTGTCTTATCTGAAAAAGTACATGTCCAAGGAAAAACTGAACATGTTATCAAAATCTATACAAGAAGGAAAAATAAGCGACGCAATTTCTGATTTGATGGTTAATTACTATGATCCTCTATATACCAATAAATCAGATAAGTTCGATTACCAGTTAACTCTGAGTGGATTAGCCGATCCTGAAAAAACAGCACTAGTAATAAAAGAATGGCATGATAAAGAAGGAAAATAGTTAAACTCTTCATCTCACATAAACAGAACATATGTTTGACTTATCTAATATCAATTGATATAATGGATAATGATGTGATTTTGAAGAGGTTTTTTTATGGAAAAAATACTAGCCAAGTTGGAAATACTAGCAGAAGCTGCAAAATATGACGTGTCCTGTTCCTCAAGTGGAGTTGAAAGAAATAACAATGGCAAGGGTATTGGCAGTTCATCAGCATCCGGCATTTGCCATACATGGACTGCTGACGGGAGATGCGTTTCATTGCTAAAGATCCTAATGTCCAATAATTGTGTGTATGATTGTCATTATTGCTGCAATCGAATCACCAATGATTTTCCAAGAGCTTCTTTCACGCCAGAAGAGATTGCTACACTTACGATGGAATTCTATAAAAGAAATTACATCGAGGGACTGTTTCTAAGCTCAGCTATTGACAAAACCCCGGATCACACTATGGAGAATCTATGTCGAACACTGGAACTGCTAAGGAACAAATATCTTTTCAATGGCTATATTCATGTAAAAGCAATACCGAACGCTGACATTAATCTAATTAGAAGAGCGGGATTTTCTGCCGACAGATTAAGCCTCAATATTGAATTACCCACACAAGACAGTTTGAAAATTCTAGCCCCACAAAAAAACCTGAAGAGTCTACTGCTTCCAATTTCAGACCTCGGCAACAAAATCATCACAAATCAAAACGATCGAAGAATCTATAAGAATGCCCCGAAATTTATTCCAGCTGGTCAATCTACTCAAATGATGGTTGGCGCATCAAATGACTCCGACCATGTCTTCCTGTCTGCATCACAACGCCTCTATGATCAATATAATTTGAAACGTGTTTTCTATTCGGCCTATATTCCGGTTGTAGATAAACCCAATCTACCATCAATCGCCACAGCACCACCTTTGAAGAGAGAACACAGATTATATCAGGCAGACTGGCTGATGCGTTTCTATAAATTCGATGCGAAAGAACTGCTATCCGAGAAAAACCAAAATCTGGATCTCGATTTTGATCCTAAGATCTCCTGGGCCTTCAATAATATGGATCAGTTCCCAATAGAAGTTAATAAGGTCGTTTACGATAGACTCTTGAGGATACCTGGCATCGGACCAGTTTCTGCCAAGAGAATCATTGAGCAGAGAAGGCTTTCTCCGGTCACTTATGAAGGACTAAAAAAAATGGGAGTTGTTCTCAAGCGGGCAAAATATTTCATAACTTGCCAAGGTAGGTATTTTGGAGGAATAGATTTGAATCCAGAGATTATTAAATACAAGCTTGGTGATATGGAAGAAAGCAGGCAATTATCGTTTTGGAGGTAAAGATGGATTATTTGTATGATGGTTCTTTTAATGGACTTCTGACATGCCTATATGAACATTATTATTCGCAAAAGGCTGACAACATCTTTGAAGCTTCCTGCTACCAGGTAAGCATGGTGAATGAAAACAGAATCATCTATCCGGATGATGTGAAGGCTAAAAAGGTTTCTGAAGCAATTGAGCGTCTTATTTCAAAAACAGCCTTAAGATATATTTACTACGTATCGTTGTCTAATGATATGAACAAAGGAAAGATAATTCTTGATTTTGTGAAATTTGGCTTCGAGGAGAAGAAGGATATTACAGTCTTCTTTGAGCATCCCTGTGTCCATCCTATTTGTAAGATTTACAAACAGGTCTCGGTGGAGGTCCATCGGTTTACCGGACTATTGAGATTTTCTGATTTAGAAGGCGTTTTATTTGCAAAATATATGCCTGACCACAATATTACTGAAGTTATTGTCAGACATTTTGCAGACAGACTCAAGAATGAGAGATTTATAATATTTGATGAAGGTAGAAAACTGGCAGCCCTATATCATGAAGGATCAACAGTAATAGCAGACTTTGATGATGTGACTTTTGTGACAGATTCCACTGAAGATAATATCCGAAAGTTGTGGAAGTCATACTTCAAGCATATATCGATAAAGGAAAGAGAAAACTTAAAAGCTCAGTATCAACATGTGCCTGTCAGATACAGACAAAATGCAGTTGAGTTCATCAAGTGACTACATCGAGTAAATATTTCTTGGTTCAAATAAATATCCAATAGTTAAATATTTGAATAATGCAAGATATTTAATATATCTTGCATTTAATTATTGACACCTATTATCTAATCTGCTAAAATTACTACATAAATCATGTAAAAGGCAAGTAGAGCATATTTTTTTTGGATCTCGATGAATCTGTATGAATATTACTTGCATATCAAGAGGAGGAAAACCAAACCATGGAAAACAATTATTCAAAAGTATTAGATGTATTAAAGCCAAATTTTTATAATGAAATATTCCCTTATAGCAATTTTCCGGTAAGTCAGTTTGACAACATCACATTACCCTATGATCTACCAGAAGACATTTGGATTACTGACACAACATTCAGAGATGGACAACAGTCCATGGAATCTTTTTCAGTTGATCAGATTGAAAGACTTTTCAAGATGCTCCATATTCTGGATAATGATAATGGCATTATTCGGCAAGCGGAGTTTTTCATGTATTCAGATAGAGATAGAAAGGCTTTAGAGAAGTGTCAGGCTTTGGGGTACAGATTCCCAGAAATTACTGGATGGACAAGACCGAACATTGATGACATGAAACTTGCCAAAGAATGTGGTGTCAAAGAAACTGGCATTTTGATGTCCAGTTCTGATTATCATATTTTTCAGAAATTGAATAAAAATAGGAATCAAGCTTTTTCTCTTTACTTAAGTGCTGTTGAAAAAGCTTTGGAGTACGGAATCATACCCAGGTGTCATCTGGAAGACACAACTAGAGCCGATATATTCGGGTTTGTAATACCACTAGTTAAAGCAATTAACGAAATGGGGAATCAGGCGGGCATCAAAATAAAATTCAGAATATGCGATACCCTAGGAGTAGGTAAACCTTTTAATGGCCATAAGCTACCAAGAAGTGTTCCAGGTCTTATGTATTACATAAAAAACACAGCTGGATTGGATTCTTCACAACTGGAATGGCACGGACATAATGATTATTACTACTGTACAGCGAATTCAACGGCTGCATGGATGTATGGCGCATCATCTGTAAGCACAACGCTGCTGGGGATAGGAGAAAGAACCGGTAATTGCCCGATGGAATCGATGCTGGTTGAGTATCATCAATTGAAAACACCAAAAAATAAGATCAACTTTGAGCAGTTAAATGATGTTGTGTTGTTCTTTGAAAAAGAATTTGGGTACAAGATACATTCGAAAATGCCTTTTCTTGGGACCGAATTTAATGCAACAAGCGCAGGCATTCATGCTGATGGAATCATGAAAAACGAGAGCATATACAACTCTTTTGACAGCAAAAAAATATTTGACAAAAGTATCAGAATTGTTGTCAATCAATACTCAGGTGCCGCAGGAATATCCGGGTGGATTAACCTCTTTTATAATCTGAAAGAGGGAGTAAGAGTGGAGAAAAAAGACAAACGAGTCAATCTTGTGAAAAATCTGGTGGATGCAGAATATGAAAAAGGAAGGACCACGTCTTTGAGTGATAATGAAATGAGAAGGATTGTTGAATCTGTATTTGGAGATGTTTTCGTAAAAGCAGTTATTGTTGGTCACGAACAAACAGAAGATGTGTTATGATAGTTACTTTAATCTATGGAGACGGTATTGGCTATGAGGTAATCAATGCGACTAGAGAAATAATTGATGCGGCTACAAATGTGATTGAATGGGATGTTCAGGTAGCAGGAGCGGATATTCTTGAACAATATGGTACGCCATTACCAGAGGGAACTGTTGAAAGCATAAAGAGAAATAAAATTGCACTTAAGGGACCCACAGGTACACCTGTAGGAGAAGGTTTTAGAAGTGTCAATGTTGAAATCAGGAAGCGACTTGATCTCTATGCAAATCTAAGACCTATCAAATCATTCAAGGGTGTTGAAGCCCTTCGCAATGACCTGGATATAGTAATCGTTAGGGAGAACACTGAAGGACTATATATTGGACAGGAAGAGATGATTGATGATGATACCGCATTGACCAAAAAAATTATTACGGGAAAAGCAAGCGAAAGAATTGTTAAATTCACATTTGACTATGCGCAAAGAAATGACAGAAAAAGAGTGACAGCTGTACATAAGGCTAATATTATGAAGCTCACAGATGGATTGTTTCTTAAATCAGCTAAAAAAATTGCTCAGGACTACAATGCAATAGAGTTTAATGACAAGATTATTGATGCTTTGTGTATGGATATGGTTATGGATCCTTATAAATATGACGTTCTTGTTGCTCCAAACTTTTATGGTGATATTTTGTCTGACTTATGCGCCGGATTGGTGGGAGGTCTTGGATATGCACCTGGAGCAAATATAGGCGACGACATCGCGGTCTTTGAAGCAGTTCATGGGACAGCACCTGATATAGTTGGACTTGGAATAGCCAATCCAACATCGGCTATACTTTCAGGGTGTATGATGCTTGGTTTTATGGGTCTAAAAAATGAAGAAAAACTAATAGAAAACGCCTTAAAAATGATGTATCAAAATGGAAAGCAAACGTATTCCATAAACGGAAAACTGAATACAAATAAGTTTAAAGATGAAATAATTAAATTAATTAAAAATAATGCTTGAAAAACTAATTTAAATTTGTTATCCTAATATCTAATTAGGACTTGATTGGTGGAGTTTTATGCTCCACTTTTGTTTTAATCATTTATTAAAAATATAATTGGTGGTGAAATTATGAAGAAATTCAAACGTATTCTTGTTGCAAACAGAGGTGAGATCGCGATAAGAGTATTTAGGGCTTGTAGAGAATTAGGCATTAGATCGGTAGCGATTTATTCCGAAGAGGATAAGAATTCATTGTTTAGAAGTAAAGCAGATGAGTCATACAGGATAGGCAAAAATAAGGGACCTGTAGAAGCTTATTTAAGTATAGACGAGATTATTAATCTTGCGGTTACGAAGGGTGTTGATGCTATACATCCAGGATACGGTTTTCTTGCTGAAAACTCTGAATTTGCTCGAAAATGTGAAGAAGCTGGTATTGAGTTTATTGGACCGACTCACTACATGATGGATAAACTTGGTGATAAAATAAAATCTAAAATGGTTGCAAATCAAGTAGGTGTGCCCACTATCGCTGGTATAGAAAGAGCAGTCACATCGGATGCCGAGGCAAAAGAATTTGCTGATTTTTGTGGCTATCCAGTGATACTAAAGGCGTCTGCAGGCGGCGGTGGAAGAGGTATGCGTATTGTCAGACAGGAAAAAGACCTGATCGCTGAGTTTATCAGCGCCAAAAATGAGGCTAAAAAAGCATTCGGGATAGATGATATTTTCATAGAAAAATATATCGAAAAACCAAAGCACATAGAGGTGCAGATTTTAGGAGATGGATTCGGAAATCTAGTTCACTTGTACGAAAGAGATTGTTCGATTCAAAGAAGACATCAGAAAGTAATTGAGTTCACTCCTGCAATATGTCTCACGAATGAGCAAAGGGAAAAAATCTGTAATGATGCCTTGAAGATCGCTGGAGCTGTGAATTATCGTAGTGCTGGGACTGTTGAATTTCTTATGGACTCTTCTGGAAGCCACTATTTCATAGAAATGAATCCAAGAATTCAGGTTGAACACACAGTGACAGAAATGGTGACTGGTATCGATATTGTCCAGGCGCAGATTAGAGTTGCCGAAGGATACAGCTTGGATTCGCTTGAGATAGGAATTGGATCCCAAAATGATGTTCAAGTTCGAGGATTTTCTGTGCAATGTCGTGTAACGACTGAAGACCCTGCAAATAACTTTGCACCGGATACTGGAACTATAGACGTCTACAGATCAAGTTCAGGTCTAGGGATCAGGCTTGATGGAGGAAACGGCTTCACAGGAGCTGTCATTAGTCCCTATTATGATAGCATGCTAGTAAAAGTAACCTCCCTAGGGAGAACATTTGAGGACGCTGTTAACAAATCCTCGAGAGCGCTTCAGGAGTTCAAGATAAGAGGTGTAAAAACCAATATTGCTTTTCTACTTAATGTTCTTAATCATGAGACGTTTAAGTCCGGAAATTGTGATACAGGATTTATACAAGACAATCCAGACCTCTTTGATATAAGAACCGGTGGAGATGACGAAATAAGGATTCTTAAGTTCATCGGCAATGTGGTAGTCAATGAAACAAGAGGCATTAAACCGCAATTTGATGTTCCAAGAGTGCCTCAATACACATCTGAAAAATCGCTAAGTGGTTCTAAGCAAATATTGGACCAGTACGGCGCCAAAGGATTAGTCGAGTGGGTAAAAAACGAGAGGCGTTTACTTCTTACCGATACGACGATGAGAGATGCCCATCAATCATTAATGGCAACCAGAATGCGTACCATTGACATGGTAAAAGTGGCACCTGCTATTGCGCATCTTGCAAAAGATCTATTCTCACTGGAAATGTGGGGTGGAGCAACTTATGACGTATCGTATAGATTCCTTAAGGAAGATCCATGGGAAAGACTTGAAAAAATCAGAGAAGCCGTGCCCAATATAATGCTTCAAATGTTGTTGAGAGGATCGAATGCAGTGGGTTATAAGAACTACCCGGACAATGTTATCAGAGATTTCGTCAAACAGTCAGCAATATCCGGCATAGATATATTTCGAATATTTGATTCACTGAACTGGATAAAAGGAATGGAAGTATCTATTGATGAAGTTTTGAATCAAGGCAAGGTAGTGGAGGCATGCATATGTTATACGGGAGATATCCTGGATGCAAGAAAAGATAAGTATACGCTTAAGTACTATGTTGATATGGCAAAACAGCTTGAAAAGTCAGGCTCACACATACTAGGAATAAAGGATATGTCTGCTTTATTGAAACCTATGGCTGCTAATACACTGATTAAGGCTCTGAAGAACGAAATTAGCATACCTATTCACCTTCACACCCATGACACCAGTGGTAATGGCATAGCCACAGTTTTGATGGCTGCAATGGCAGATGTCGATATAGCGGATGCGGCATTTAGCAGCATGGCTGGATTGACAAGTCAACCTGCATTGAATGCTGTGGTGGCAGCTCTAGAGAATACAGCTAGACATACCAACCTTGATCTAGATAAGCTTCAAGAGATTTCAGATTATTGGGATGCGGTAAGACCAGTTTATTCCAAATTCGAATCTGGGCTTAAATCAGGCACTGCGGAAATCTATAAGTATGAGATTCCTGGAGGTCAGTACTCAAATCTCAAACCACAGGTAGAAAGCTTTGGCCTCGGACACAAATTTAAAGAAGTAAAGGAAATGTACAAAACTGTCAACGAAATGCTTGGTGATATCGTCAAAGTGACGCCATCTTCAAAGGTTGTTGGTGATATGGCCATCTTTATGGTTCAGAACAATCTTACATCAGATAATATATACGAAAAAGCAGCTAGCATGGATTTTCCCGATTCAGCAGTCTCTTATTTCCAAGGAATGATGGGTCAGCCAATGGGCGGTTTTCCAGAAGAGCTGAGAAAGCTAGTCTTGAAAGGAAAAGAGACTATATATGTCAGACCGGGTGAACTGCTCGAGTCTGAAGATTTTACCAAAATTAAAAGCTATCTGGATTTGACATTCGAAATTGATGCCACTATGAAGGATTGCTTAAGCTATGCACTTTACCCAAAAGTATTCGAGGATTATTTGAACCATAAAAAGGATAATGGTGACTTTCAGCTGATGGGTAGTGATATATTTTTCCATGGACTTGAAGAAGGTGAGACCTGTGAGGTCAAAGTAGATGAGGGTAAATTCTACGTTGTGAAAATGGTTGAAATAAGAGAAGTTGACAAAGATGGAAACAGGGATATCGTCTTTGAATTAAACGGCAACAGAAGGGTCGTCAAGATTAAAGATGAGAGTATTCAGGCTACTCAAAATGGAACACAAAAGGTTTTAGCCAACAAAGACAACAAGGGAGAAATTGGATCCAATATACCTGGCACGGTTATAAAAGTGCTTGTAGCCAAGGGCGATGCCATAGAGGCAAATGCTCCAATAGCCGTCATTGAAGCTATGAAGATGGAGACCAATATCCTTTCACCTCTATCAGGAAAAATAATTGACATAAATGTCAAGGTTGGACAACAGGTAGAAGCTGGAGAGTTGATAGCATCAGTGGAGTAAAAAATCGAAGAAACAAAGGACCGTCAAAAAACAAAAGGGACGGTTCCTTTTGTTTTTTGTAAAAAACATCTTCCCATAGTATAATTATCATAGACGTTTTTTAGACGCTTTTATTTTAGAATTTAATGGAATGAATTTTCGATTCAACCACAGGAGGAATTGTATGATTGATAATTTAGAAATATCAAATGCGATGACAATTAAACTGGATCATGATCTTCCGGATTATCCGGATTTTGATGAACGGTATAGAAGAGCACCAATGAGAGAACTAAAATTGACAGATAGAGAGATAAAACTAGCTCTAAAAAACGCTCTTAGGTATTTACCGGAAAACCACCATTCGGTTGTAGTTGAGGAGTTTCTTGAGGAATTGCTGACAAGAGGCAGAATATATGGATACCGATACAGACCCCAGGGCAGACTCTATGGCAAATCCATTGATGAATACAAGGGCAAATGTGTTGAAGGCAAAGCTTTTCAAGTTATGATAGACAATAATCTAGATTTTGAAATAAGTCTTTATCCATATGAATTGGTAACCTATGGAGAGACAGGCCAGGTTTGTCAAAACTGGATGCAATATAGGTTGATTATGAAGTATCTGGAGGAATTATCGGATGAACAGACATTGGTAGTAATGTCGGGACATCCTTTGGGCTTATTTAAGTCGCACAAGACCAGTCCGAGGGTCATCATAACAAATGGATTGATGGTCGGAATGTTTGATAATCCAGATGATTGGGGAAAAGCTGCAGCAATGGGAGTTTCCAGTTACGGTCAGATGACAGCAGGTGGTTGGATGTACATAGGACCACAGGGGATAGTCCATGGTACATTTAACACGATATTAAATGCCGGTAGAATGAAACTGGGTATACCAGATGATCAAGATCTAAGGGGACATTTGTTTGTTACGTCTGGACTTGGTGGTATGAGTGGCGCACAGCCAAAAGCAATAGAAATTGCCAATGGTGTCGGAATAGTCGCTGAGGTTGATCTTTCAAGAATAAAGACTAGGTTGGACCAGGGTTGGGTCTCAAAGATAACAGCTGATTTAAAAGAAACGTTTGATCTTGCCTATGAGTATATAGAAAGAAAAGAGCCGATTTCAATTGCATATCATGGAAACATTGTAGACCTGTTGGAATACGCAGTTGACAACAATATACATATTGAATTGTTGAGTGATCAGACATCTTGTCACGTCCCATACGATGGAGGTTATTGCCCACAGGGGCTGACATTCTCAGAGAGAACTGAAATGCTTAAAAATGACAAATCAAATTTCAACAAGCTAGTGAATGAGTCTTTGATTAGACACTTTGAACTGATAAAAACTCTAACCGAGAGAGGAACCTACTTTTTTGATTATGGAAACGCATTTATGCGTGCTGTTTTTGATGCGGGAGCCAAAGAGATTGCCAAAAATGGAACAGATACAAGTGAAGGATTTATTTTTCCTTCTTACGTGGAAGACATCATGGGACCGATGCTGTTTGACTATGGCTATGGACCGTTCAGATGGGTCTGCTTGAGTGGAAAACATGAGGACCTAATCAAGACAGACCAGGCAGCCATGTCTGTAATGAATCCTGACAGAAGAGGTCAAGATAGAGATAATTATGTTTGGATAAGAGATGCTGAGAAAAATAAATTGGTAGTAGGAACCCAGGCAAGAATTCTTTATCAGGACGCTTTGGGCAGAAGAGATATCGCGCTCAAATTCAACCAGATGATCAGAGAAGGCGAAATTGGGCCTGTTATGTTAGGCAGAGACCATCATGATACAGGTGGGACAGATTCACCTTACAGGGAAACATCCAATATTAAAGACGGCAGTAATATTACTGCGGATATGGCTATCCAATGCTTTGCAGGCAATGCAGCAAGAGGTATGAGTCTGGTGGCGCTACACAACGGTGGTGGCGTAGGCATAAGCAAGGCTATAAATGGTGGATTTGGCATGGTTTTAGATGGCAGTGACCGAGTGGATGAGATTATCAGAAAAGTGATACCTTGGGACACCATGGTAGGCGTTTCAAGGCGAAATTGGGCTCGATGCGAAAACTCCATTGAGACATCAATCGAATACAATAAGAGTTTTATGGGTGAGGATCACATCACCATACCATATGTGGCGGATGATAATTTAATTGAAAATGCATTTAATAGACACAAGAACTATCAGGAGGACAAATAATGGACCGAATCATCGAGTGCGTACCTAATTTCAGGGAGGGAAGAGATTTAGCTAAAATCGAGCAAATAGTCGGATGTTTTAGAGCAAAAAAAGGTGTTAAATTATTGGATTACAGCAATGATGAATCACACAACAGATGTGTTGTGACAGTGGTAGGAGAGCCTGAGCCATTAAAAGAAGCAATGCTGGAGGCTATAGGAAAGGCTGTGGAACTGATTGATATGACAAATCATGAAGGACAGCACCCTAGAATGGGAGCAGTTGATGTTATTCCATTTATACCAATCAGAAACGTGACAATAGAAGAAGCTGATAAGCTTGCCAAAGAAACTGCTAAAGAGGCATCTGAAAGATTTGGATTACCCTTCTTCTTATATGAAAAGTCGGCGTCTTCACCGCATAGAGAAAACCTTGCACAGATTAGAAAAGGTCAGTTTGAGGGTATGACTGAAAAAGTGAAGGACGACCAATGGAAGCCTGACTATGGTCCTGTGTCAATTCATAAGACAGCAGGTGTAACAGCTATTGGAGCAAGAATGCCTCTGATTGCCTTCAACGTCAAGCTAGACACCAGCAATATAGAAATAGCAAACAAGATATCCAAAAATATCAGACACCTCAGTGGAGGTTTCAGATACTGTAAGGCTATTGGCATAGAATTGGAAAACAGAGGAATTGTAGAAGTTTCAATGAATCTTACTGACTACACAAAAACAGCCATTTATCGCGTTTTTGAAACTGTGAAGATGGAATGCGTCCGATATGGTGTCAATATATTAGGAAGTGAAATAGTCGGCTTGGTGCCAAAGCATGAACTGGCTGAAACAGCTGAATACTATCTCTGACTTGAGAATTTCTCTATGTGGTGATGATTCTGATTTTTCATATAAGATGAAGGGTAAACC
>CAKMKB010000049.1:0-8943 GCA_927435965.1 uncultured Clostridia bacterium
TTTTGTCGTGATTAACATTATAACAGAGTCCCTTTCATTTTTTATTCTTTTTTGTCACATATGTATTGTACACTTACACAAAGATGATTTTGATATTCCTGGATGTATCTTTTCATGCTATAATGAATTTTGCTAATCTAAACTAAGCGAGGGAAAAAATGGGATTCATTCAGAATTATATCGGAGAGATAGCCGCCCTTACCACTGCATTATGCTGGGCAATAACATCCACTGCTTTCGAAGACAGCGCTAAAAAAATTGGTTCAATGAATTTAAACTTAATTCGCTTATTGTTTGGTATGTTTTTTTTGTCTATTTTTACATTTTTTACTCGTGGTCAATGGTTCCCAACAGATGCAACACCATCGGGTTGGTCCTGGCTTTTATTGTCTGGTCTCATGGGTGTGGTTATAGGAGATCTACTTTTATTTGAAGCCTTTATACGCATTGGCTCAAGGTTATCCATGCTGATTTTTGCCAGCGTCCCTCCTCTCAGTGGGATTATGGCTCTAATATTTCTCAATGAAAAAATGACCCTGATTCAGGTCATTGGTATGATTGTAACTATAGCGGGAATCGCTTCAGTAATACTTGTTGCTGACAAAGATAGCAAAAAGTTAAATTTCTCACGCCCAGTGTTAGGGTTTTTATTGGCTTTCGGGGGTGCATTCGGCCAATCAGCAGGATATATCATCGGTAAGTTTGGCATGGCTGACTATGATCCCTTCTCTGCAACACAGATTCGGTTAATTGCTGGTATAGTTGGTTTTTTAGTAATCTTCACTATACGAGGACAGTGGCCTAGGTTTTTTCAGTCAGTCAAGCGTAAAGACGCATTGGCATCATTAACCATTGGTTCATTCTTCGGTCCATTTCTTGGCATCTCGTTGTCGCTTATAGCAGTGCAAAAAATTAATCCGGGCGTAGCCTCCACCTTGTCGTCTATAACCCCTATACTTTTAATCCCCTATGCTTTTTTCATAAAAAAAGAGCAAGTAACTGGAAAAGAAATAATTGGAACCATCATAGCATTGATAGGTGTCGGAATTATGTTCATGTAAATTACCCGGTTATTGATCCAGGCAGCATTTCTTGTATTTTTTTCCACTACCACATGGACAGGGATCATTGCGACCAATCTTGGCCTCTTTAACAATCGTTCTAGTCTTATCATATTCCTTTTTTATACCTTTTCGTTGCTCTGATGTTAACACATCGTTCCATTGAGGCAATCCAAACAGCCAATCAGCTTTAGCAGCCAGCATGTTATAATATAGCTTTTCAAAATCAACCGCAAGCTCAACTTCGCTATCTTCTGTCAGTGTTTCCAGGTCTAATTCCTGAATAAGGCTTGTATTGATGCCATCCATAAATCCTGTGAATACAATTGGTGCCATGTTGAATTCAGCTGCCAACGATGATAAAGTTCCTTTAATAACGACTGATGGATCAGAAATAATTTTTTCATATATGGCTTGCTCTTTTGGCATGTACTCGCCCCAGAATTTTTCTGTTTCCTCCTGGGTTCGCTCTTTGCCTGATAAATCTTGCCATTGCTCATATAAAGACATATAGACTTCCTCTCTTGTTTTTTATTATTTTTTTAATATTATATTCATGCAACCTCGGTATCACATAATGCCTTGCGAACCAATATCGGTCCTATTAACTCAAATACAACAACAGCCGCTAAAACCACTGGCATGACTGTATCCGGTTCAAAGATTGTTTTCTGTTCAGCAATAATCGCTAATCCAATTGCTACACCAGCCTGAGGAGTAAGTGCTCTTCCTAGATTCCGCTTCCAGCTCACCGGAAATTCGGTGAAAGATGTCCCTATACGACTGCCAATCAATTTCGCTAAGAATCGTGCCGCAATATAAACCAAACCTATTTGTCCAACAACCGGCAAGACAGACAGATCTAGCTTGGCTCCAGCCAAGGTTAAAAAGACAAGCAAAATAGGATCTTCGACATTCATTAGTGATCTACTGATTCGTTGAGGTTTTGTCGAAAAATTACTATAGACGACACCTGCTGTTATAGAAGCTAATAACGCGGGAGTTGCCATATGATTCGACAACCCTACAGTGATAAGAATCGCACCCAATACGGACACCAATATGCGTCTGTCGCTTGTTGCCTTAGAAGCAGTTATAATCAAGAATATTCCAGCGATTATGCCCTTCAGCAAAGCTAAACTTAGGTCTCTCGATGCCATTAGAATAGCTGACGTATTAGCAGTATCAACAGCAGCCAGACTAACCTGCATGAAGCTGATAGATATGGCAAAAACAGTAATAGCAAACAAATTATCTAAAGCCACTACAGATAAAAGTAATTTTGAAAAATCACCTTTTGTAGGTGTTTCTCGTATACAAGCAATAATAGCCCCTGGAGCAGTGGCTATACTGATAACACCTAAAATAAATGCGTATCTAAATGGCACTCCAAAAATATATAAAGCCCCAAAAACAAACAGCAAAGCAAGCAAAGCCTCAACCAAAAAAACTTTTGCAGCATCCTTGGCTAGTATTCGCATTGTTTTCCAATGTAATTCAGCTCCAATTGACAATGCTATAACACCCAAGGCTAATTCATTTATTGGCGCAAGTGCATAAATGACATCAGATCCGACCCATCCTAAAACGGATGGTCCTACTATAACGCCAGCTAGCAGATTGCCTGTTACTGATGGAAGTTTAATTAGACGTGCTAACTTACCACCTGCAGCACCAGCAAGAAAGATAATACCAATGGCTAAAGATATATTCATCTTTTTGTCTCATCCCCCTTTGTTTTTGACAGACCCTTGCAGAAATCTATAGGCAATGTCATTACGATTCCAGTATCAGGGCTATCCAAATCCCCTACAACATGCTCTATTGCGTCAATGGCGCTTTTTAGGTTTTCTTTTGAGTGAATTATTGCAAAGATAGTTTTATTTTGTGTTGGATTATCTCCAAACTCAGCAAACCGTGCAAAAAAAGGAACATAGCTAGCCATTATATGAGCCATTCCCATGCTATCCATCACTGTAGCTCCTTTGACATCTGCTTTGTAAAATTCATCTAAAATATCTGTCACGTGCTCTGGATTGTTGATTATCGCAATTAATAAATGCATAGTCTCAAACTCCTTCAATAATTTTTCCAAAATTCTTCTTGTCATATTATCATCATTTTATTGGGATTTCAACAGATATGGGTAAATTAATTAAACAAAACAAAAAAAAGTACCTGCTTTACTCATTATTCGTCGCAGATACTTCTCATTATTTAATGTTTGAACCGTAGCTATAGAATTCCTTTACTCTCTCCAAATCCCTTTCTACAGTTTTCATGTTGTCAAATCGGTTCGCATGCCGACTATCTCTTTTGTGATCAGCAATCAATCCAATGTTCTTGACTTTTACTTTGAATTTTATATTCAACAACGTTATCACCATCGTCATTTCTTTATCCCTCCATCATTTTGTTTAAGTTCATGATTCATCCGTTTGTCTCGACCTTTAATAATTTAGATTAATAGCCACGCTTCCCTGTGCATCTTTACCGACAATTTTAATTTTATAAGTGCCTTTAGTCAGATTTAAGGATAGTTTGCCTTTGTCATTGCCTTCTGCCAGGGTCACTATTTCATCTTCAGGTGTTACAATAACAGTTTTAAACTGCCCTGAAGTCGCAACTGATTCAAAATCTATAAGAACTGTTTCATTTTCTGATACATCCAAATCATATAAGGTATATACGCCATAAAACAGTTTAAATGACATATCACAACTCTCTGGCGAACGCTTGGACTGTCTGAATGTAAATCTATAACTGTCGCTGTCTCTCAATACATAGCGATCGTTTTCAATAGCATTTCTTTGAGCTGCTGTCAAAGTGTTGCATCCTGTCATTGTACCAATCATTATTACTGCCATAATTATCAAAATACACAATCTTTTCATCCTATAAAACTCCTCTTCAATACGGCAACCTTATAGTATTCTAATTAGTCGAAAATCACCTGTTAAAAGTTCCATAAACATTATAATTTTAAGATAATTCTAATACTTGCTCTTCGTTATCAATTATATAGAATAGAAAAATTAAAAAAATCATCCAAAGGATGAATTATTCTCCGTCTCTAGGATGATTTGTCTTATCTGTTATATGAATATTTTTTGTGATATAATGAGTTTCCAGAATATTCACACAAAAGGAAGTGAAATAAGAATATGTTAAAAATTGATGATTCGAATGATTTGGAGAGCTTGATTCAAATGAATGAAATTGTTGTTGTACTTATGAGTGATATGGGTTGTGGAGTTTGTTTGGCTATCTATCCTGAGCTTGAAGCTATGAGTCAAAGATTCCCTGATGTGATATTTTCATTCGCGGATATGGCCATCAATAAAAAGCTGGTTGGTCAACATATGATTTTTGTATATCCAACTATAATAATCTTCGTTCAAGGAAAAGAGACAGTAAGGTTTGAACGCGTGTTCTCAATGATAGATGTTGAGTCAACAGTCAATCGCTATACAGAACTACTTCACTAATACTTTAATCAACAGGGTTCTTGGGTTCAGGTGGCGTTTCAAACGCCATCTGAACCTTAGAAACCGTTATCCAGGGACTCCACAGTGCTTATCTCCCACTTATAGAAGTGGGAGTCTTAGCACTGTTAGTCATCGGACAAATATTATTATGATAATCCAAGTTTTTAGAGTATAATATTTTAGAAAGGTAGGTTGTTATAATGAACATATATATCGTTGATGCATTTACAGAAAAACCTTACAAGGGTAATCCCGCAGCGGTTTGCATTCTGGAATCAGCAAAATCAGATGAATGGATGCAAAATGTTGCTAAAGAAATGAATTTGTCAGAGACCGCTTTTTTACTGGAAAATGATGGAGAATTCTCTCTAAGATGGTTCACTCCTGAGGCTGAAGTGGATTTATGTGGTCATGCCACATTGGCAAGCGCTCATATCTTGTTAAGCCAACATCTTTTTTTAAATCATAAAATCAGATTTAATACTAAAAGTGGTCTGATCACCGCTGAAAAGATTGGTGATTGGATTCAGATGAATTTTCCATTGGAGATTGAACATCCTTGTGAGCCACCAACTGAGCTTATAAAGGGTTTAAATGTCGGGTTTAAATATGTCGGTAAAAACAGGCTTGACTATATTGTTGAAGTAGAAAATGAAGAGGTGCTAAAAAGCCTAAATCCTGATTTTAATTTACTAAAATCCGTTCAATCAAGAGGAATCATTGTAACTTGCAAATCAAATCGTCCTGATATTGATTTTGTATCCCGTTGTTTTTATCCAGCTGTTGGCGTTAATGAAGACCCTGTCACCGGATCAGCCCATTGCTGTCTAGGGCCGTATTGGCAAAAAAAATTAGACAAAAGTGAGCTCTTCGCTTATCAGATGTCTAATAGAGGTGGCTTTCTAAAACTTTCGATTCTTGAAAACCGGATACTAATTTCTGGTCAGGCTGTAACGACATTAATTGGCAAGTTAAATCTGTAAGGAACATTGGGAGCATATAGCTCCTTTTTTATTGCATTTTTCTACAAAAGCAATCCATAATATGATCATTGACCATCCCAACTGCCTGCATATAAGCATAACAAATAGTCGACCCCACAAATTTGAATCCTCTTTTCTTTAGATCTCGGCTAAGAGCATCGCTTACTTCAGTAGTAGCTGGTACATCAGCGATTGATTTCCAGTGATTAATAATCGGTTTGTGGTCTACAAATGCCCACAGATAGTTGTTAAAACTGCCAAACTCATCGATTATTTTCTGAAAAAGGATTGCATTGTTTCTAACTGAAAACACTTTAAGTTTGTTTCTGATAATTCGATCGTTTTTTAATTTTTCAAGAAGCTCATCATCTGTATAATTCATGTTAGTGGTCCAATCAAATTGATCAAAGACTTCTCTGTAGCCTTCCCTTCTTTTCAATATAGTCAACCATGAAAGTCCAGCTTGAGCTCCTTCCAGTATAAGCATCTCAAAAAGATACCGATCATCATATGACGGAATCCCCCATTCATTGTCATGATACTCTTGATAAAGTCGATCTTCTCCTGCCCAGTCACAGCGTTTCAAAATCATCATCTCTCCTTTGTAAACATTATCTCTTGACGTTCTTACTTAAATGACTCGATCAGCCGATGAGCAGTCTTTTCATTGGTAGCTAGCGGAACATTATGTACATCGCATACACGTAATAGTGCTAAGATATCAGGCTCATGAGGCTGTGCTGTCAGAGGATCCCTCAAAAAAATAATAAGATCTATCTGCCCAGTGGCTGTCATAGCGCCTATCTGCTGATCCCCACCAATTGGTCCTGAAAGCATTCTTTTGACATTTAACCCAGTTTCATCCTGAATCCGCTTGCCTGTTGTGCCTGTGGCAAAAAGTGTACACGTTTCTAGAAATGCAATATGATTCAGTACAAACTTGACCATATCATCTTTCATTTGATCGTGTGCAATAAGCGCAATGTTCATCATTCACTCCTTGTAGGTTTATTTTTCTCAGCTGCATCATAGCAGCATTGCTTCCTCTTCTCCCCTTGTGTCCTCTATGGGAGAAAAACAAATCCATGTTGTCCATAGTGCAGTACTCTGATAAAAAAATGTTTTCTGGCTTAACACCCTGATGAATAATCAACTTTCGATTGATTCCTGAGATGTCGAGATAATACTTATTAGTTTCTTCTCGAAATGCTATATGTTCCTCAACACTTACATGCATCTTGTCAAATACTTGCTTGACATCCAGGTCTACTTCATAACAGTCTCGACAAATAGAAGGACCGATGGCAACCAGTAATGCTTGGGGATTTGTTTTGAATGACTGAATCAAAGTTTTGATCATGGCACCACAAATATCCATCGACGTACCCATCCATCCGGCATGAGCCAACCCTATCACTTTATGATCAGGGTCATAAAAATAAACAGGCGCACAGTCCGCGTGAGTTGTGGTCAAAGCGATATCAGAACTATTTGTAATCAAGCCGTCAATATCATCATAATCCTGTTCTCTTATGATTCCCTTACCTCGATCTTTGTCAGTTACTATCCTGATATTGTTATGGTGATACTGAGAAGAAATCACTATATTCTTGAAGTCTAAACCTACATCTTGCGTAAAGAGTTTATAGTTATGAAAAACATTGTCTTTACTATCTCCTGTTGAGAATCCAAGATTCATTGATTCATATATACCCGTACTGACACCACCGTGCCTCGTGCTGAAAACCGCTAACAAATCATCTTTGTGACGATCAAATATGGGAAAAGTCAAATACTTAAACTCATTCTTTTTCATTTATACTCGTATAATCTAATTATCCTTTAATAGGTGATTGGATTATATTTTCCTTTCTTTGTTTTTTATATCTTGAAACTCATTTACTTCGGTATAATAAGTTAAGCACTGTGGATTTGTACCTGTTTTTGTACAGCCTTGACTGTTATTAGGAGACTCAGACCACAGTTTTTCGTCTTCAATGGTAATCAGTTAGTTAACGCTTTGACGTTTCATTTTCGAGATTACACGGTCGAATTTCTTGTGGAAAACAACAGTGCTACAATCCCATTTTCTAAGGAGGTATTCCCATGTACTTTGTCGGTATCGATGTTTCAAAGTACAAGCATGACTGCTTTATTCTCAATGATTTAGGTGAAGTTGTTGTCAGTCATCTTGTGATTGCCAATTCTCAGACCGGTTTCTCTGTTCTTCTCTCCACTCTTAAATCTCTTGATGATTCTCATAACATAAGAATAGGATTTGAAGCAACCGGCCACTACACCTCTAATCTGAAACGATTCCTGGAGAACGCCCACTACAGCTTCATGGAATCTAACCCCGCTCTGATCAGCAAGTACATTCATTCCCAGACTTTGAGGAAAACCAAAAACGATTCAATTGATGCGCGCTCAATCGCTCATTGGCTGATGACGGTTGATTACAAACCCTATCCTATTGGATTTTATCACACCTATTCCTTAAAGTCATTAACGCGTTTGAGAGACACTTTGGTTCGACAGCGTACCCTATATATGGTCAAACTTACCAATATCCTTGACCATATCTTCCCTGAATTCAAGCCTTTTTTCAAAAATCGTTTCAGTCAGACCGCTCTTTTTTTGCTGGAGAAATATCATACGCCTGATAAAATGGCTCGCATGAAGACAACTTCTTATGATCCAATCAGATGCGTGTCTCGGGGTAAATTTTCAATGCAGCGATTTCTCGTGCTCAAGGATCTGGCGGCTAATACGGTTGGGGATTCTAATGATATTTTCGAAACCCAACTCCTCAGCGTTCTTAACCTTTATCGTTTGGTTGATACGGAAGTGCAACGATTGGAATCAGAGATCATTTCATTGATTACGGAATTAAATCCCCGCATGCTTACCATTCCTGGTATTGGCCCCATTTCTGCGGCTATCATCTATTCTGAATATGGTGATGTCAATCAGTTTCCTTCTCCATCCCAAATGCTTTCCTTTGCTGGCTTGGAACCGGGATATTTTCAATCAGGGACAATGGCCTTTACAGGAAAGATGGTGAAGCGTGGATCATCTCATCTTCGCTACGCGCTTATGAACTGCACGATGCCTCTTATCATGAATAATATGGTGTTTGCAGCTTATTATCATAAAAAACGTAAGGAAGGGAAGCCTCACCGGGTAGCTTTAAGTCATGTTGCAAAAAAACTCATTCGTGTTATCTATACCCTGGAAACAACCAATGTTCCTTTTGATCCTTCTAAACTTCGATAGATGATGTAGTGGCCTCTATCAATCTTAAAACCTATTTCCTTCAAAATTCTTTGATTTGAAGGCTTATTGGGTATGCCTATATTTAAATCTTAAACTATTCATGAATACTATTGACTTTTAATAGTTAGTCTCCTA
>CAKMKB010000050.1:0-30060 GCA_927435965.1 uncultured Clostridia bacterium
CGAGGGAAGCTTTGTGGAAATCGATTCCTTTATCGAACACAGAAGCGTGAACTTCGGGATGGACAAGACAAAAGCGCCCGGAGAGGGAGTCGTGACAGGCTACGGAACCATAGACGGACGACTGGTGTACATATTTGCCCAGGACTTCACCGTCATTGGCGGATCCCTAGGCGAGATGCACGCGGCGAAGATCGTCAAGGCCCAGCAGATGGCACTGAAGGTAGGGGCACCGCTGATCGGCATCAACGACTCAGGCGGGGCGAGGATCCAGGAAGGCGTAGACGCGCTAAAAGGCTATGGCGACATCTTCTACAACAACACCATCGCATCAGGCGTCATCCCACAGATTTCGGTCGTACTTGGACCATCGGCAGGCGGCGCGGTGTACTCACCGGCACTGACAGACTTCATCTTCATGGTGGACGGGATCTCCAAGATGTTCATCACGGGACCGCAGGTCATCAAGACCGTGACAGGAGAGGACGTATCGGCAGAGCAGCTAGGTGGCGCCATGACCCACAACAAGATCAGCGGCGTGGCCCAGTTCTATGACAAGACAGAAGAGGAATGCTTCCAGAAAATCAGACACCTATTGAGCTTCATCCCGCAAAACAATATGGAGACGGTGCCGGAAGTGGCAACAGGAGACGATCTGAACCGTACAGACGAGAGTCTGAACGAAATCATACCGGACAGCCCGAACAAAGCCTACAACATCAAGGACGTCATCCATTCATTGTCAGACAACGGCGAGTTTCTGGAATACCAGCCCTACTACGCCGAGAACATCGTGACAGGCTTTGCCAGACTAAACGGCAAAAGCGTAGGCGTCATCGCCAATCAGCCAAACAGGCTGGCAGGGTGTGTGGACATCAACGCGGCAGACAAGGGAGCGCATTTCATCCGAACCTGCGACGCGTTTAACATACCGCTATTGACCCTGATGGATACCCCGGGATTCCTGCCGGGAACAGGACAGGAATTTGGCGGCATCATCCGACACGGCGCCAAGATGCTCTATGCCTACTCGGAAGCGACAGTGCCAAAAGTGACCGTCATCACAAGGAAAGCCTACGGCGGATCCTACATCGCCATGTGCTCGAAGCATCTGGGAGCCGATATGGTGCTGGGATGGCCGACAGCGGAGATCGCCGTCATGGGACCATCGGGAGCGGCCAACATCATCTTCAGAAAAGAGATCGCGGAAGCCGAAGACGAGAACGTGAAAAGGCAAGAAAAGATACAGGAATACACCGACACAGTGGCAAACCCCTACATCGCGGCAGCCAGAGGCTATCTGGATGACGTGATCGAGCCAAGCCAGACCAGAAAAAGAGTGATCAGCGCATTCGAGATGCTCTCAGGCAAGCGGGAGACAAGACCGGCGAAGAAACATGGCAACATGCCGGTATAAGGAGGAGAAGACATGTTCGGAGAAACAATTGAATTTGGAGAAATGATCATCATCACCGTATTCAGCATGGGCGTGGTGTTTGCGACGCTATTGGTGATATCATTCATACTGGATTTGTTCAAGGTGATATTTGCCGAAAAAAAGTCTCAAGAGGTTAAGAAAGAACCTCAGACCCAGACCATAGCGGCAACACCTGAAATAGCAGCAGGAACAGATGAGGCGCTAGTGGCAGTGATCACCGCGGCGATAGCGGCCTATATCGGAACAGGAACAGACAAGCTAATCGTAAGAAAAATAATCCCCATGGCGAGCCAGGAACCAATCTGGGCGCAGATGGGCAGAATAGATCAGATGAAAATAGGAGGATAATCATGAAACAATACAATATAACAGTCAACGGAACAACCTATCAGGTGGAAGTGGAAGAAGTGGGTGGCGTCAGCACCCCAAGCGCACCAAGAGTCCAGGCAGCGCCAGCGCCTGTGGTAGCAGCCCCCAAGGCAGCGCCAGTGGCAGCACCGGCACCGGCCCCAGCGGCGGCACCAGTATCAGCAGGCGGCGAACTGATTTCAGCACCGATGCCAGGCACCATATTCGATATTCCGGTCGTCGTGGGACAGGCCGTAAAAGCGGGAGACAACCTGATCATATTAGAAGCGATGAAGATGGAAAACGAGATTGTGGCACCGGTAGACGGAACCGTGAAGACCATCCATGTGACAAAAGGAACCAGTGTCAGCAGCGGAGACGCCCTGATCACATTAGGTTAAGAGGGAGGAATCCAAATGGGAGAAATATTACGAGAGTTTTGGTCTAGCACCGGATTCTCCGCAATGACCTACAAGGAACTGATCATGATTGTCATCGCCTGCGTCTATTTGTATCTGGCCGTGGCAAAGAAATTCGAGCCCTACCTGCTGATTCCCATCGCATTCGGGATGCTGCTGGTCAACATGCCGCTATCGGGGCTGATGGAAGGGGAAGGCCTGTTGCATCTTCTGTATATCGGAACGGAAAAAGGGGTCTATCCACCGCTGATCTTTCTATGTGTCGGTGCGGGAACCGACTTCGGACCACTGATTGCAAACCCAAGAAGCATCCTGCTGGGAGCGGCGGCGCAGTTTGGGATATTCATCACCTTCATCGGTGCGATACTGCTTGGCTTCACCGGCCCTGAAGCAGCCTCCATCGGCATCATCGGCGGCGCGGACGGACCGACAGCCCTGTATATCACCTCCAGATTGGCACCCCATCTTTTGGGACCCATCGCCATCGCGGCCTATTCCTACATGGCACTGGTACCGATCATACAGCCACCGATCATCAGAGCGCTGACAACCGAGAAGGAAAGAAAAGTCAAGATGGAGCAGCTGCGATTTGTCACCAAGACAGAGAAAGTGGTGTTCCCCATCGTGGTTACTATTTTCTGCGTACTGTTGCTGCCATCGGCAGCGGCACTGATCGGCATGCTGATGTTTGGCAACCTGATCAGAGAATCAGGCGTGGTGCCGAAGCTGGCGGAAACAGCCACCAACTCGCTGATGTACATCGTCACCATATTCCTTGGCATCACAGTTGGCGCCAAATCAGAGGCGGAACTGTTTTTGACACCAGAAACCCTTAAGATTATAGCCCTGGGATTGGTGGCGTTCGCCATCGGAACGGCAACAGGGGTACTGTTTGGCAAGATCATGTACAAGACAAGTGGCGGCAAGATCAATCCGATGATTGGCGCAGCAGGCGTATCGGCAGTGCCGATGGCAGCCAGGGTCGTTCAGAAGGAAGGTCAGAAGTACAATCCATCCAACTTCCTGCTGATGCATGCCATGGGACCGAATGTGGCTGGGGTTATTGGCTCTGCAGTCGCGGCTGGTGTTCTGCTCATGTTCTTTAATTGATAATAGTATTGGATTAGATTTGAAAACATATCTTTAATTATTCAGCAATTGTACAGTAGAATAAACCGCTTGGAAAGTGGTTTATTCTACTGTTTTTTTGCAGATTTTACAATATTTAAACAAATGTTACAAATATGTAACATTTTTTAAAGACGTTTATAACCAAATAAGGTTTTCCTGGAGCCAAATTGTATTTTGTATGCAATTAGTGAAAATAACTATTGTTAAAGAACAAAACATGGTGTAAAATGTTAAAAAACAGAAATAGATGTATTTGATATAAAAACACATGTCTTTATAACAAACATTTTAAATTGGAGGGAGATTATGTATAGTAATGGATTTCCGAGAAAGCAGGGTCTGTTTGATCCTGAAAACGAAAAGGATTCTTGCGGGGTAGGATTCATTGTCAATACCAAAGGGGAAGTAAGCCATAAGATAGTTAAAAATGGCTTGGAAATATTAAAAAACATGGAACATAGGGGAGCAGCGGGGTCAGATCCTAAAACCGGCGATGGCGCTGGGATTATGACACAGATTCCAGATGAGTTCTTCAGGATTTTTTGTGGCAATGATGGAATTGATCTTCCTGAACATGGCAGGTATGGAATTGGCATGGTATTTTTACCTAAAGAACCTGCATTGAGGCTTCAATGCGAAGGAATCATAGAGAGGGTAATCAGGGACACAGGCAACAAAACACTCGGTTGGAGATTTGTCCCAACTGACAATAAGAGTATTGGAGAAACTGCCAGAGGTACTGAGCCTGTTATTAGACAAGTGTTTATCGAGGATATGAAAGCTGATGGTCAGTTGCCCTTTGAGAGAGACTTGTACTTGACACGAAAAAGAATCGAACGCGAGATTGATAGACTGGTCAAGCGAAACAAAGAATACTTTTATATTTGCTCCATGTCATCAAAGACTGTTATCTATAAAGGTCTATTGCTAGCTGACCAGATAGAAAAATACTATCTTGATCTTAACGACATAAACTACAAGAGTAGTATGGCCTTGGTACATCAAAGATTCAGCACCAACACTTTTCCTACTTGGGATCTTGCACAGCCTTTTAGATATTTAGCCCATAATGGCGAAATCAACACTATCAAGGGCAATAGAAACTGGATGGGAACTAGAGAAGGCGTACTTAAATCAGAGGTCTTCGAAGAAAACATCAACGACCTTTATCCTATTATCCAGAAGGGAAAAAGTGATTCTGCCTCAGTTGATAATGTTTTTGAGTTTATCAAGCACAATGGAAGAACTAACGCGCATACTTTGATGATGTTGATACCAGAAGCATGGGAAAATGATACAATCATGACTGAAGATAAAAAGGCGTTTTATGAGTATCACGGCGCTATGATAGAACCCTGGGATGGACCTGCTGCTATGTTCTTCTGTGATGGTACACAAATAGGTGGAACACTTGACAGGAATGGACTTAGACCTGCAAAATATGTGATTAGAAACGATGATACAGTCGTAATGGCATCAGAGTTTGGCGTGCTTAAAATGAAACCTGAAGATATACTGAAAAAAGGAAGGCTAAAGCCGGGAGAAATGCTTCTGGTTGATACAGAACGGAAGAAAATATTTTTTGATGAAGAGATCAAGAGCACTGTAGCATCAAAAATGGACTACATTTCAATTGTTAACAACAATAGATTAAAATTTTCAGACCTTCAGGAATCTACTGTCTCCAAAGAAATAATGAGCAAAGAAAAGTTGGTGGAAAAGCAAAAAGCTTTTGGATACACTATGGAAGATTTGCGGATGATTTTAAAACCTATGGCTGAGAATGCAGGAGAACCCATTGGTTCCATGGGTAACGATACACCTTTGGCAGTTTTGTCCAATAAGCCACAAGTTCTTTTCAGCTATTTCAGACAGTTGTTTGCACAAGTGACCAATCCGCCAATTGATCCTATACGGGAAGGAGTGGTCATGTCATTGATGAACTTCCTGGGAACTCAGGAAGACATTTTGAATACGAAGGCATTGAACAATAAATACATTTTAGTAGATACGCCGATTATTGGAAATGACGAGATGGATCAGTTAAAATCCTTGCGAAACGAAGACTTCATGTCTACTGTGATTCCTATAACATTTAAAGCCGACAGTGGTGTGGAAGGATTCAAAATAGCTTTGGATCTGATATGTGAAAGAGCTCTTCAAAGAGTAGCTGATGGTTATAATATCATTATCTTATCAGATGCAAAAGTCGACAGCTACGAGGCTGCAATACCATCATTGTTAGCTGTATCTGCTGTTCATCATTATTTGATTGAAAAAAAGCAAAGATCAAAAATATCTATACTGATTGAATCAGGAGATGCGCGAGAAACCACTCATTTTGCATTGTTGAATGCTTATGGTGCAAGCGCTATTAATCCATATCTTGCCATAGAGTCCGTTAAGGATCTGACGAAAAGTGGATTGATCAATTGTGTGGAGGAAAATTCCGTAGAGGCATATCTTAAGGCTTCCTCTAAAGGTCTGGCTAAAATACTGTCAAAAATGGGAATCTGCACGACACAAAGCTATCATGGAGCACAGATATTTGAGATTCTTGGTATCAATGAAGAAACTGTTAACAAATATTTTGGGGGAACACCTACGAGAATTGGTGGCATAGGAATAGAAGAAATAGCCAAAGAGGTTTTGATAAGACATACCAGCGCATACAATAACCTTAGACAAAGTACAACAGATCTTGAAGTTGGCGGATTGTACAAATGGAGAAAAACCGGAGAATATCATCTGTTTAATCCCGATACTATTTTTAGATTGCAGCAGTCCGTAAGAATCGGGGATTACTCCAAATTCAAAGAGTATACGTCATTGATAGATGATCAATCTCGAAATCTGACTACGCTTAGAAGTATGTTCGAATTCAATAACTTAAACCCAATTCCTTTAGAAGAAGTGGAACCCGAGTCTGAAATAATCAAAAGATTTTGTTCAGGAGCGATGTCAATCGGTTCCATCAGCAAGGAAGCTCATGAAACCATAGCAATCGCAATGAATCGACTAGGTGCGAAAAGCAATTCAGGAGAAGGTGGGGAAGACCCAGCCAGACTTTCAACGATTAACGATGTTGATAATAGGAATAGCGCAGTCAAGCAGGTCGCATCTGCCAGGTTTGGTGTTACCATAGACTACCTCTCCTCTGCCGATGAGCTACAGATCAAGGTCTCTCAAGGAGCAAAGCCTGGAGAAGGCGGTCATCTGCCTGGAAAAAAGGTTAATGAATATATCGGTAAGATAAGGCATTCTGTTCCTGGAATAGATTTAATTTCTCCACCTCCGCATCATGACATCTACTCTATTGAGGACCTTGCACAACTGATCTTTGATTTAAAAAATGCCAATCCAAGAGCAAAAATCAGTGTTAAGCTTGTTGCGGAGAATGGTGTAGGGACGGTTGCTGCTGGGGTTACAAAGGCACATGCTGATCTTATTATCATAAGTGGACATGATGGTGGAACTGGAGCCTCACCCTTGTCATCAATCAGGAATGCAGGCATACCATGGGAGATAGGTTTATCAGAGACTCATCAGGTTCTGTTATTGAACAATCTAAGAAGCAGAGTCAGGCTTCAGACAGATGGCCAGCTTAAAACAGGACGAGACGTTGTCATTGCATGCCTATTAGGAGCTGAAGAGTTTGGATTTGCCACTACTCTGTTGGTTACCTTGGGATGTGTCATGTTGAGGCATTGCCAAAATAATAATTGTGAGATGGGTGTAGCGACACAGAGCGAAGAATTAAGGGAAAATTTCTGCGGAAAACCTGAATATGTCATAAATTTTATGAAATTTATAGCACGTGAAGTAAGAGAAAACATGGCTATACTTGGTTTCAGAACCATCAATGAAATGGTGGGCAGGGTAGATAAACTAACAGTCAATAAAAATATTGATCACTGGAAAGCTAAAATGCTGGATCTATCAAATATATTGTACAGACCGGATGTTCCAAGAAGAATAACACCTTATTGCTCACAAAATCAGGACCACGGCTTGGAAGGATCAATGGACTACAAACTAATCCAACAGAGTCAGAGCTTCTTCAAAGACCGAAAGAAAGTTTCTGGATCCTTTGAAATCAAGAATCTTCACAGAACAGTAGGTACCATGCTAAGCGGTGAGATTGCTAAAACTTTTCCTAATGAAAAATTCGAAGACGATATGATAAACTTCAAATTCTATGGGTCCGCAGGTCAGAGCTTCGGTGCATTTGGCATCAAAGGATTGACCCTGGAGCTGGAGGGGGACGCTAACGATTATGTCGCTAAAGGATTGTCAGGCGCAAAAATAATTATAAGAAAACCGAGAGAAGCGGAATATGGCAAAAGCATTATTGCAGGAAATACCATTTTGTATGGGGCGACTCAAGGAAAAGTTTATATAAACGGCATAGTCGGAGAGAGATTCTGCGTCCGAAACAGTGGTGCGGAGGCTGTCGTAGAGGGCGTCGGCAATCATGGTTGTGAGTATATGACGGATGGATTTGTGGTCATTTTGGGAGATGTGGGACGCAATTTTGCTGCTGGCATGAGTGGTGGAACTGCAGTTATATTGGATATTAACAAAGAACTGGAAAGCATGTGTAATCATGAGCTGATATTGATTGAAAAGCCATCCGTAGAAAACATGATAAAAGTGAAAAAAATGATAGCGGACCATTATCAATATACAGAGAGCATCGTTGCAAAAGAAATACTAGATGACTGGACATATTATAAGAATAAATTTTCAAGAGTTATTCCAGTAGCCTACAAAGAGATTACTGAAAAAAACAATCAAGAGACTAAGGTTTCTTGAGGAGGTGGATCATGAGCGGTAAACTAACGGGTTTTATGGATATAGAGAGAAAAAATTTCAACCATAGATCTATTAATGAACGAGTTAAGGACTTCGACTCGGTTTATATACCTTTGACTGAAAGTGAAATGATGGCGCAAGCCAATAGATGCATGGACTGTGGAACATCATTCTGCAACTGGGGATGTCCATTGGGAAATCTTATACCTGAGTGGAATGATCTGGTTTATATTGGTGACTGGGAAGGTGCCTATCAAAAGCTGGCTTTGACTGCCAATTTCCCCGAATTCACAGGCAGAGTCTGTCCTTCATTGTGTGAGGCAGCCTGCGTCTTAGGCGTTAACAGAGAGGCCGTATCCATCAGGGAAATAGAGCAATCAATTGTGGAAATGGCTTTTGAGAATGGGTGGATACAACCTAGAGCTCCAAAGGTCAGAACTAATAAAAAAATAGCTATAATAGGCGGTGGTCCAGCAGGATTGGCAGCAGCAGATGATTTAAATGCATTGGGTCACAGAGTGAGCGTATATGAAAGAGAATTGAGGGTTGGCGGATTGATGCGATACGGCATACCAAATTATAAGTTGGACAAAAGCATTATTGAAAGAAGAGTAGACCTGATGAAAGCAGCAGGCATAATATTTGTCAATGGAATGGAAATCGGAAAAGATAAGGATCTTGAGTCGCTTTCAAAAGATTATGACAGCATCATAATGGCATGCGGTACATGGGTGCCGAGAGATTTAAGTATTCCTGGAAGGGAGTTAAGAGGGATACATTTTGCTGTTGATTTTCTTTCTCAACAAACAAAGAAACACTTCGGCGAAAAAATTGAAGGCGAAGATATTAATGCAAAGGATAAAATTGTTTTGGTCATAGGTGGTGGAGATACTGGAGCAGATTGTGTCGGTACTGCAAATAGGCAAGGTGCCAAGAAAGTGTATCAGTTTGAAATACTGCCCAAACCTAAGGTGTGCAGGGATGAATTTATGCCTTGGCCGACATACCCAAAGCTTTTTAAAAACACAACTGCTCATGAAGAAGGCTGTATAAGCGAATGGGAAGTGGCAACAAAACAATTCTTAGGAAAAGATGGACACCTAACAGGAATTCAAGGATTAAAAGTTAAGTGGATTAAGGAAGAGGATGACAAGTATCATCTGAATGAACTTGATGGTACTGAATTTGAGATGGATGTGGATATGGTGTTGATTGCAGCAGGATTTTTGCATACTGAACATGATGGTTTCGTAAAGGATTCGAAAATTAGTCTTGATAGGTCAGGTAATGTAAAAACAGACATTAAACATATGACAAGTATGAGTAAAGTTTTTGCGGCAGGAGATATGAGAACAGGTCAATCCCTTGTAGTGAAAGCGATTCTGGATGGCAAACAGGTTTCTGAAAATGTTGATAAATATCTAATGAAATATGAGTAACAGATGTCAATGATGTGCTAAGAGAATGAGTAATGAAATAATCCGGAGGAATCCGGATTTTTCAATTCTTTAATTCTGTCATAAGATACTGTATACTATAAGAAGTAAGTTACACGGAGATTACAATGCATTATAGCGATATCATAAAACTGCAACAATTACCGGGCGTAGGAAGAAAATCTATACTTAGATTGATTAAGGAACTCATGAGCAATGGACCGTCATCTCTTGGTTTTGAGGATTTTCTGCATATTCTCAGTGAAAAAATGAATAGAAAATTTTTGGTTTCTGAGCTCGAAAAAATACAGATCGGAACGGAAAAAATTCTTGAAAACTGTTATAATGAAAATATAGCAATAATTACCTGCTTAGATGATGATTTTCCAAAGAATCTCAATCATATAGATGGAGATTCACCTGTATTACTTTACTATAAAGGCAATAAATCATTACTTGCTTATAATTCTAACATAGCAGTCATCGGCACAAGATACCCTTCAATAGAGGGGTTTAAAAAAGCCAAAGCTTACTCCGAGCTGATAACTAGTCAAGGAGTTGTTGTTGTATCAGGGTTGGCGAAAGGTTGCGATACAGCTGCACATTTGGGAGCGATAAAATATAAAGAGAAATCAATAGCTGTTATTCCATCTGGAATAGGCTGTGTCTACCCCATAGAGAACAAGCAACTTTATGACAGTATTTTAAACAGAGATGGATGTATTGTTTCGGAGTATGAGCCTTATACCCCACCTCAGAGTTATACCTTTATCGAGAGAGACAGAATTCAAGCTGCGCTGTCTGCAGGATTACTGATAATTGAGAGTTCCATTGCAGGTGGCACGAATCATACTTACAATTATGGTCTAAAATACGGAAAACAAATCGCTGCATCTAATCATGAATCATTTGGTTCAAACAACATGTCACTCAATCGAAAAATACTAAGAGATGCAAAGGGCTTTGCAATACAATCCAAGAAAGATATTGAAATTTGGCTCGACATATTAAATAAGGAGGTCTGGGATGAAACTAATCATTAATAAACATACTGGAAGAGAACTGTTGAGAAACAACATAAGGGACAAGAGGATGAGTGACTTTACTCAAAATGGAGATGATGATTGCCCATTTTGTCCAGGGAATCAAAGCAGAGAGAATTGTTTGAGATACGAAGAGATTGTAGATGGTTGCTGGGTGACCAGATCGATAGATAATAAGTTTCCGGCGTTGCTGTGTGATGAGGATAAACATCTTAATGGAGAGATAGATTACGGGAAACATGAAGTAATGATAGAAACCTGTGATCACAACAAAAACTTCTTTGATTTTTCAATTGAGGAATTTACTTGTATCATAAAAATGTATAAAGCACGTTTCATAGCGCTTAATAACGAGGATAAAATTGAAAGTGTCATTATTTATAAAAACCACCTCAAAAGTGCAGGAGCGTCAAAAAGACATTCCCACAGCCAGATTTTATCCATGTCTTTTATACCACCTGAGTTGAGGAATGAATTGAAAGCCACAGTCAGTGCTAATGACATATCTGAGCAAAGCATTGTCTATGAAAATCAAAACTTCATCGTGTTCATACCCGAGGATGCTTTCCTATCTGGCGAAGTCATTGTCAGGCATAAAATGAGTAATCGATTTGAACATACGGTTGAAAATGAGATCGAAGACATGGCAGAAGTGCTACAATATGTTTTTCAAAAGGTTGAGTATGTCCATGGACAAATCCCGTTCAATATATATATCCACTCAGTGCCAAAAAACATTGAAAACGAAGATTTCAGATGGCATATTCATGTAATACCCAGAAGAGGAAATTTTGGAGGATTTGAGCTAAGTACAGGCTTATATATCAACTCTTTGGATATAGAAGAGATGCTGGAAAAATTCAGAGAATAAAAAAACACTAAATATAACCTATAAAATCAATAAAAAGGTTGACACACCATGTCTGGATGGTTATAATAAAGCTTGTTACTGATGAGCGGGCGTGGCGGAATTGGCAGACGCGCTAGACTTAGGATCTAGTGTCTTCGACGTGGGAGTTCGAGTCTCTTCGCCCGCACCATGTAAACAATCAAGGCAGTTTTCGCACTGTCTTTTTTGTTTGTAAAAAACTGACTATTCCTATTTTTTTGGTTCAATTCCTTCTTCCAAAAGTATCTCGGCTATCAAACGCGCTGCATATTCGGGGGGTTGTCTGCACATTTTAGCGCCATCGTCGTTTATGAATTGGACACGTTCTTCAGGAATCATCGTATTGTAATCACGTCCCATGATTGCAGGTCTTACACAATTGCACATGGTACTTCCCCATCTTTCCTTAAAGTCTTCGCAAAAGTTCCAGACCAGTGTACGTCGACGTAGAAGCTCTTCAGCTGCTTCTGGTGTTTTATAGCTTGGATCCGAAAGTTTTTCTCTTCCTAGAGCCATTCCCAGAGCCATTAGTCCACCCGATACAGCACCGCATGTTTCACCTCTTAACATAATGCCCGGGAAAAAGCTGGCAGCTTTTATGAGTTCCGTGATACCATCAAAGTCAAATTCCTCAGCCAAAGCAGCAATTGTTCCTTGAGCGCAATTAACAGACATTTCTTCATAATCTCCTGCCTTAATGGAGATCTTTTCAACAAAATCCTTCTTGTTATCTGACAGCATATTTTTACCTCTCTCATTTGGAATAACCGAGTCTTTAACTCAGCTCAATGACAGTTTAATTCTAACATCAATGAAAAATCAAAACAACTATTTATTATAATGGAACAAACCGTTAAATTGATTAGTCTAATAATCAGGAGGTGTTTTACATGCGCAAAATCATCTTATCATTGATAATCGCAAGTCTAATAATTAGTAGTATTACCGGTTGTAATGTAGTGACGGAGTCGAATAAGGATTTCGACCTGGAACTAATCAACACTGATGTAACATCGTCCAATATGGATTTTGCCTTTGATGTACTTAAGGAGTTGAATAGGGAAGACTTACATAAGAACATATTTATATCTCCTCTGAGTATTTCGACAGCTCTGAGCATGACTTATAACGGAGCAGTCGGAGAAACCCTGAAACAAATGGAAAAAGGTCTTAAGTATACAGACCTGGATAAAAACATTGTTAACACCACTTACAAAAACCTGATGGCTTATTTATCTCAAGTGGATGAAAAAGTGGATCTGACCATCAGCAACTCCATCTGGTATAGGCAAGGAGAAACAATTAAACAAGACTTTATTGACGTTAATAAACAATTCTTTAATGCAGAGGTTAATGAAATTGATTTTTCGGATCCCAAATCAGCTGACACCATAAACGCATGGATAAAAACATCTACAAAGGATAAAATTGATAAAATGCTGGATCCTCCCATACCATCAGATGTGGTTATGTATCTGATAAATGCTGTATACTTCAATGGCGATTGGGCAACACAATTCAACAAAGACAATACTTACAATGCCAGCTTTAACGGTGAAAACAAAAATAATCAGTCCATAGATATGATGAGCAGAAAAGGTGCCATAGAATACGGCAAGGGTGATGATTATCAAGCTGTTAAATTGCCTTATGGGGATGACAAAGTTTTTATGTTCGTGATTTTGCCAGAATTGAATCAGAATATAAATGACTTTTTGGAATCGATGGACGAGAACAAGTTTATGACAATCAAAGCATCAATGGAAATGACTGAAGAGGTGACACTCAATCTTCCGAAATTCAAGATGGAATACGGGATTAAAGAGATAAACAAAGAGTTAATATCTATGGGGATGCAGAATCCGTTTACTCCCCAGGCCGACTTTTCCAATATACGGGAGGGATTGTTTATTAGTAGAGTACTGCACAAGGCTGTAATTGAAGTAAATGAAGAAGGAAGCGAAGCAGCAGGCGTGACGGTTGTAGAGATGACAGAAAGTGCAGCGATGGATCCGATTGTTTTCACAGCAGATAGACCATTTTTATTTATGATAGCTGAAGATGAGACTGATACTGTTTTATTTATGGGCAAATTTGTAAATGCAGAATAAAAGAAATTATTTATTGCGCACAATTATATAAGCACCTAAAAGAACAGCTGCACCACCCATGATTTGATATGGCGTCAAAAAATCGTGAAGGAAAATGACGGAAAACAACACGGTAAATACAGCCTCAGTTAAACTGATTATGGAAGTCTTTGTTGGTCCCAGATACTCCATACCTTTTAGGAAAGATGATATGGCGATTACTGTAGAAACCAGTGCAAGTCCTGCAATAGGTAACCAGGCTGATGCAGTAAAAGAAAAGTTAAATCCACCTGAAAAGGTACCCAGTACAAAAGTGCCAATAGTTGAAAATAATGCAATATAAGCACTCGCTACTATAGCGGGTGTTTTTTTGATGACTCTACTGCTATAAACGATATAGAAAGAATAGACCAGAGATGCACCGGAAGAGAATAATATTCCTATGACATTGATATTGCCCCATGAAGTCCCAACTATTAATAATATACCTGAGAGCGAAATCAATAATGATAGAATTACTTTTCCCGTCAAGCGCTCTTTATCAATGAAAGCCGAAAAAACACTAACAATAGCAGGGTAAGTATATAGGAAAAGCGTTGCCAATGCTGGAGAAATATACCTTAATGATGAGAAATAGAACCTTGACTGCATCGTGTAACATATACCACCCAGTATAAAGAATGAAAATAGAGCTTTGGCATCAATCTGTATTATTTTGTATTTTTTGAAGACATAGGTAAAAAAGAATACAGTTGAGAAAATAAATCTCAATAGGAGCAATGTGCTTGTTTCAATTCCGCTTTCATAAGCGAAAACAACAAATACCGGCATCAGCCCAAAGCTGATGGTAGATATTAAAACAAGAATAACTCCCTTACTATAATTGCTCATAGCTACTACCTCATGATATGTTTTCAAAATTATATACTTAATTTAAAAAAAAGACAACCTACTATGATATAATCATCATTAGAGAATCATATAAAGTCGGAAAAGAAAGCGAAAACTATGATGAAACCCAAACTTGAAACAAAAGTGTTGACTAAAGGCCGTATTTTGCTCAGACCACTCGACAGATCAGATGCTTCATTTGTTTTGAAATTGAGATCTGATAGTTTTAATATGCGATTTGTCAATATGAAGCTATATGAAAACATTGAACGAGCCATAAGATTCATAGATGCGGTCTCAAATGATGTAGCTATCGGTTCTGTTTGCTTCTGGGGAATCTGCCTCTTAGAGACAAAAGAAATTATCGGAACTGTATGCCTTTGGAATGCGAACCAGGATAATAACTCTGTAGAAATCGGGTATGAACTCCTGCCGGACTATCAGGGATATGGTTATATGAGAGATACTGTTTCCATGGTGATTGACTACGCATTTACAAGCCTAGGTATTGACAAGATCGAAGCTGTCACACACAAAAATCATAACTCTTCATTGTCTTTATTGACACATTTCAATTTCAAATATCAAGGATTTATAAAGCAAATTTACCCAGAATCTCAAGATGGTCCTGACATGGTATTATACTGTCTGACCAATTCCGAGACAACGTCACCTAATCAATTTCAAAACGTATATTAATACCATTTTATTTTATATTTGTGATACAATAATCAATAGCTAAACAATATTCAACAGTCGATAAACATCCAATTCAATACTGCATAGTAAGTGTAGGAGAGTATTATGGTAATAAGTATCGATCAAGATCATATAGCCAAAACCAAACCTCATGGTCCCATGCTGATAACAGGTGCTAAAGGAAGTGGGAAAACAGCAATTGGAATCAAAAGAGCTGCTTACCTCTCGGAAAACTATTGCCTGGAACATAACGATAAGATTCTTTTTATCAACAACAGCAAGTCTTTTGCTGAGCATAGCTCTTATCTTCTGGAAAAAGTAGAAAAAGAGAAAAACAAAACACTCATGGATCTTATACAAGCAAGACTCAGTAATGTCCACATATCTTCAATTGATGGGGTGGTTTATCAGTACTATAAGAAACACTGCACTTTGAATAATCTATCCTATGAGATTTATGATGAGAAAAACTACTATCGTGATATTTTACATAAAGGTATAGATACCTTAATACTGCAATATCCAGAGGTTAAATATCTGGATAAGAATTACGAGCAATTTTTGTTGGCTGAGATAGAATGGATTAGAGCTTGTGGTTATTTTGAGGAACAACAGTATCAGAACGCTGATCGTATAGGCTTGCATGATCTAGATTGGGAAGGACCGTACAAATTAAATAAGAATTCCAAAAGTAGAAAAGCCATATTTGAATTGATGGTTTATTACAGTCAAGGTTGCAAATCAAAAGGGAAAATTGATTATGTCCAAGCCAATATCATGGCTTTGAACTCAATAAATGACGGAAATTTAGAACAATACACCCATATTATTATTGATGATTGCCATGAGTTTACGAAAATTCAATTAGATCTGATTATACAGTTATACAACCCTAAAAAGCATTCTAGTATTACATTTTTGTTTGAAGACAATGCAGATTGCGATCCTAAATCCTGGTTAGGCAACGGGAGGCCTTTTACAACTGTCGGGTTTGATATGACGGGTAGAAGCAAGATACTGCATTCAGGACAAAAAGATTCTAATAAGGAAAATCTATGCATAGATAAACGATGTAAGACGAATTACGATATTTCCTACAGGGAAATTGTTAAACCGAACCAACTGTTTGAATATGTTATGACTCTCATTGAAGAAAATATTTCAGAGGGGGATTTTTCTGTGGTTTTTAAAAATGGAAACACTAGCTTACAGATTTTTAAATCTCAAGATTTATTGATGATTCGAAGAAATAGTGAATAAATAACATATATATTTAGTTATGACATTTAATTAACAACTTGTCAATTGACAAGAATTTCTAAATCAAATAGAATGTAGTAAGTTAGAATTAACATTCATTAAGAAAATATTTTGATGATGTTTGATTCTAACAGGGGATTTATTCACAAAACCTGACAAAGAAAATGTGTTAGGAAAACTAAATTAAAGAGGAGTTTATTATGGTAAAAAGAGTTATTTCATTACTAATGGTACTGGTTCTAGTGCTAGGATTAGCCGCATGTGGAGATTCAACGCCTGCACCTACAACAGCTGCACCAGCTGCTGACGATGATTTCAAAATTGGTATATTGACAGGTACAGTATCTCAGAATGAAGAAGAGTACAGAGCTGCACAAAACGTACTAGCTGAATATGGTGAAGACATGATAGTTCATATGACTTATCCTGACAAATTTATGGATGAGCAGGAAACTACTATTTCCAACATCGTTTCTTTGGCTTCAGATCCTAAAGTAAAAGCTTTGGTTATCGTTCAAGCGGTCCCAGGTGTTGCTGCAGGTATTGCAAGAGCTAGAGAGATCAGAGACGATTTATTGATTATTGCAGGCGTACCGGGAGAAGACCCAGGCACAATAGCTCCTGTAGCTGATATCGTTGTCGCAATTGATGAGTTGTCAACTGGCGTTACAATTATCGAACAAGCCGTAGCACTTGGTGCAACAACATTTGTACATTATTCTTTCCCAAGACATATGTCGTATGCATTACTAGCCGCAAGAAGAGATATTTTTAAAGAAACTTGTGAATCTCTAGGCATCGAGTTTGTTGATGCGACTGCACCAGACCCAACAGGAGACTCAGGTCTTACTGGAGCACAGCAGTTTATATTGGAAGATGTTCCAAGAAAAATAGCTGAATATGGAAAAGATACTGCTTTCTTTGCAACTAATTGTGGAATGCAGGTTCCATTGATTACACAAGTTGTTGAGGGTGGCGCTATTTACCCAATTCCTTGCTGTCCTTCACCAACCCATGGTTTCCCATCTGCACTTGGCTTATCAATTCCTGAAGATAAAAAAGGCGATATGCCTTATATCATTCAATTGACAAAAGATGCCATAGCTGAAAAAGGTGGTACAGGGAGAATATCTAACTGGCCAGTTCCTATCTCTATGATGTTCACTGAAGGTGGCGCTGCTTATGCAATAGAGTGGGCAAAAGGCAATACTGAAGGCAAAGTGGATGTTGATCAACTGAAGGTTGCTTTTGAAGATTACACCGGAACTGCTATAAGCATGACAGAACTGAATGATGGTGGTACAGTTTACGACAATTACTTCATGATCATGTTAGACTTTGTAACATATTAACAAAGAAATTTGTTGTAAGGTTGCCTCACGGCAACCTTATATTTTATTAAAAGGATAGTGATGAGATTAGATGAAAAATGATTATGTACTTGAAATGAATGGTATCACCAAAGATTATTCAGGCAATGTTGTTCTAAACAACATCAACTTAAAAGTTAAGCCAGGAGAAATCCATGCTCTTTTAGGAGAGAATGGCGCCGGAAAATCAACATTGATGAACATACTTTTTGGTATGCCTGTCATACATAGCACTGGAGGATTTAACGGAGAAGTTAAGTTAAACGGTGAAGTTGTAAATATCATTTCTCCTAAAGAAGCTATGGGTCATGGTATAGGCATGGTGCATCAAGAGTTCATGCTAATACCCGGATTTACAATTACTGAGAATATTAAATTAAATAGAGAAATCACCCGAAGGAACATTGTTAGCTCAGTATTTAGAAGTAAGGCACTTGAATTCCTTGATAGTGAAGCGATGTCAAAAGACTCTCGAAAAGCTTTGGACACCTTAAATATAGGTATTGATGAAAATGCTTATGTGTCGAGTCTACCGGTAGGGTATATGCAATTAGTTGAAATAGCTAGAGAGATCGATAAAAGGAACATCAAACTACTTGTCTTCGATGAACCTACTGCTGTATTGACAGAGAGTGAGGCTGAAAATCTTATTGGCGCTATGAAAGTTATAGCCGGTCATGGAATTGCTATACTTTTCATCACCCATAGATTGGATGAGGTTATGATGGCAGCTGATACAGTTACTGTTTTAAGAGATGGGAACCTTGTGGTCAGCAAACCAAAAACCGAAACCAATGTTATGGAAATCGCAGCATTGATGGTAGGTAGAGAACTCTCTATAACAAAAACTGTCAAGACAGAAGAAAAAGAAGCAGATGTTGTCATGTCTCTGAGAAACCTACAGGTCAATATGCCAGGAGAAGCAGTAAAAGGTGTTGATCTTGATATAAAGCGAGGAGAAATTATTGGCATCGGTGGTTTGGCTGGGCAAGGTAAAATAGGCATCGCCAATGGTATAATGGGTATGTTTGAGACAGACGGCGAAATTACTATAAACAATGAGAAGCTTGTTTTAAACAACACAATTGAATCATATAATAAGAAGCTAGCGTTTGTATCAGAGGATAGAAAAGGTGTCGGGTTGCTCCTGGACTCTTCAATAGAAGATAATATAGCTATTACTGCAATAAGAGTAAATGGAGATTTCCTTAAAAAATTTGGACCGTTTTCTTTTAGAGATGATTCCAAAATAAGGAATCATGCAGAAAGCATGGTCAAGGAACTTGATATCAGATGTACAGGAACAAAGCAGGAAACTAGGAGATTGTCAGGTGGCAATCAACAGAAGGTTTGTTTGGCTAGAGCACTCACCATTGAACCAGAAATACTACTGGTCTCTGAACCAACTAGGGGAGTAGACATAGGAGCTAAACAATTGATACTGGATAAATTGAGATTTTTGAACAAGGAATTGGGTATGACTATCATCATGACATCCAGTGAGTTGGCGGAATTAAGATCTATATGTGATCGCATAGTTATTGTTTGCGAGGGTAAAGTAGAAGGAGTATTAAAACCGGATGCGTCTGATGTTGATTTTGGCCTAATGATGTCAGGAGATTACAAAAAAGTTAAGGTAGGAGGTATTGCATGAATAAGTTTTTGAAGAATATGACTTCAGGTGCTAACCTGCCTAGGTTTATCATATCGTCCTTCTTCCTACTTGTATGTGTTATGGCAGTAATTGTCAAAATACCTTTTACAACACTAATGTCTGATACATTGGTCAGATTTGCTATGAATGGTGTCTTGGTACTAGCTATGGTTCCTTCCATACAATCAGGGTTAGGACCCAATTTTGCGTTACCTATTGGCATTATTGCAGGTCTAGTCGGATCTGTTGTCAGCTTTGAATTTGGAATCGCAGGGTTCGGTGGTTTATGGCTCGCTATTGCAATTTCAATTCCATTGGCATTGATTTTTGGTTATCTCTATGGACAGATGCTCAACAAGGTAAAGGGGTCTGAGTTGATAGTATCGACCTATACTGGCTTTTCCATCGTGTCACTGATGAGCATAGGATGGATACTCATGCCTTTAAAGCATCCTGAAATGACCTGGCCTTTAGGAAAAGGATTGAGAAATATTATTTTGCTGGATAATTCTTTTGGTAAAATGCTGAATGATTTTTTCTCGTGGAAATATGTCAGAGTTGCTGAAACAGGAAACTTAATTACATTCTTCAATCGTACTGACAAGTATATTTCGGATTTGTATCCTAATAATGCAGCTGTGGTCGAATTTACGATACCAACGGGACTATTGATTTTCTTTTTTCTTTTTTGCTTTGTGGTATTTCTGTTTAATCGATCTAAGCTTGGAATGGAGATGAGAGCAGCTGGTGATAATCCCAAATTTGCATTGGCTTCCGGCATAAATGTGGATAAGATGAGGGTTTTAGGCGCTACTCTTTCGACAGTTATTGCATCTATAGGGATTGTTGTTTTCTCACAGAGTTATGGATACTTGCAGCTATATCAAGCACCTTTATTCATGGCATTTCCTGCTATAGCAGCCATTCTCATTGGTGGTGCTTCCACCCAAAAAGCGAAGATATTTCATGTTATAATTGGAACGTTCCTTTTTCAAGGTTTATTGACTATGTCATTGCCGGTTGCAAACAAGTTGATTGTTGAGGGAAATCTTTCTGAGGTATTAAGAATGATTATACAGAATGGCGTTATTCTGTATGCATTGACAAAAGTAGGAGGTCAAGAATGAAACCAACAGTTACTAGTCAGTTAAAAAAGTTCTTGATTAAAAATATAGTTGTTATAGTTTTTGTGGTTATTTCAATCCTGGCCTTTATAGCATCAAAACAGTCATTGTACTTTCTAATGAGTCAGTTGCTTGAAAGAATAAGTCGAAACAGTTTTTTAGTTTTGTCTTTGCTGATACCTGTCATGGCTGGTATGGGACTGAATTTCAGCATAATCATCGGTGCTATGGCTGGTCAGGCGGCATTGATAATAGTGACAAATTACCAGATAGCCTTTTGGAATGGATTTGGAGGCATTATGCTTGCAATGCTGATAGCTGTTCCCATGGCTGCAATATTTGGGATTTTGACCGGTATGCTGCTGAATAAGACAAAGGGTCAGGAAATGATTGCCAGTATGATTGTCGGATTCTTTGCAAATGGTATCTATCAGTTTATTTTTCTCTTTGCTGTGGGCGGGTTGTTTACTGTCAGAAACAAAGATCTGTTATTGACAAGTGGTGTTGGATTGCGTAATTCCATTACCTTTACAGAAACCTTGAAATTTGGTCTTGATTTTGGAGGTGTCACCAAGGTGCCATTCTTCAATATTCTAATGGTTGTGTCTGTAATCATTATTTTAGTCTATCTTGGATTGTTCTTTATCAAGAAAAAACTAACGGTAAAACAAAAAAGTGGAATTGTAGTTTCAGCAGCAGTTTTAGTTTTTAGCGCTTTGATAATGTATACAAATATTTTTCCTTTACAGATTAGAATGTTGAAATCGTTGACATTTCCTGCAGTTTCCGGTCTTTTTATAGCCCTACTATGTGGCTTTAACATGATCATCATCAAAACCAAGCTAGGTCAAGATTTCAGGGCAGTAGGACAAAATCAGCATATTGCTGCAGTTTCCGGTATCAATGTAAACAGGGTAAGGATTATTGCTATTACAATATCAACCATCTTGGCAGCATGGGGACAGATTATATTCCTACAGGAAATAGGCGTAATGAATACATTTGGATCCCATGTTCAGATAGCACAGTTTTCGGTTGCCGCTCTTTTGGTAGGCGGGGCGACTGTATCTAAAGCGACAAACAACAATGCTATAGTGGGTGTAATACTATTTCATACGTTATTTATTGTCTCACCTTTTGCTGGAAAGGAATTGTTTGGAGATCCTCAGATTGGAGAATTTTTCAGAACCTTTGTAGCATATGGCGTAATCGGTCTATCACTAGGCCTATATGCATGGAAAACACTTTTCACTAATAAGAAATAAATAGAAAACAACTGTCATTCGAATAGTTGCATCTTCAGGGATGCAGCTATTAATTTTATAGTCAAGAGTAACCGAAATACGTGTTTTATGCTATAATATATGAGGATTAATCAAATTGAGTAATAACAAAATTGGAGGATAAATCATGAAGATAGGAACAGATTTGCTATGATAAGTAAAGAGTTAAGGGCCAGCTTTTTATTATTGTTAACAGCAGCCATTTGGGGATTCGCTTTTGTTGCCCAGAGAGTTGGGATGCAGTATGTGGGGGCGTTTACATTTAACGGTATCAGATTTGCTTTGGGAAGCCTTTCACTATTACCGATAATCAAATACTTTGAGTTGAAAAACAGGGATAAGGAAAAAGAGTATAATAGAGATAACCTTAAACTCATCGTTAAATATGGTTTTTTAGCGGGGAGTGTTTTGTTTATTGCAGCAACACTTCAGCAGGTCGGTATGAAATATACCACAGCTGGAAAGGCGGGCTTTATAACAAGCCTTTACATAGTGCTTGTACCAATTCTAGGTATTGCTATCAAACAAAGATCTACTAAAAACATATGGCTGGGAGCAATTGTAGCAGCGATAGGATTGTATTTCCTAAGCATCAATGAAGATCTAACCATAGAGTTTGGTGATTTGTTGCAGTTGATTGGCGCTTTTTTCTGGGCAACTCATATTATTGTAATTGGTTTTTTTGTTTCTAAGGTAGATGCAGTTAAGCTTTCTTCCATGCAGTTCGCGACTTGTTCTATACTAAGCTTCATAGTCGCTTTTATATTTGAAGATATTCAAATAACAAATATAGGTTATGCTTTAATTCCATTGTTATATGGTGGCTTGATGTCAGTCGGTATAGCATACACTCTACAGGTAGTGGCACAGAGGCATGCCAAAGCGTCTCATGCAGCCATAGCTTTAAGCATGGAGGCAGTGTTTGCTGCTATAGGGGGCATGGTATTATTAGGCGAACGAATGTCGCCACGAGGTTATTTTGGCAGTCTGCTGATGCTTGCTGGCATGTTGATTTCTCAGGCAGATAATTTCAAGAAGAGAAATAAAAGACTGGTTGAAGCAGATCAGCACAATGTATTAACCGAATAGCAGTATAAACATTAAGGAGGTATTTCGTGGAAGGAAAGTATAAAGTTGTCACACTTTGTGGCAGTACAAGATTTAAGGATGATTTTTTAAGGATACAAAAGGAGTTAACACTATCAGGACATATAGTGATTTCTGTTGGCTTGTATGGACACGCTGACGGAGAGTATGAAACTGTGTTGAATGAGGAAGTTAAAACAATGCTTGATGACATGCATAAAAGAAAAATTGACATGTCGGATGAGGTTTTTATTATCAATAGGGATGGTTACATTGGAGATAGCACTAGAAGTGAAATCGATTATGCAATAAAGACAGGTAAAGCAATAAAATACATGGTCAATGAAAATTTTTCTCAATGATATATTTAACGACTAATTTGTAGTATAATATAAGAACAAATATATGATGTTTTTGGGAGGAGTTTATATGGACTGGAAGGGTAGAAGAAGAAGCACAAATGTTGAGGATAGAAGAGGTGGTAGCTCCGGGAAAATAGTAGGTGGTGGAATAGGCACAATCATCATTTTTATTATCGTGGCTTTGCTTGGTGGTAATCCGGCTGATGTGATCGAAAACCTCCAACCGGATACACCTGGTATAGAGGCATCATATGAAGGTACAGCGGAAGAAGAGGAGATGGTGGAATTTGTCTCGGTCGTACTGGCTGAAACCGAAAATGTCTGGGAAGAGCTATTTAAGAATGAGGGTTGGACCTATTCATATCCGAACTTAGTCATATATACAGGACAGGTGGAATCTGCCTGTGGCGTTGCAGGATCTTCGACAGGACCGTTTTATTGTTCTGGTGATGAAAAAATCTACATTGATTTGAGTTTCTTTGATGATCTGCATCAGAAGTATAAAGCTCCTGGCGATTTTGCAGCAGCATATGTTATTGCCCATGAAGTTGGACACCATGTACAAAATCAGTTGGGAATATTGGGTCAGGTGAATGACTTACGGTCTAAGCTGTCTCCAACGGAGTTCAATCAAGTTATGGTTAGACTGGAATTGCAGGCAGATTATTTTGCCGGTGTCTGGGCTCATTATGTGAATAGAATGGATATACTTGAGGAAGGCGATCTGGAGGAAGCATTGACCGCCGCAGGTGCAGTGGGTGATGACAGGCTTCAAAAGCAGGGGCAGGGCTATGTAGTGCCTGATAGTTTTACCCATGGCACTTCAGCACAACGTGCAAAATGGTTCAAGAAAGGATTTGTGGCAGGTACTATTGAAGATGGCGACACCTTCATCTTGGATTATGAGGATTTATAATGATGCAAAAAATAAGACCGTACTCAGCAACGTGTATATATTGCTGAGTACGGACTTTTTTCGTCAATATGTCTCTACAAACAATTCGAAATGTGCCATGGCGTGGTCACAAGCTGGACATTTTTTTGGAGCTTCTTTACCAGTGTGAATATAGCCGCAATTATTGCATTTCCACTCCACAATCTCATCTCTTTTAAACACCATATTATCTTCAATGTTTTTAAGAAGTTTCAAAAATCTCTTTTCGTGTCTCTCTTCCACTTCCCCGATTTCAGTGAAAACTTTTGAGATTTCTTCGAAACCTTCTTCTTTTGCAATTTTTGCAAATGTGGGATACATATCTGTATGCTCTTCATGCTCGCCTGCTGCAGCAGCCTTTAAATTTGATTTTGTATCTTGTAAATTTACAGGAAAACTCGCATTAACTGTTATGACATCGCCTTCCAGCTCTTCCTTAAGAAACTTGTATAATCTTTTTGCATGCTCCCGTTCGTTCCCGGCGGTTTCTTCAAAGATGTTTTGCATTTGAACATAACCATCTTTTTTTGCTTGAGCGGCGTAATACGTGTATCTCATGGTTGCCTGAGATTCTCCTGCAAATGCTGTCATAAGATTGACAGATGTTTTTGATCCTTTTAATTGACTCACAATTTACCTCCTGATTGTATATTATTTAGTGTCTATATTTCACTTGATAATGATAACACATCCTCACACTAATTATCAAGATTAAAATATGTATAAATATGAAATGATTACAATCACGAACGATTTAACGCTATTGTTTATTTTGTCCATTTGTTATACTATAGAAATAATTCGGCAAGGAGTCAGGTGATAATATGAGAATACGTGCATTAGTATTGGGATCTTTCAGTATCGTTTTAATAATTGTTTTCTTTACTGTATTTAGGGGGATGTCAAATTTTTTGAATGCATTCCTTGTGCCAATGACTCTGTTTGTTTTTCTGAAAGATCAGAGCAAGAAAGAAATAATGACCGTCTTCATTGCTGCGTTGTTTTTGGTATTATTTCTATTTCAGATGCAGACAATATTTTTCATCTTTTACGGGCTGGTTTCAATGATATTGATTGAACTGAACAAAAAAGATTTAAGTGTATTTTTAAGTACGATTATTGTAACCTTTAGTTTGAGCTTGAGTTTTTATTTGGCGACAGTGATGACAGATTACCTTTTCATGACTAAGATAAGAGAATTTACGATTATCATGGTGGGGGGAAGTCCAATGTTATATGCTTTATATCTTTTGATATTTGGGTTGTTAATGAGCCTATCTATGATGATTGCAATTAGATTGTTTACCAAAATCGGTAAGAGTTGGAGAATATTGAAATAAGAAGTGATTAGTGATAAAATCTTCTAGTGATCGGACAAAAATAAAATTGGAGGTTGTTATGAAAACAAGTGAATTGATGAATATTGCCCTGAAATTGGCAGGTCTTGAGAAAGAACCTTATGATACGACAATAACCGTCGAGGGTGATAATATACAGAATATACTCATTGGAGTCGATATGGAAACACCGGAAATGTTACTTGCAAGGGACTTGGGATTTGATCTGGTGGTAAGCCATCATCCAAAGGCAGATGAGACAATAATTGATTTTCACAAAGTTATGGATATTCAGATTGATAAAATGATGGAGTTTGGAGTTCCTATCAATAAAGCTCAGAAGGCTCTATCTAAAAAATCAAAGTCAGTGGAAATAAACAGCCATGTATCCAATTACAGCAGAGCTTCATCAGCTGCAAAGTTGCTGAATATACCATATATGAACATCCATATGCCTTCAGATTTGATTGGAGAAAGATTTACTCAGAAGTATTTGGACGATAAACTTGGGAATAATAAGAAAGCTAAGGTACAGGATATATTGGATGCATTGAATGAGCTGGAATTATACGAGAAATCCTTGTCAAAACCGGTTGTAAGATGTGGAGCTGCAACAGATTACGCAGGTAAGATTGCTGTCTTGTTCGCAGGTGGTACGAATGGCGGATCAGATGTCTATAAAGCATATTTTGAAGCTGGTGTGGGTACAATAGTCGCTATGCATGCACCGGAAGATGTTATAAAGGAAGTCCGTGAACAGAATATAGGCAATATTGTTGTAGCAGGTCACATGCCCAGTGATTCCATTGGACTCAATGAGATCATTAATGCATGGGAAGAAAAAGGCATGAAAGTCACCAAAATGTCCGGTATTTTGTAAAAAAGATACGTCCTCTTTATCATTTGGAGGGCGTATTTTAGTTTTTAAATGACTCTGGTTAGTATAATATAAATGATATAGATTACCACAACTATTCCAATCAATCTGAACATAATTAACACCTCTTTTATTTAATGACCATGATATATTATAACATTTATACAACAATAATACTATAAATAAGATAAATAATTATTTAAAACATAGACTTTTAATAATTTTTTAACGTAAGTCTAATAATTGTTGTTTTACCTTTATGATATAATACCATGTGAGCACAATGAAAAAGCCAAAAGGAGAATTCTATGATCGAAGTGAAAAACATCAAAAAAAAATTCCATGACAAAAAGACCGGCGATTTTTTTGCTTTAAATGATATATCTTTTACCGTCTCGGATGGAGAAATATTCGGATTACTGGGACCAAACGGGGCAGGTAAAACAACGCTGCTTAGAATCTTATCAACAATAATGGAGCAAACTGATGGTACTGTTATTGTCAATGGATTTGATTCTAAAAAAAAGCCCGAGGAAGTTAAGAAGTCTATCGGTTTTCTTTCTGGAAACACCAAACTGTATAAAAAACTGACACCTACAGAAACCATGCGCTTTTTTGGCAGTTTTTATGGTATTGGAAAAGAAATCATGGAGCAGAGAATAGACAAAATTATTAACAGTTTAGATATGAATGATTTCAAGGATAGAATAATTGAGAAATTATCAACCGGTCAGGTTCAGAAAACATCTATTGCAAGATGCATGATTCATGACCCGCAGATATATATTTTGGATGAGCCGACCCTCGGTTTGGATATATTGACCAGTAGAACAATTATTGACTTTATAAAGGGGGAAAAAGAAAAAGGGAAAACAATCATATTCTCCACACATTACATGGAGGAAGCAGATACCCTTTGTGACAGAATTGGATTAATTCATCAAGGTAGTCTGATTCAGACTGGAACAATCGATGAGTTGAAAGAAAAAACCGGGAAGAACAATATCCGTGATATATTCCTATATTACATAGATCAAGAAGAGTGGATAGATGACTATGCATAGAATAAACCTGATATTCAAAAAAGAAATGAAGTCTTTATTTCGGGACAAAAAGGCTATCCTAACAATTCTGTTACCTGTATTAATCTATCCAGTTTTATTGATGTTTTTCATTGGTTTCACTGTTGTCGTGCAGTCTAATCTGGATGAAAAAATCAGCACAGTAGCTGTTGAAAACAATCCCCCACAAGTATTGATAGATAAATTGAATGATCATGAAAAATTGAATGTGGTGTATTCTACTAATGATTTAGATTCAGATCAAATTGATGCTTATTTATCAGTTGCTCATGTTGACGGTGTTGAAAATTATACAATTGAGTATAATTCAACTATAGAGACTAGTCAATTTGCGGCAAATCGTTTAAAATCAGTACTCACAGAATATAATGAAGAGCTGAAAACCAGCAAGCTCAATGAGGCTGGTTTGGAAGCTTCAACACTTGACTTTGTGAATATTAAAAGCGAAGAGCTTATGGGAAATCGTGATGATCGAATAATTTCAATGATGATGGGCATGTTCTTTCCTTTTCTGATTATGCTATATGGCATAACAGGCACCTACACCATTGCATCGGATTTGAGTGCAGGAGAGAAAGAAAGAGAAACACTAGAAACCATTTTTTCTGTCCCCGTCAAAAGATTTGAAATTATCATGGGAAAGCTATTGGCTTGTGTAAATGTCGGTATAATAAGCGGTTTGGTCAATATCATTTCAATGTTTCCTCTACTTTATGCTGCAACTGTTGCCATTCCCGATATTAATATCAATGTATCATTTGTTCTTCTGTTTTATCTGATTATTATGATTATACCTGTCATGATCATGACTAGCACATTTTTTATTGGACTTGGATTGGTTGCAAGAACCTTTCAGGAGGCACAGTCTTATGGGTCTATACTTCTGATACTGTTTATGGTACCTACCTTTGTGGTGATGGTTCCTGATTTGGAAATAACCAATTTAGTACTATCAATACCAATAGCTAATGCTCTTATGCTAATGAAAGAGGCGTTTTTAGGAGAATACTCATTAATCCGCACGTTTTTTGTTTTGTTGATAAATCTAAGTATTTCAGGAGCTGGAATCATTATAATGAATAGATTGTTCAAATCCGACTGGGTTATTTTTGGGGGTGAGAAAGGATGAATTTCAGCAATATAAGAAAAATTATTGGCAAAGAGATTTTAGCATTATCCAGAAATAAGAGGGTATTGTTTGGACTTTTAGCACCATTGATATTAATGCCAGTTTTATTTTATGGCTATAATCAATTCACAGAGATCACTTCCAGAGAATCAGAGTCATCCATAAGTCATGTTGTGGTGATTGGAAATCTTCCTCAAACTGTCCGAGATTCACTCAGTGAGCATCAACAACTAGACATTTCAAATGAACCAAACAAAAGTGATGAGTTGGACTCCGTTGAGTCGGACTTGATACTATCATATGAATTCAAAGAAGGCGTTCATGATTTTGTCTTGACATATGACTCTGGTCGAGCTGCCGGCATGAGAGCATCTAACAGAGTATTACCGCTGATAGAAACATTTCAAGAAACCCAACAATTGGAATTTTTGAATGAAAAAGGCATAGCTGGAATTGTACTGCATCCTGTTGAAATTGATATGAAGGATTCGGCAAGTGAAAAAGAACTGACAGGCTATTCTATGGCTAGTATCGTTCCTATGATGCTGACTTTATTTGCAATACTATCGGTGTTGAATTTTGCTGTGGAGTTGACCACAGCAGAAAAGGAAATGGGGACCTTGGAATCATTGTTTTCTATCCCTATTAGAAAAGCGGAGCTTGTTACAGCAAAACTGATAGCCTGTATCCTGTTTGGAGTTACGTCTATGAGTATAAGCTTGTCTGCCCTTGTTTTCATCATCCCCAGGTTGATGGACGTTAATCAAATGGGATTGAGCCTTGATCTATTTACAACATTTACCTTGTTTCTGACGCTTCTCCCATTGATACTAATCGGTGCAGGTTTTAGCATTGGAGTAGGCCTATTTGCCAGTAGTTACAAAGAATCTGGTGCCTACATGACACCTCTGATTTTTGCATTTATGATTCCTGCATATATCGGCATTACGCCAGGTCTTGAAATCAATCCAATACTCAGCATCATACCTGTTTTGAATTCAACGCTGCTCATTAAATCAGTATTGATGGATAATCTTAGTTTGACCATGTTTGTGATGAGTCAAGTCCATATTAGTGTGTAAATTCCTCGGGTATCATTTTGTGGTCAATAATCCAGCCTTCATATGCGAAAGCGGTAGCAACTAGTATTAATGCTGAATTAAAGGATGCAAAGAAAAATCTCCCTCGGGCACTTACCTTTGGGACAATGTTCGTGGCTTTGATTTACATCCTGTATAGGAGAGAGCAGAAGCATCTATCGCAGTCGAATGCTGATCTTATTGCCAAGTAATAATCCCTCAGCGCAAATTGGCTTTCAAAGCTGAGTTTTCTCATGCTTGACGACATAGTAAATCAAGAGCGGAAC
>CAKMKB010000051.1:0-15539 GCA_927435965.1 uncultured Clostridia bacterium
TTACAATCATCATTTTTGTATCAGGCGTCATTTTTACAGGGACAGGTGTCATCGGCATGCTGAATGCATGGTTCAATGGGATATGGTCTCAAATCGCCTTTGCCTTCCAAATGTCATTCATGGTTGTTACCTGCTCTGTGACCGCAAGGTCAAAACAGGTTAAGAATGGGTTAACCAAGTTGGCAAGACTGGTTAAGACACCTATGGCAGCCATTATACTGCTGATGATATTTGGCTATGTTTCAAGTTTTATGAACTGGGCCTTTGGAACCATTGCAACACCAGTATTGGCCATGCAAATGACTAAGAACATCAGAGGATTGCATTTTCCGATGCTGATAGCGGCTGGATATTCAACAATGATTCTGGGACAATGTTGGGCACCAAGTGCATCTGTATACTCTTTGATTGCGGGATCTGAACATTTTCTAGTAGATAAGATCGGTGTTATTACACAGGATATATCTGTATACAACCCAATGAATACCGCCTTGTTTTTCTTCCTGGCTATAAGTACTATAATTCTGACTATCAAAACAATGCCACCAAAGCATGAAGTAGTTGAATTCCATGGCTTGGATGATATTGAGGAAACTGTCGTTGAAGCCTCGAAAGGCAAAACAACATTTGCCGATAGAATGAATAACAGTAGAATCATAATGTATCTCATTGGTGCTGCGGGTCTTGTCAATATTGGGTATACAATTTCTCAAAAAGGACTGCTTGGCTCTCTAAGTCTTAACTTTGTAATCTTTATTTTCCTGACTGCTAACTTTTTCCTCTATAATGCACCCTCTGATTTTATAGCTTCTTATAGAAGAAATATGGGATTGGCAACAGACGTCATGATTCAGTTCCCGTTCTACGGTGGTATACAGGGCATGATGTCCACTTCAGGTCTTGGGCAAATTATTGTTGGAGGTTTTACATCTGTCGCAACAGCGTATACATTACCACTGTTCTCATACTGGTCAGCTTCAATTGTGAATTTGTTCATACCTTCTCAAGGCGGTCAGTGGATTATCCAAGGTCCGATATTGATAGATGCGGCAATAGAATTAAACGCCAATATTCCGCATGTCATTAACTCATTTGTTTATGGAGATGAGGCAACTAATTTGTTACAACCGCTTTATGTCATACCTGCATTGGCAATAGTCAAGATGAAGCTCAAGGATGTATGGGGCTACATGGCGTTTATCTGGCTGTTCTGGTTTATCTTTACCACAATCGGACTTCTTGTACTTCCGACATTCTTATAAACATTTATAACTAAAACCAATATAATATCTCTGAAAAGGCCGAGGTCATATAAGACTAAGGCCTTTTGCATTCATTGCCCTATCGTGATAGAATGCTATGCAAGTTATATTTTATTTGTTGAAAAAAATAATCTAATATTAATAAAAAAAATAGTGCATTTTTTTCTAAAAGTATTATAATGATAACGGCATTCATAATAAATGAAAATCGCATGCTAATTGAGGAGGACAAATGAATTTAAGAGATTATCTGACCCCAGGAGAGTGGACCAGATTTAGAGAGTTTTCTGTTGATAAGGAAACGCCTTTTCTAATGATTGATTTGAAGAAAGTTAAAAAGAATTACATTGATTTTAAAAGAAATTTCGAGCAGGCTGATATGTATTATGCGGTTAAGGCAAGTCCATCAGTCGAGGTTTTATCAGTTTTGGATGAACAGGGCTCATGCTTTGACATAGCATCGGTCTATGAATTGGATCGATTGTTGGGTCTAGGAGTTCATCCAGATAGAATCAGCTACGGCAATACGATAAAAAAAATAAAAGAGATTACCTATGCTTACGATAAAGGTGTCAGACTTTTTGCATCAGACAGTGAGGCTGATTTGGAAAACATAATCAAATATGCACCTGGATCAAAAATATACATCCGTTTGCTTGTGGAAGGGGCTATGTCAGCTGACTGGCCTTTGGCAAGAAAATTCGGCTGCAGCATGGATGAGGTAAAGAGATTGATTTCTCATGCTAAATCAAAGGGCGTTGATATCTACGGAGTTTCATTTCATGTTGGATCCCAGCAAAGAAATATCTTGGTTTGGCAATACGCACTGATGAAGGTTTGGGATATTTTCGAGTGGGCAAAAGACAATGAGGGTGTTGAAATGGAGATGATCAATATGGGTGGCGGATTTCCATCAGATTATTTTCATCTGACTGAAGACATGGACGTCTACGCTGAACATATCAATAGGTTTCTTGATGAGTATTTTGGCGACAAGATGCCAAGAATCATCATTGAACCAGGCAGATCTTTGGCTGGGAACACAGGTGTATTGGTCACAGAAATCGTTTTGATTTCTCAAAAAAATCAATTTGAACCTTTCCAATGGCTATACCAGGATGCGGGTATGTTTAACGGCTTGATAGAAACGATGGGTGAGGCAATCAAGTATCCGATTTATACAGAAAAGAAGGGTGAAAAGGGTGAGTATATCATTGCAGGACCAACCTGCGATAGCATGGACATACTATACCAAGATTTCAAGTATGAGTTTCCGCTAAATCTTGAAATAGGAGACAGATTGTATTGGCTGTCAACAGGTGCCTACACAAGCAGCTACTGCTCTGTTGAATTTAATGGGTTTCCACCAATGAAAACATATTTTATCGATTAAAGTAAAAATCATTAATTAATCACAGACACCGAACCATGATTGAAATGGGCGGTGTCTTTTAGCCTTGACTTATAAAAACAGATAAAGTAAAATAGTTTATACGAACAATTGTTCTTAAAAATATGTATCAAACAGACTAAATTTGAGGATGAATATGAATAAATTTAAAATAGTATCAGAATACAAACTGACAGGCGACCAGCCCGAAGCGGTTACAAAACTGGCTGAAGGGATCAATGAAGGGGTAAAATATCAGACACTGCTTGGTGTGACAGGCTCAGGAAAAACCTTTACAATGGCCAACATAATAGAAAAAGTGCAGAAACCAACTTTAGTGATGGCACATAATAAGACTTTAGCAGCTCAGCTATGCTCCGAGTTCAAAGAGTTTTTCCCTGAGAACGCCGTGGAGTTTTTTGTGAGCTATTATGACTATTATCAACCAGAGGCATATGTTCCGTCTTCTGATACATACATTGAAAAGGATTCATCAATAAATGACGAGATTGATAAATTAAGGCATTCAGCAACTGCTGCTTTATCTGAGAGACGTGATGTCATTATTGTAGCATCTGTTTCTTGCATTTATGGACTTGGTAGCCCTGTTGATTATGAAAACCTGGTTATTTCACTCAGACCGGGAATGATTAAAGATAGGGATGAGATAATAAATAAGCTTATTGATATACAATATAAAAGAAATGATATTAGCTTCACCAGGGGTACTTTCAGAGTAAGAGGCGATGTACTGGAAGTGTTTCCGGCATCCTCATCTGAGCAGGCTGTAAGAATAGAGTTTTTTGGAGACGAAATAGAACGGATAACCGAGGTTAATTCCATCACCGGTGAAATATTAGGCAGAAGAAAGCACGTAGCCATATACCCAGCTTCCCATTATGCGACAACAGATGAGAATATTCAACGTGCAGTTGAGAGTATCAGTGTGGAGCTAGAGCAGCGCCTGGATGAACTTAGAAGAGAGAATAAGCTAGTCGAGGCACAAAGACTGGAACAACGAACCAAATATGATCTGGAAATGCTCAGGGAAATGGGATTTTGCTCTGGAATAGAAAACTACTCAAGACATATTAATAACCTGTTACCCGGAACAAGACCATATACACTGATGGATTATTTTCCTGATGATTTCTTGCTGATAATGGACGAGTCTCATGTTTCAGTACCACAAGTACGCGGTATGTACAACGGTGACAGGTCTAGAAAGCAGACATTAGTTGATTTTGGATTCAGACTACCATCAGCCCTTGATAATAGACCACTGAAATTTGAAGAATTCGAGCAAAAATTCAACAATGTGGTTTTTGTAAGTGCAACCCCGGGGCCTTATGAATACGAACATTCTACAGTTGTTGCTGAGCAGATAATCAGACCGACAGGGTTGATAGATCCTGAAATTACAATTAGACCTGTAGAAGGGCAAATTGATGATTTGATAAAAGAAATAAGACAGGTAGTTCTTAAAAATCAAAGGGTTCTAGTGACCACTTTGACCAAGAGAATGGCTGAGGATCTTTCTTTCTATTTTAAAGATATAGGGATAAATGTCAGATATCTTCACTCTGATATTGACACACTCGAAAGAATTGAAATTATAAGGGATCTGAGAGTAGGAAAATTCGATGTGCTGATAGGCATTAATCTATTGAGGGAAGGACTCGATCTGCCTGAGGTTTCATTGGTAGCTATACTGGATGCCGATAAGGAAGGATTTTTGAGATCAGAGACAGCACTTATACAAACTGTAGGTAGAGCAGCTAGAAATATTGACGGGCATGTTATAATGTATGCGGATAGAATCACTAACTCTATGGGAAAAGCCATATCTGAAACCAATAGAAGACGTCTTATACAGACGGCTTATAATACCGAGCATAATATCACACCTCAATCCATTATAAAAAGTGTCAGACAAATCATAGAAGCAACAATGGTTGCAGAGGAAGATCTTCAGTACAGCATAAAAGGGAAAAATGTGGAAATCCATAGTGAGAAAGATATGCTGAATCTGCTGTCCGCTTTGAATGATGAAATGATGGAAGCAGCGAGAAATCTGGAGTTTGAGAAAGCAGCCACCATCAGGGATGAAATCAAAAAGCTAAAAAAAATCAGCAGCATGTTTGTATAGAGAGGTTTAGATGGAAAGTAAAATAATAATAAAAGGCGCGAAAGAGCATAATTTAAAAAATATAGATGTGGAATTGCCAAGAAATAAATTCATAGTATTTACAGGATTAAGCGGATCTGGGAAATCGTCGTTGGCGTTTGACACTATTTACGCTGAAGGTCAGAGAAAGTATGTAGAGAGTCTCTCTTCTTATGCGAGGCAATTTCTAGGACAGATGGAGAAACCTGATGTGGAGTATATTGAAGGGCTGTCTCCAGCCATATCCATTGACCAGAAGACAACAAACAGAAATCCGAGATCCACAGTTGGAACAGTTACTGAGATTCATGATTATTTGAGATTGCTATATGCAAGAATCGGAATACCCCATTGTCCGGAGTGTGGAAGAGAAGTCACTTCTCAGACTATAGATCAGATTGTTGACATTATTTGCGAATTCCCTGCAAACACAAGAATCCAGATTATGGCACCGGTTGTGAGAGGGCAAAAAGGAACCCATGCCAAACTGCTGACAGGCATGAAAAAGGAAGGCTATGTCCGAGTTAGAGTAAATGGCGAGATGCATGAACTCGAGGAAAATATCATCCTTGATAAAAATATCAAACACAATATCGAGATAGTAGTGGACAGGATCATTATAAAAGAGGGCATCAATAAACGAGTCTCTGATTCCGTGGAAAAAGCCCTTGATTTGGCCAATGGACTTGTTTTGGTTAATAGCGTTGACGGAGAGGATTTGATTTTAAGCACTGAGTTTTCATGTACGCATTGCGGCATAAGTCTGGGGGAGATTTCTCCAAGAGTTTTTTCATTCAATAACCCTTTCGGCATGTGCAAGGAATGCAATGGATTGGGAGTTAATAAAGAGATTGATGTGGACCTGGTCATTCCCAATTGGGATATGTCTATTCCAGAACGAGCAGTGTCTCCTTTCGGAACTGATGAATTTGGTTACTACTTCCAAATTTTTAAAGCAATATCAGATCACCACAAGTTTGACATTAACAGACCGGTGAAAGATGCACCTGAAGAATTCATCAATGAGATACTATATGGAACAAATGGTAGAAAAGTAAAAATAGATTTTGAGAGCAAATATAATGGCCAAAGGTCATTGCACAAGGAATTTGAAGGCGTGGTTAACAACCTGCAAAGAAGATATCTTGAAACTAACTCGCCGCCAATCCGATTATGGATTGAGAGCTTTATGAGTGAGACGCCGTGTCATGCCTGTGGTGGAGCGAGACTTAACCCTACAGCACTTGCCGTAACAATCGACAATCACAATATTTTTCATCTGTCATCTATGCCTGTTGATAGAATATTAGGTTTTTTTCAAGCTTTACATCTTGATGAAAGAAAGAAGTTTATTTCTCATCAAATACTGAAAGAAATAAACGCAAGAATTGAATTCCTTATGAATGTGGGATTGGATTATCTTACATTGGCGAGAAACGCCAGCACTTTATCAGGTGGTGAATCACAAAGAATCAGACTAGCTACCCAGATAGGATCCAGTCTGGTGGGTGTTTTGTATGTTCTTGATGAGCCAAGTATAGGACTCCATCAGAAAGACAACGCCAGATTGATAAAGACCCTTAGGGATTTGACGGATTTAGGAAATACGTTGATTGTAGTCGAGCATGACGAGGAAACTATCTATTCTGCTGATCATATTTTGGATATCGGCCCCGGTGCAGGCATCCACGGTGGTGAAGTAGTTGCTCAAGGAACTGTTGAAGACATCATAAACAGCAGAGAATCAATCACTGGCAAGTATTTAACAGGGGAGCTAAAAATTGAAATTCCACGATCGAGAAGAAAAGGTAATGGAAATCTAATTAGCATCTTAGGAGCAAAAGAGAACAATCTGAAAAATATCGATGTCAATATACCGATTGGTATTTTAACCTGCGTTACAGGTGTTTCTGGGTCTGGTAAAAGCTCGTTGATTAATGAAATACTATACAAAGGTGTGCACAGAAAATTTCACAAGACGAGAATTCCACCCGGAAATCATAAAGACATCTTGGGTGTTGAATACTTGGACAAAATTATCAATATTGACCAATCACCTATCGGAAGAACTCCAAGATCAAATCCCGCTACTTACACAAAGGTTTTTGATCAGATAAGAGATCTTTTCGCCATGACCAATGAGGCAAAAGCGAGAGGTTATAAGAAAGGCAGATTCTCCTTTAATGTCAAAGGCGGGAGATGTGAAGCATGTAAAGGGGACGGTATTGTTAAGATTGAAATGCATTTTTTGCCGGACGTTTATGTTCCATGCGAGGTATGCAAAGGCAAGCGATATAATAGAGAAACTCTGGAAGTCAAATATAAGAACAGAAATATTCACGATGTTCTGGACATGACTATTGAAGAATCATTAGATTTTTTCGAAAATATTCCAAGTATATACAATAAGCTTAAGACAATGTTTGAGGTCGGGTTAGGTTATATCAAATTAGGTCAGCCCTCTACCCAACTATCAGGTGGAGAAGCTCAGAGAATCAAGCTATCCTCCGAATTGAGCAAAAGAAGCACGGGAAAAACACTTTACATATTGGATGAACCGACAACTGGGTTGCACATGGCGGATGTGCATAAGCTTGTCATGGTTTTGAATGAATTAGTTGAAGGGGGTAATACTGTCGTTGTCATTGAGCACAACCTTGATGTGATTAAAACTGCAGATTATCTGATTGACTTGGGTCCGGGCGGAGGAGATAAAGGTGGAAGTGTAATTGCCACTGGGACTCCCGAGGATTTAGTAAAAATCGAGCATTCTTACACTGGAAACTACTTAAAAAAGATGATTCATGGTTGAATAAATTTTCCTTACATTGTATAATCAACATTAATCAGTTGTAGCGCACTGAAGTAATTTTTTGTCCGATGACTAACAGTGCTAAGACTCCCACTTCTATAAGTGGGAGATAAGCACTGTAGAGTCCCTGGATAACGGTTTCTAAGGTTCAGTTAGCGTTTGAAACGCCACCCGAACCCAAGAAACCTGTTGATTTTTTGTGAATAAAATTAAAGGATGGAATGCATGATAAATATTGATGAGAACATTATCGACATTATACCTATCGGTATTATAAAAGGCCAGTTTGAATTTGAAAAGTCTGAAACACCAGAAGATTTCAAAGTGTTTTATGCTAACAGATACATGGAGTCTCTATCAGGCTTCAAAAAATCCGAGATAGAAGGGAAAATGCTGAAGGAATTGTACCCAGATTCTATAGGTTCGATGGGAGACTTAATCAATATGATTAGAGATGCTGTTAAAATGAAGGAGCACAGGCATGTCAATCAATACGTAGAAATATTCAACAAGCATCTCGGAATGGATATAATAGGAAAAGAAGACGGTAGTTTTTATCTGATTTTAAATGATAATACAGAGAGATTACAGCATAGAAGAGCAATCATGGAAAAAGAGAGCGAGATAGATTATGTCAATTCTGAGCTTAGAAAGAAAGCCAATATGGACATAATGACATCAACCTACAACTATCAGTTTATTTTAAAGCTATTAAAAGAAGAGATTGATTCAGCAAAAACCCAAAATGCTAAGCTATCAGTTGCATTATTGGATATTGACGGCTTTACAGTAATCAATAGAAAATATGGAACAGATGTAGGAAACATAGTTTTGATTGAAACAGCTGCAGTATTAAGAAATTGTATTAGAAAAATAGATTATTTGGGGAGAACCGGTGCCGATGAATTTATGCTTATTCTGACTAACGTTGACATGGATATAGCAAAAATTATTATTAACAGAATTCAAACCCAGATGTTTTTGAACATACAGAGTGCTGAGGACTTGGAAGTCACAATCAGTGGGGCTGTAATAGAGTATTCTGGTGAAAACCATGAGGAATTTTATTATAAGATTAGAGAAAAATTGAACAATGCTAAAAATATGGGCAAGAGCATGATTGTTTTTCAAAGCTAGGTTCTGGCTGAATTGGAGAGAAAATGTTTGATATAAAAAACGAACTGTCTAACGTACCTGATTTACCGGGTATATATATGATGAAGGATGACGGGGGTCAAATCATATATATTGGTAAGGCCAAGAACCTCAAAAAAAGGATTAAACAGTATTTTCAGTCCAAAAATCATGCCTTTAAGATTCAAAAGATGATACAAAACATATTTTCTTTTGAATATATAATCACCGATTCTGAAATTGAAGCCTTGATGTTGGAATCAAATCTAATCAAAAAGCACAAACCAAAGTATAACACAAGACTTACTGATGATAAAAGTTATCCCTACATTAAAGTGACCATTAAAGACAAGTTTCCTAGAGTATTCAAAGTAAGAGAAATCAAACAGGACGGCAATAAATATTTCGGTCCATATACCAGCGCATTAGCGGTTAAGCAAACAATTGAGAGTATCAGAAATATTTTTAAAATAAGAGATTGCAATCTGAAAATCATCACTGGGAAAGAGAATTCTAGGCCTTGCTTGAATTATTATATAAACAGATGCAACGGACCTTGTATTGGCAAAATATCAAGCACTCAGTATATGGAATCTATCCATAAGGTGTTGGACCTATTGAATGGGAAAGAAGAAGAGTTAATAAGAGAGCTTGAGAAAAGAATGGTCGAAGCCTCCTCTAACCTTCTATTTGAACACGCCGCTACATATAGAGACCAGATTGAAGCGATTAAGAATCTTGGTGAAAAACAAAAGGTTTCAAAAGCAAGCTTTAAGGATATTGATATTATAGGAGTGGCAAGTGGTGAAAGTGATGCTATTGCTCAGATCTTTTTTGTCAGAAGTGGAAAGATTACAGGTAGAGAAGACTATTTGCTGAGTGTCAACCTGGAAGACTCTCCTGCTGAAATCATAGGATCCTTTATCAAACAGTACTACACAGGAACAGTCTATATTCCAAAAGAGATTTTTGTTGAATGTGAGCTTGAGGACATGGAACTGATTACCAACTGGCTAAGCAATCTGAGAGGTAACCGAGTCTTTATAAAGATTCCTCAAAAGGGCGAGAACAGCATGCTCATGAAAATGGTTAGAAAGAATGCTGAGGAAAAACTAAATAAGGATGTCAATAAAATCAAAATCCAGAAAGAGGAAAATCTTATGGCCGCCAGCGAATTAGCTAGCCTAATAGGATTAGATACTGTTCCCTTGAGGATAGAAGCATTCGACATATCCAGCATTCAAGGGTTGGAAAATGTTGGTTCAATGGTGGTCTATGAAGAAGGCGGACCTAAGAAGCGCGATTATAGAAGATTTAAAATAAGAAATGTGTACGGCCAAAATGATTACAAGAGCATGGAAGAAATAATAGACAGAAGAATAAGTCGAGGCTTGATTGAAAATAGTCTTGATGGGAAACGAAAAACTTTCATTCAAATGCCGGATTTGATTCTAGTGGATGGTGGGAAAGGTCATGTTAGTGTAGCTGAAGAAACCTTAAAAAATTACGGATTGACGATTCCCGTCTGTGGTATGGTCAAAGATGACAAGCACATTACCAGAGGATTGATCTATAAAAAGAAGGAAGTAATGCTGCTGCGAAACTCGAAGCTGTATAGATTGATCAGCTCCATTCAAAATGAGGCCCATCGATTTGCAATCAGTTATCATCGTGATCTAAGGAAAAAGAATGTGCTTAAAACAATACTGGATGATATAATAGGTATTGGAGAAAAAAGAAAACTATCGTTGTTGAATACTTTCGGGTCTGTTGAAGGAATTGCCAACGCAACTAAAGAAGAACTGCAGAAGGCGCCATCGATGAATAAACTATCCGCCTTAAAAGTATATGAATTTTTCGAAAAAAACAGAGGTTAATCCGATGAAATCAATATCAATCAATAAGATTATCACCGAAATGAAGTTGGAAGTAATCCATATACCTGAAAATACTGAAATCGAGCTTTTTAATAGTGAATTATCAAGACCAGGACTGCAATTAGCGGGTTTTTTTGATACTTTTGCATATGAAAGAATTCAAATCATTGGCAAAACTGAGACCCATTTCATTGAAACAATGACTGGTGACACTAAGGCTAACAGATTAGATAAGCTATTTGCTTATCCACTACCAGCAGTAATTGTGACAACAGGGCTGGACATTGATCCTGTTTTGGTTTATTGTGCCAAAAAGCACGGTAGAGTGCTTCTTAGAACGCAAGATAAATCAACCAAGCTAATCAGTAATCTAATGAATTTTCTAGAAGAAATGCTGGCGCCGGAGAAAACCATCCACGGAGTAGTAATGGAAGTTTATGGCGTAGGGGTACTGTTAAGAGGCCAGAGTGGAATAGGGAAAAGCGAGACAGCTTTGGAGCTGATTAAAAGAGGACACAGACTAGTAGCTGACGATGCCGTTGTCATCAGTAGGATAGACAATGACATTTACTGCGCTTCAGAACCTATCACCAGGCACCTCCTCGAGATAAGAGGGATTGGAATAATAGACGTAAAACATCTTTATGGCGTGGGGTCGGTGAAAATTCGACAAAGGCTTAGTCTTATAGTTGACTTGGAAGAATGGTCAGATAAAAAGTACTACGACAGATTGGGATTTGACGATGAATATGAAGAAATATTTGATATCAAAGTCAATCGAGTCAATATACCTGTCAGACCTGGCAGGAATATAGCCACAATTGTTGAGGTTGCCTCAATGAACTTAAGACAAAAACTGCTAGGGTACTCTATGGAAGAAGAATTCAATAGGAGAGTGACTGACGATTTATCCGGCTATAAAATCTAAAACTTAGAAATTGTTTTTTTGTTGTACAACTGTAGTCCTAATTTTTATCAAACCGAACATAATGCAGAAAATTATGTCACATCTTGAAAAATAGCCATAATGGAGTCTTTCATCATTTTATCTTTAATGATTATTGAAAAAGATTGTGTTTTCTATTGACGATATAAGACTCACATATTATACTTAGATGTAACAGTCTGCATATTGTATACAATTTAACCAAGGGGGTTATGTTTAATGTCAAAAATTATGAAAAGTATGGATGGTAATACGGCAGCAGCATATGTTGCTTATGCATTTACTGATGTAGCGGCTATTTATCCTATTACACCATCATCAACGATGGCGGAAGAAGTAGATGATTGGTCAGCTCATGGCAAAAAAAATATTTTTGGACAAGAAGTGAGAGTAACAGAATTGCAGTCAGAGGCGGGTGCTTCAGGTGCTGTGCATGGCTCTTTAGCTGCTGGTGCTCTTACAACAACCTTTACTGCATCGCAGGGTTTGTTGCTGATGATTCCGAATATGTATAAAATTGCTGGAGAATTACTTCCAGGAGTATTTCATGTTTCAGCTCGTGCGGTAGCAGGGCATGCCTTATCAATATTTGGAGATCATTCAGATGTTATGGCAACAAGACAAACAGGGTTTGCATTGCTGGCATCCGGCAGTGTACAAGAGGTAATGGATCTTGCTGCAGTTGCACATTTGACAGCTATAGAATCCAGGGTTCCTTTTGTTCATTTCTTTGATGGCTTCAGAACTTCTCACGAAATTCAAAAGATAGAAGTAATCGAGTATGATCAATTTGCAAAGCTAGTAGACCACGACGCAATCAAGGCTTTCAGAGACAGATCATTGAATCCGGAGCATCCTGTTACCAGAGGTACAGCTCAGAATCCTGATATATTCTTTCAAGCTAAAGAAGCTTCAAATGGTTTTTATGATAGGCTACCGGAGATTGTTGTCAAGTATATGGATGATATCAGTAACATAACAGGAAGAACCTATAAACCATTCAATTACTATGGCGCACCGGATGCGGAAAAAATAATTGTCGCAATGGGCTCAGTGACAGAAACTATTGAAGAAACAATTGATTATCTAATGGCGAAAGGTGAAAAGGTCGGTGTTGTTAAAGTACATCTTTATAGACCATTTACCGAGAAATACTTCTTCGATGTTTTACCAAAAACAGCGAAAAGGATAGCAGTATTGGATAGAACCAAGGAACCAGGTTCAATTGGCGAACCTTTATATGTAGACATAAAGTCAATGTTTTACAATAAGACAGACAAACCACTGATTGTAGGTGGAAGATATGGACTCGGCTCTAAAGACACAACACCATCACAAATTGTAGCTGTTTTCGCAAATCTGGATATGAAAGAACCGAAGGATGGATTTACGATAGGAATCGTGGATGATGTAACATATAAATCTCTTCCACTTGACAGCAAGATAGAATCCTCTCAAAAAGGTACAATAAGGTGTAAGTTCTGGGGATTAGGATCTGATGGAACAGTAGGAGCTAACAAAAATGCCATTAAAATAATTGGTGATAAGACGGACTTGTATACACAAGGCTATTTTTCATACGACTCTAAGAAGTCCGGTGGTGTTACAATATCACATCTGAGATTCGGAGATAAGCCAATAAAATCAACATATTTGATTAGTGAAGCTGACTTTACATCATGCTCACAACAGTCCTATGTTGACAAGTATGATCTACTCAAAGGATTGAAAAAAGGTGGTACATTCCTACTTAATACATTATGGAACGCTGAGGAATTAGACAAATATCTACCTAGTGAAATGAAAAAATATATTGCTGACAATGAGATTAATTTCTATACCATTAATGCAACTGAGATAGCTGAAAAATTAGGCCTAGAGAATAGAACAAACATGATTATGCAGTCTGCGTTTTTTAAGTTGGCAGAAGTTATTCCATTGGATGATGCGGTTAGGTTTTCAAAAGAGGCTATATATGAGTCTTATGGTAATAAAGGTGATGAAATAGTCAAAATGAATGAAGAGGCTGTCGATAAAGGTATCACAGAGTTAGTAAAAATTGAAATACCTTCAACTTGGTCAGGTTCATCTACAAAGAGTGACAATGATAATTCCGATAGACCTGAATTCATCAAAAATGTTCTCGATCCAATGAATAGACAAGAAGGAGATGCTCTTCCTGTCAGTACATTTGTGGGTAGAGAAGATGGAACTTTCCCGATGGGAACTTCAGCTTATGAAAAACGTGGCATTGCTGTTAATGTTCCAGAGTGGCAGAAAGAGAATTGCATTCAGTGTAATCAGTGTGCATTTGTTTGTCCTCATGCTGTTATCAGACCGTTTTTAGTTAATGACACTGAGAAATCTGCAGCCCCTGACACTTTTGAAACCATTAAAGCAACTGGTAAGGGTTTTGAAGGTTTAGAGTATAGAATACAGATTTCTTCTCTAGATTGCACAGGTTGCGGTAATTGTGCTGATATATGTCCAGCTAAACAAAAGGCACTGGTTATGAAACCAATAGCTTCTCAAACAGAGATTCAGATTCCTAACTGGGATTATGCAATCAAACATATCAGTATAAAAGACAATCTAATGGATAAGAAGACTCTCAAAGGCAGTCAATTTGCATTCCCTTATCTTGAATTCTCAGGGGCTTGTGCAGGTTGTGGCGAGACACCTTACGCTAAAGTTATCACTCAGCTTTATGGTGATAGAATGATGATTGCCAACGCAACAGGTTGTTCATCCATATGGGGAGCTTCTGCACCATCAACAGTATATTGTCAAGATGCAAATGGCAAAGGTCCTTCGTGGGCGAACTCATTATTTGAAGATAATGCCGAGTACGGATATGGAATGACTATGGCTGTCAATCAGATTCGATCCGGAATCAAAGATAAGATGCAAACACTGATAGGTAAAGACTGCATAGATGAAACAGTCAAAGAAGCGCTAAAAACTTGGATGCAAACCATGGATGATGGCGATGCTTCAACAGAAAACTCTGCAAAAGTTGTAGAGGCTCTGCAGGCTGTCAAATCCTGTGAAGGTTGCGAGAATGAAGTAAAGGACATATTGGATAAAAAAGACTATTTAGTCAAGAAATCAGTTTGGATTGTTGGTGGAGATGGCTGGGCTTATGACATCGGATACGGCGGGCTTGATCATGTTCTTGCCAGCGGCGAGGATGTAAATGTTCTGGTATTCGACACTGAAGTTTATTCGAATACTGGTGGACAATCATCAAAAGCAACACCTACAGCAGCAACTGCAAAATTTGCTGCGGCTGGTAAACAGGTCAAGAAAAAAGATCTGGGGATGATTGCTACAACTTATGGATACATATATGTAGCTCAGGTAGCCATGGGTTCCAATAAAAACCAGTTCATGAAGGCTATCGTAGAAGCAGAGAGCTACAAAGGTCCTTCACTGATTATTGCCTACGCACCATGTATCAATCACGGTATAATGGAAGGTATGGGTAGGACACAATACCAGGAAAAGAGAGCTGTTGATTCAGGATACTGGCATTTGTACAGATTTGATCCAAGACTTAAGGAAGAGGGTAAAAACCCATTTGTACTAGATTCTAAAGAACCAACAGAATCTTTCAGAGATTTCCTCATGAGCGAGGTCAGATATACAACACTTCAGCGACAGTTCCCAGATGTAGCAGAAGAGCTGTTTGTCAAAGCAGAAAAGGATGCGAAAGAAAGATACAACAGTTACAAACGAATGGTTGATATGAAATATTAAACATAAAATCCCGGCTCTTAAGCCGGGATTCAGACTGCTGACAAAGTCAATAATTACGAAAATGTAAGAAAGAGAATTCTCGGAAAAGAGGATTCTTTTTCAGTTTTTTGGTATAATATAAGTATCAAAAAGCGGAGGAAATCAATGCTTACAAGGAATGATAACATACAATTGAAAATGGAAATCATCAGC
>CAKMKB010000052.1:0-14702 GCA_927435965.1 uncultured Clostridia bacterium
GCTTGCAGGCTTTCTAGTACTCGTTGTCACCTACGTCATTTCATTTACAATAGAGTATGCAGGTAATCTAAATCACCTTAATTTTTTGTCACCTGTAAGATACTTTAATCTTGCTGGTCTTGCTGAGAGAGGACTTAGTCCTATTTACCTTGCTCTTACAGTTGCTCTTAGTGCTCTGTTAATTAGTACAGCAATTAGGGGATTTGGAAAAAGGGATTTGATTTAACCATCCCTGAAAAAGAGTCTATTCAGTAGACCCTAAAGGAGTTCAACATACCCCGCCGAGGCGTTTATCCTGATTCGCTGTCCGTCTTTTATCAGCGTCGTCGCATTCTCGACGCCTACGATGCCAGGGATGCCATATTCCCGTGCAATGACCGCGCCGTGGGTACCAACACCACCGATTTCGGTCACAAGTCCCTTCGCCGATACGAACAGCGGCGTCCAGCTTGGGTCGGTAAATACTGTCACCAGTATATCGCCTTCCATCAGATCAGCCTTTGATGGGTCAAGTATCACCCGCGCACGGCCTTCGATTACTCCAACCGATACGGGCGTACCGGGCAATGCGCCTTCAGGTATGTTTTCGACTGTGTATTCGCCGGTTATTATTTCTCCTTCCGATGTAATTACTCGAGGAGGTGTCAGCTTTTCATACAGCTTAAACTCCCGCTTGCGCGATTCAATAAGGTTTTTATCCACCTTTCCAGTTTTGGCGACTTCCCAAAATTCATTGAAATACAGGTAGAACACATCCCCCGGTGCATCCACAACACCCGACTGCGCTAACCTTTCCGCTTCACGCATCAGTGACTCTTTAAACGGCAGAAAAAATGACATAAAAGTATACTTCGGATATTCTCTGTAACCAATGACGCTGCGCAGGACTTCGATTTTATGCTTAGCTATTTTAGCCTTACGCCGACCGCCGGGCAGCTTTTCAATGCGTTCAAGGTATTCTTTTGCTTTTTGCTCCGATTCTAGCCTGCCCTTTTCAAACAGCGCCTCGCCCGCTCCTTCCTGGAAATTTCTAACGTTAACCAATATCATCGGGAACACCGCCGTCGGGTCCTCGTTCCAGCGAGGCCGCGTGATGTCAATTTCGCCTTGACAGCGCATACCGAACTTATTAAGGAAATCGTGTAATTCCCCGGCAAAATCCCCTCCACCGTCTAGCCCATTTATGTCATCCCAAAGAGATTCGATCTTCGCGTTTTCAAGGTACGCGCAGAGATCGGGATGCTTCCGCGCGGTATCGGCTAAATCCATCAGTGCGAATCCCATCTCGGTGGTGACGTTACCCGGCACAGACTTGGTAAGCTCATCAATGGCGTTTTCTTCTTGCAGCCATTTTTTCATGTGCTTCTTTACCCAGTTGTAATACTGCAATTGAATCATCATGAGGCCGTAAAGCATTTGATTGTCTTTGTTGAAAAACCGTTTTCCAAAGTTTTTCGCGTACTCGTCAATATATGCAAAAACCTCGCCGCCGGTTTTTTCGCGCAGTGAGCTCCTTATTTCCTCAGTTTGCTTTTCTATGACTATCCTTTGTTCCTTCACATGCGCGGCAATATTGGCCGCGCCCTTTTTGGCCTCTTTCTGCGACCGTACGGCAATACTTATTATTTGCGGGTTTGCCATAAAACTCATGGCGCTTTTTCCCTTGGGGAGATGTTTGACAAATTCTTTATCACTTGATACTTTTCGCAGTGCTACGCACATCAGGTGATCCTGCGATTCGTAGCTATCAATCATTAACTTACGCATGATGGGCGATTTCATGTCACTGGAAAAATCAAAATATATTCTGCCTCCGGCATGACTCGTTTTACCGGCGATGGCAAAAGACATAAACATATCATTAAGGGATATGCCCAAAGGTTTAAACGCGTCTGTCATCATATTCTGGTGGCCATATGAACTGTAGATGCGCAGACAGCCGTCTTTCGCTTTCGGAACAGGATAGAGCGTGGTAATGGGGCGACTTTGCAAAATGTGAAACTCCCCGTCCGCCACAGCCCACTCGATATCCTGCGGACAACCGAAATGCTTCTCAATAGTCCTGCCAATAAGCTCCAATTCTAATATTTGCGCGTCTGTCAACCACTGTGTTCCCTGTTTGTCGATTTCGATTTTCCGCTGAACTGTTCCGCCGTTTGAGTCCGCAACAATTGCCAACTTTTGATTTCGTACATTTTTCTCAAGGATTTTTCCCTCACGCACTCTGTAATTGTCCGCGCTTGTCAGCCCGGAGACAAGCGCCTCACCAAGACCGTAACCGGCATCGATAGACAATACCTTTCTGTTGGACGTGATTGGGTCGGCGGTGAACATGATACCCGAACATGCGGGAAAGACCATTTTCTGCACGACAACCGATAGAAGGACACTTTCATGGTCAAATCCGTTTTTAATCCGATAGGTAACGGCGCGGTCGGTGAACAGTGACGCCCAGCATTTTTTTATGTGTGTGAGTATACTGTCCTTCCCATGTACATTCAGAAATGTGTCCTGCTGTCCTGCAAATGATGCGTCCGGCAAATCCTCCGCCGTTGCGGACGAACGCACAGCATAAGCTGAGTCTTCGCCAGACAATGATATTTGAACGGTAATCGCGTTTTCTAATTCCTTATCCATTGGTGCGTTTTCAATAAGCTGTCGAATTTGTCGGCTGATTGCGGAGATTTTCTCCATTTCATTCGGCTTGACGTTTTTTAGCTGATTTATATATGAATCAAACTCGTCAAGATTTTTGACTGTCTGTCTGAACCCTTCTGTGGTTACACAAAATCCATCGGGAACGCGCAAACCGGGGATTTTCGAAAGCTCACCCAGATTCGCCCCCTTGCCTCCAACCGCTGACAGCATTGTTTTGTCAATCTCATTGAAGCTGTAAATGAACTTGTTCACATTACCCGCCTCCAATTATGAAGTATTACTTGTACTTCAAATCCATATGTTCAGCCTTCTTTAGCAATAAGCTGTTTAACTGATTGTATAATAACCTTTTGAGATATCAACCGTGACATAAGTTAATAGCTGGGTTAGCTTACATATCTGGTATTCAAAAACTGAATCGTTTCTTTCATTAGGTTCTCTAGCACATCCAGATTGATGTCTGAAAGCTTCTTCACATAGATGCATGCTTTTCCCATCTTGAATTTGCCCAAATCCTTCAGCAAAAACGCATGCTCAGGCATTCCGGTATAAACGTATAAAGATATAGCCGCTTTTCTAGGTGAAAAGCCGATCAAAGGCCAATCTCCCTCTTGTCTGCTTCTGTTGGATTTATAATGATAGGAACCAAATCCTATGATTGATGGTCCCCACATTTTGGGTTCAAATCCGGTGATGTCCTGCATGATCTTCAGCAGTTCAAAGCTGTCTTTGCGCTTTTGCTCTGTGTTCGCGAAGGTATTGATGAATTCGATCACATCCGCATCGTTTTGTTTGGTCTTGAGTTCTGACATAACGTGCCCCCTTACTTGATATTCTAACCTGAATCCATTGTCATTAACTTCAGTTTATATGAAGTATCAACTTCTCACTTCTAAGCTTACATCATTTCTGACTCATTCTCAACACCTTTAAATCGTTAACAAGGAGACCAGGAGCAAATGTCATATACCCCTGGTCTCCTTGTTTACATCGAAGAATATTTAGTGACTGGCAAGATTGGTAAGAATATTTTGCCATCCTTGCCGTTGGAGGTCTAAAGACGAGGTGGTTTCTGCTTCGAAACGCTCTTCGATCAGCGTGCCATAAGACTTTTGTTTCAGATCGATGCGCACGAGTCTGCCGTCTCCCAGTGAAAAATACAACTTCTTTGACGGTTCAATGACCGTATAGCTCCCCCAGAAGTCAAAAGACATGTTCCCATCTTTAGAGGCCATTTCATAGTGAAACTCCCCACCAATTTTAAGTTCATTGCTTGCCTTTGGACAATGCCAATCTTCTGAGGCGTAGTTCCAAGTCATGACTTTATCTGGTATTACTAGCTTTTCCCAAATTTCTTCTGGAGTTAGGGATGACTTTTCTCTTAAGGTAATCACTTTACCCAAGGGGGCTTGAGTATCGATTAACCTTTGCATATAGTCAAAACTTCTCTCCCACATTTCTACAAAACCCTGAATCTCTTCTTCTAACATATCCTGATCGAGGGCAAATAGGCATCCACTATCACAACTGGCTGTTAGAGTATAATTTTCGTAGGCTGGTGTCCATCGCTTTGTTTCTTCGGACTCGTAATCTTCTATACCATTCATCACTAAACCAATATGCTTAATTGATATAAATGTGGGATAGTTGCAGTCTTCGATTACAGAGAGCGTCCCCGTTTGAAGTTCATTTTCATCTTCAAAAATAAATCGGATTTTATTTCCTTTGATCCATTTACCGTCGAAATCTGATCCTTCATGAAAAGCTTCTGACCAGTTTCGATAGTGATCTGGATCTACAATCATTTCCCATACATGTTCTGGGGACAGATTAAATTCTCGTTCTAAATGAATTCTTTTCATTGGTTTTCCTCCTTGGTTTAGATATTTCGAAATGTCAGATAGTTATTTTGAAGTATCATTATATGCGACTTCAAGTTCGGCTATATTTAATTTCTTCATTCTCAAAAATGCTTGTGTCACCCGATTGACTTGATCTCTCGATCCTTGAAGGTAATCACCTAAAATACTTGGGACTATTTGCCAGGATATACCAAAACGATCTTTAAGCCAACCACACTCCTCAGCTTCTGGGTCATAAGAAAGTCGTTCCCAATAATAGTCTATTTCTTCCTGGTTATCACATAACACCATAAAAGAAATTGCTTCATTAAAATCCGATTCTCCACCATACCCATGATCCATCATTACTAAGTCCAGTCCTTCTATATTTAGTTCTGCATAGTTGATTTTTGCTTCTAGATTTGTTGCTTCGCCCTCTTTATAATATGAAACTTCACCCTTTTGTGTATTGGAGAAAATACTTGAATATTCTTTTAAAGCAGCTTCTGCTAGTCCACAATGATGCATTGAAAAGAGTAACCCTATTCTGATTTTTGCTATGGAACGGGAATTGTGGTTAAACATGAGCTGCCAATTGAGTCCATATTGATCCACAACCCAAGCGTAACGTGGGCAAAAATCGTAACTATCAAGAGGCATGAGCACCTTACCGTTTTGAACAAGGTCGTGGTAAAGTTGGTCAACCATTTCAGCACTTTCTACAGAAACAAACAAAGAAGTACTCTCATTAAATCGGAAATATGGACCAGCATTAATAGCCTGAAACTCAAGATTAGCCAACTGAAATTTAAAGATTGATACATCACCTGACGGCGTATCTTTAAGATTAGAAGTACTTTGAATACTAGACTCCACAAAGAGTTTTGTGTATTGTGAAATTGCAAATTGTGCTTCCTTATCAAACCAGAGATGAGGTATAATTTTTTGCATAAAAATCCTCCTTAATAAATGAACTTATCTAAATGATTTTTTTCAGCTACTCTTCGCTTAAATTTATTTTTTTATATATATATATTATCCATCAATTGATAATTGTTGTCAATTATAATTTAATATCATATAAAACTTTGAGGTGATTATATCGAAGCTTTTTTATGTCCCAGAAAACACAAAAACCCGTTGAAATTAACGAGTTTCAGCTGTGGGAGAAACTACTTCGCCTAAATGATTTACGCTAAGGGACATTCACATCTTTTTAATATTTATCGGATGATTCTATCCAATAGTTCGTTTTCAAAATAAGTTAATATACAATTGAATGGAACAGCTTCAGTTTTTCCACCACCACATAAGGATGCGATTTCCAATGTGTGAATAGCTTTCTTAAAATTGTTTAAATCCTCTATTGATGCTGATTTATTTGCAAATTTTTCAAGAATCTTTTTGAGTTGTTTATTTCCTTCTCTGCAAGGGGTACACTTTCCACAACTTTCATGCGCAAAGAAGCCTTGTACAATTTTCATATATTCAATTACATCATTATCTTCATCCGCTACAACTATAGCTCCTGATCCAGGGCTAACACCCAGTTTTTTTAATGTATCATAATCATATGAAGAATCAATCAATTTTTCCGGAATAATTCCGCCGGAAGCGCCACCTAATTGAATGAACCCAATATTCTTGTTATCTTTAATTCCACCTGCTATATCATAAATGATTTCTCTAATACTTATGCCAAAAGGCACTTCATATACGCCAGGATATAAAACTTTTCCACTAATTGATACGACTTTCGATCCTAAGCTGTTTTTTGTGCCAATATTTGTAAATATTTTACTTCCTTCTTTCATTACAGTCGAAACTGCTGCTAATGTTTCAACATTTATTATCAAAGTTGGAAGCTGTAAATATCCAGCTTGCTTTACGTATGGTGGCTTTGACCTCGGTATTGCTGGTTTGCCTTCTAATGATTCACATATTGCAAATCCCTCACCACCAATATAAGAACCTGCCCCAGATACTATTCTTAAATCAAAATTGTGGTTGCTGTTTAAAATATTGTCGCCTAAATAACCTTTTTCATAACATTTTGACAAAGCGTTCTCAAGTTTATCTCTCATCCAAAAATATTCTTCTCTAAGATAAATTATACCTTCACTTGCTTCAGTTAAATAAGAAACCGTAATCATTCCTTCAATAACTTTGTATGGATCGTTTTTTAAAATTTCTCTATCTTTAAACGTTCCAGGTTCGCCCTCATCTGCATTGCATACAACAAATTTTCTATCATTTTTTACTGCTCTAGATTGTCCTAGTTTTTTGCCAGTTGGATATTGAGCGCCACCTCTGCCTTTAATGCCGGAAACAGTTATCTCTTCAATTGCCTTTTCAAATCCTAAATCTATTGCAATTTTTAATCCTTTAAATCCACCTAACTTAATATAATCATCAATATCGTATCCATCGTATTTGTTAAAGTTTGACGTGATTATGCTGACTGTTTTTGAACTATCATGTATTTTATTGGCTGATGATTTTTCAAGATCATCTTCAGTTTTAATTCTTCCAATTAATTCTGAAAGCTTTTCTTTATCCAAATTGCCATAAGTTCTTTCGTTAATTCTAATAGCTGGCGCAATATCACAAGCTCCAAAGCATGAAACTGTGTTTAATGAAAATTTATTGTCATCCGTAATTCCCCCGGATTTTATATTTAAAATATCTTCAATCCATTCTAAAATTTCAGTATTTCCATTTACACTACATGCCGTGCCTGAACATATACCAATATTATATTTTCCTTTTTTATCTATTGTCAAAGCATCATAATATGTGATTAATGCTTCAACTCTAATCAAAGGTATATTAAGTTTTTGTGCAATTTCAAAACATGTTTCTGTTTCAAGATAATTCAATCCTGATTTTTTTTGTATTTCCAACAAAATCTGCAAAAGTTCTTTTTCATTATAATCATACTTTTTTAGTGTTATATCGACAATATTTTTCAATTTTATTTCTAAATTTTTGTTTTCCATCTGATTCTCCTTATTTCAAATATATTGATTTAAGCAAGTATAAATATTAAGCCTATTACCTCTCGCAAAACCAATAATTGTCATGCCATATTTATCTCCTATTTCTATTGCTTTTGTTGTTGGAGCCGACCTGGAAATTATAGTATAAATATCAGCTGCTAAACACTTGTATACTATTTCAGAAGAAATCCTACCCGAAGTTATTATAATATAGTTATTGAGATTTACTCCGTTTTTAATAGCTTCCCCAATAATTTTATCAACTGCGTTATGTCTTCCAATATCTTCACAAAAATACAATATATCATTTAAATCAGTCAGTGCACAACTATGTACCCCTCCCGTTTTTACAAATAATTCAGATTTTATATTGAATTTTTTCATGATAATATTAATTTTTGAAAAGTCTATTTTATTTTGATTTGAATTAAAATTATAGTAATTAAACACTTTTAATCTAAAAGTCTTGCTGTTCCCACATGCCGTTGTTATGGTTTTAATAATTGTTGTTTCTTCATCACTTGATGTAAATTTTAAATTCTCAACTAAATCAATATATAAATCTCCACTGTCTTCAGACTTATATCTAAAATCAATTTGTTTAATATCTTTAATTGATTTAATAATTCCCTCAGTGTACATATATCCAATTCCTAACTCTTCAATGTCATTTGGAGTACAAATAAGTTTAACAAATTTTTCCCCATTAATATTTAATGATAATTCAAATTCTATAGCTACTTCATCATCTTCAAGTGATTTATTGTCGTCTTTAACTCTAATTATTTTTTTTGATTGAAATAAATTCATATTGAAGCCACCATTTCTTGATTAATATAGTTTAATAAATCATCTTTGGTATTAAGATTAATAAACATATCCCAGTTTGAACTGTATTTTCTTGCAATATTTTCTTCGATGTACATGACTTCTAACTTTTTGAGCAATCCATTGATAGAATTTCCACCTTCTGACATATATTCTTCCAAATATGCAATGATATTTTTTGAATAAAATGCATTGAACGGTTCTATCCAGTCTCCAAATTTTGTAATACATGCGAATTTTTCAATGAAACAAAGTTTTTTAATTAGATAATTAGTATATTGGGTGTTTATTACCGGCATATCACATGCAATCAAATATGAATATAAGCTTGAAGATTTCAATAACCCGGCATGTAATCCTCCAATAGGACCTTTATTTTTGAAAGTATCACTAGTGGTGACACAATTAAAACCTTTATAATAATTTTCATTATTTGTCACAACAATTATCTCTTCAAATTTTTTATTGAGTTTTTCAATTTGAATCTTTATCATTTTTTGTTCTTCTATTTGAATAAGTTCTTTATTAAAACCCATTCTGCTACTTGTCCCGCCTGCCAATATTATTGCAGTATTAAACCTTATCATAACTACACCTCAGGATTTAATTTTTCTAGCCTTATGGCTGCAACCTTTAATTCCGGTATTTTTGCAATTGGATCTAAAGCTGTGTTTGTTAGATAATTAGCTGCTCCATCAGCAAAATGAAAAGGAATAAACAGAACATCTTCTTGAATATCTTCTGTAACTGATGCTTTAGTTATTAATTCGCCTCTTCTTGATATTGCCTTAACCATCTCTCCATCTTTAATGTCAAGTCTATTGGCTGTAGTCGGATGAATTTCCATAAATGAGCTCGAAAATAAATTATTTAAACCTTCTATCTTGCCAGTCATTGTTCGAGTATGATAATGATATAATATTCTTCCAGTTGTCAAAATATATGGATACTCGCTATCAGTGCATTCATCACTTTCCAGATAATCTGCAGGTTTAAACAATCCTTTACCTCTAGCAGGGTTAGTGCTGTGTAAAAACTTGGTGCCATTATGATTCAAATCTGTACATGGCCATTGCAATCCTTCTTTTTCAATTCTGTCATAATTTATCCCGGCATATTGTGGAGTAAGTGGTGCGAGTTCATCAAATATTTCTTCTGGACTATTATATATTTCCTTCATTCCTAGTCTATTCATAATTTCCATCAGTATTACCCAATCTGGTTTGGACTCTCCAACTGCATTAACAGCTTTTCTTACTCTTTGAACTCTTCTTTCTGAGTTTGTGAATGTTCCATCTTTTTCAGCAAAACTTGTAGCAGGTAAAACGACATCCGCAAACATAGCTGTTTCTGTAAGAAATATATCCTGTACTACTAAAAAATCAGTTTTATTTAAAGCATCCTGTACATGATTTATATCAGGATCTGAAATCATTGGGTTTTCACCCATAATATATAAAAATTTAATTTTGCCAGTTCCACTGTCATTTATTATCTCAGTAACTGTAAGCCCTGCTTTATCTGATAATTTTTGATTCCATGCTTGACTAAATTTATTTTTATTTTTTACTTCAAATACTTTTTGGTACCCTGGATAATCTCCAGGCAATGCTCCCATGTCACATGCTCCCTGTACATTGTTTTGTCCTCTTAATGGATTAATGCCTGCCGATTCCTTACCAATATTTCCACAAAGCAATGCTAAATTTGATAGGCTCATTACACCTTGGGTACCTGTGGCATGTTGTGTGACACCCATAGAATAAAGGATACTGGCTTTAGTACCTTCTGCATAAGTTCTAGCTGCTTTTCTGATAAGTTCTGGCTCAACGCCACAAATTTTACCTGTGTATTCAGGCGTGTAGGTTTTCATTATCTTAATTAGTTCATCATAATTTTCTGTATGTGCTTTTATGTACTCTGTGTCTTGAAGATTTTCTTCTATAATAACATTCATCATACCATTAAATAATGTAACATTTGTACCTGGCTTTAATGGTAAATAAACATCTGATTTAAATGCTAATGGTATTTTTCTTGGATCTGCAACTATTAATTTAGCACCTTTATTTTTAGCCTGTTTAACAAAAGCTCCCAAAACCGGGTGTGTTTCAGTTGTGTTTGAACCAGTAATAAAAATCACATCTGAATCAATGATTTCCTGATTGCTATTTGTCATTGCACCACTGCCTAAAGTAGTTGCTAGTCCAGCTACAGTTGACGCATGACATAGTCTTGCACAATGATCTACATTATTATTGCCAAAATATGCTCTTACCATTTTTTGAAATAAATAATTTTCTTCATTAGTAACTTTTGCTGACGATAAACCCGCTAATGCTCCATTGCCAAATTCCTTCTTTGTTTCTGTGATTTTATTTATTATTAACTCATATGCTTCATTCCAGGTAGATTCAATAAAGATTCCATCTTTTTTTATTAGAGGCGTTTTCAATCTATCTTTGTGATTGATGAATCCATATGCAAATTTTCCTTTTACGCACAATAAATCCTTATTTGTAATGCTGTAACTTGGCTCAACACCAACAACTTCATCACCTTTTATCAACAATTTCAGTTGACATCCTACTCCACAATATGAACAAGTTGTTATTACAGTTTTATTAATATCCATTGCTCTAATTTTCTTTTTATTTTTAGGTATCAGAGAATTAACCGGACATAAAGATACGCAAGTTCCACATGATACGCATGGGCTCTCAGATAATCTTTTACCAAATGCTGGAGAAACTTTTTTATCGCTACTTCTGTTAACAAAACCGATCGCATCTATAACTTGAAGTTCTGAACATGCTCTTACACATAATCCGCATAATATACATTTACTGTCATCTTTTATATAAAATTCATTTGAATCATCAATGTCATCTTCCGAGATTTCATTTTCAACTGTGTCAAATATTGGACCCTTTACGCCATATTCGTGGCAATAATCCTGAAGCTTGCATCTTCCATCTTTTTCACATGTCAAACAATCTAAGGGATGGTTTTCAATTAATAATTCTAGAATAGTTTTCCTATTTATTAAAACCTCATCACTATGGGTCAAAACTGACATTCCTTCTGTTACTTTAGTCGAGCAAGAAGTGGAAAGTCCTCTGATTCCCTCAATTTCTACAAGGCATAATCTACATGATGTTCCATATTTAATATCTAAATCAGGGTGATAGCATAAATTAGGAATATCAATGCCATTCTCAATGCATGTTTTAAAAACAGTATCGTTTTCTTTTGCAATTATATTTATGCCATTTATTTTAAGATTGATATCTTTCATTAATACCTCCGTCTAAACTCTATTCTATATCAACAGTTAATAATATTAACTATATCAATCCCCATACAATATACCATGATAATTATTCTATCACTTCAAATTTATATATGCAATCGCAGATCAAGCTACTTAAACTGTTCAAGGGTATCTCCATTTTTTCTTCCTTTTGCCATTGCGTGAGCAGCTGATTTTACTGCTATCATCTTATAGTCGTTGTTCCACCTATTGCCACCTATATAGTCAAATATAATAGCACCAGTATGACGGCAGAATCTATCCATCTGTTCCAGACAACTTAATAATCCGTTTCCAGAACCACCAGGTGTTGCTATAATTAAAACCTGCTTGTCCCTGACTACCCCTTTTTGATCAAACTCACAACGTCGTAATCTGTCCAAAAAGCTTTTCATTAATTCAGATGTTTCTCCCCAATATACAGGCGTTGCCATAATAATGGCATCACTGTTTTGTAAACGACTGTTAATGGCATCAAATCCATCTTCGCTAAAAATACAATAATTCTCAGAACGGCATGTACCCCAACCATCCCTACATACTTGACAACGCACTAAATCGTAATCACTGAGTCTAATCTCATCAACTTCAGCGCCACCCTGAACAGCACCTTGTTTAGCTGCTTCAATAAATGATTGACACAACCCATCTTCTTTCGGTGTTCCTGATAAAATACTTATTTTCATTTGATTTTATACCTCCACTATTCTATTAGATATTCTGATTCAGTTTTTCCCATTTTATCATTACAAATAAATAGATTCAATAAACTAGTCACCATGAAAGGGCAAGGCAACAAAGGATTATTGTTTGGTAATGTGAAGAAAATCCTGTCTCCGCAGAATTGTTAAATGTTATGTCAACTTCTTTTTTTGGCGAAGAAGGTTATGATAATTTGATGCATTCGCTGTTCCAGAAGGAATCGAAGCAAGTTTATCCTTAAGATGATTACAGACATCATCCACACAAATATTATCAAGTACCGCACCGTTTATTTTCCGACTTGCTTTCTTTCCTTTGCAACTTTGAGGTAGAGTACAATTAATATAATTGGCAAGATAAAGTCCCAATAGACAACAATGCCTGTATTGCTTGGTGAGAAGTTTTGATTTTCAATCATATGCATAATATGTGTTATACCTGCACCCCACAAGAAGGTTGTTCTTGTTATAATATAAGGTAGCCAAAATGAACGTATCCAAAACCCCATAAATCCTATAAGCCCAATCCCAATAGCTGCAAAGGCTAGTTCCATCTGAAACCCACTATTTAATGGCCACCCGATGGATTGTGCCACTTGATCTGCATATATGATATGACCCATAATACCACTAATCATACCAAACCACCCCGAAAGACCAATGGTATAAATTGCAATGATTTCAGTAGTAGACTCTATTCTCATTTTATTTCTAGTTGAATATAAGTGAACAGTTATTGAAATAATAGTTACCACAACCTGCATGTATATATTCAACCCTGATATTTCAAAAAGTTCTTTCATAGTTGGTCTCCTTAATATTTTATACACGTAATAGGCTCAAAAATTCATGGTGCGACGTGTAAATCACTCATGAACTTACGTCTCTATTTTACAGATTCCTTAGACTAAATATACATCTTAAAATCTTCATTATTTTTTTCAAAGTCTATAGCTGTTGGTTTAATAATCGATTTCATGACAAAGCGAGTGAGTAGTCCACTAAAATTTTCAGCTTGAACGTATTCTGTTTGACCCTGGCCTATATCTTTAAAGATAAATTATTGCTTAACGATTTACCTTGAAATGCACAACCTTGCCTAGTGTCAAACGGTTATTACCACTATACAAATAATTGTATCATATAAATATGTGAAAGTCTTGACGGTACCGTCTTGAAGTTAGGTTGTTTATCCGATGACTAACAGTGCTAAGACTCCCACTTCTATAAGTAGGTGATAAGCACTGTAGAGTCCCTGGATAACGGTTTCTAAGGTTCAGATGGCGTTTCGAACCTAAGAACCCTGTTGATATTAAATAACTCATCAGTTGAAAAATAAACAAATTCCACGATTTAAGTCTTTTTTTGGACAGAATAAAACCACCCACTAATAAAGCAATCTCTATCAATTGCTGTTAGGTCATTATGTCTAATCACTCAAAGATTGATACAATTTGGCGATATTCGATTAACGCCAAATTGTTTGAATATCGCTAAAAGGTGCACCGGAGTATTATAATATACCCTATAAAATGGACAGTGAAAAGCTTAGAAACCCTTGTCGTGGACACGTCAAAATAGCAGACCCTTGTTTGTGGACACTTGTTGGTATAAGCTAATACCTCTTTAGTTTCCAGGAAACGATGAAAAAGCGATACCATTAGGCATCGCTTCTCGCAAAACTCATAAAACTCTGGTTGCTCTCCAGAATTACCTTAACCTTCGAATGAGTTAAGTAATATTATCATACCTTGGAAAATATAAAAAGTCAGTTACACAGTTTCACAAGATCCTTGAAATGGGGTACACTTTAGTTATAGCTCTAAATCCAACAAAAACGAACTCAGTGCTTTTCCATGCTTGTCCATTGCCAGCGATCTGGTAACTCCTCCACCCAATGCGCTATACATAACAAAGTTCAACGCTTGGATACCAGGGAGTTCATAACGTCTCACCTCACCGTGAACGATATGTTTAAAATGTTCTTTTACAGCCTCAGCTGTAACTTTCTCTTTAACCATCTCATAATCTTCAGGATCGTAAACAATCAACGATATATTGGATATGTTGCCCTTGTCTCCTGTTCTAGAGTGGGCTATTTCCCATAATTTCATTACAATACCTCCTTTACGATCACCGTAGTGTCAACTAAGACACTCGTTTTTTATTTTAAATCCTTTTATTTTCAAGGGTTTCACTCTTTTTTTTAACAAAAATAACAATGACCCCCCTTTTTTGAGATATAATTTAAGCTTCTGAACCCAAAATTTACTCTGAAAGGATGTCATTAAATGAAAAAATCAATTCTCACAGTAACTATCGTAATCGTTCTCTTGCTCGCATTTGTAGGCTGCAGCGGTGA
>CAKMKB010000053.1:0-15890 GCA_927435965.1 uncultured Clostridia bacterium
GGCTATTTGGTTTCCCATTGTTCCAGAGGGAACAAACAGGGCTGCTTCCTTTCCTGTCATTGCAGCAGCCAATAACTCTAATCGATTTACAGTATTATCATCACCGTAAACATCATCACCTACTTCAGCAATTGACATTGCTAGGGTTTGCTGTCAAGGGCGACGTCAGCTGCTTGAATTTTCAGGATTTGTCTAGTCACTTCCCTTGACCTTTTTTTTCATACGTTACTTTACACTACCTATCACATTAGTGGCCCGACGGAAAGGTTAGCAGCGTCAAGCAATATTTTTTTTTGTATCAATCTTTCAACCTCTATCATATCAGGACTAACAAATCGATTTTCTGTCATCAGAGGCACTGTTTTTCGAAGCTCAGTCAGCACTGCCTGTGTACCAATACCAAAGGAGAATTTGGGAAGTCTGGTTTTAACGATGTCCATTCCCTGAGCACACATTAGAAGTTCTATTGCTAAGACTTTATGCAAAAGCGGAAGTGCATGTAGCAATTTGCTAGCAGCATAATATGACAGACATGTGACGGTTTTCTTGATGGCGGTTGTAGGCAGTACCAACAATTTAAGTTCCGCGACAAATGCAGCTTGGTTAGACTGCACTACAGGAAAACCGTGATTAAGCCCCACGCCTTCCGGAACTAGATTCATTGGCAAACCATAGGACAAGTGAGTGTCGTTTAGACGAAACGCGCGCCGTTCGCTGATGTGTGCCAAGTCTGCTAAAGCAGTTATCAATGCATTCATGGAATACTCAATCAGGTATCCGGAAGCTGTAATATCTGCCACATTCTGGCAGCACCAAGTCAAAATGTCTCGGACACCTCCATGAGTTTGAGGCGTTGCTCGAATGCAAATGGCGTCTTGTACTCTAGGATGCGTATCATACCCAAATGATTGACGACCGATATCTGTCACCATCTCACTACCCTGCAGCAGTCTTCGCACATTGGCAGCACAAGCGATCTGACCGGGATAGGGACGCGCAATGTCATGTAGACGGTAATCAAAGGCACCCATCTCACCGCGAATACTCTCTAGATTCATTGCTATTGCAATATCTGCTGTTTTAACAGCGTCAACTGAAAGAATGCAAACATATGAAGAAACAACGCCTGAAATAAGGTTTCCTTCAGCTAATATGCTTCTCCCTTGGATTGAGAGAACCTGACATAGTTGGGCAATGACATCAGTTTCGGAGGCATTTTCAAGATAGAGTTTAGGATAGTTCTTGATTTTTAGCAAAGTTGCTGCTCGTTCGGCTGTGTCCTGTTCCCCTGATTGGACGGCCTTGCAATAGGCTGCGGCAAGTATCAGTGCGCTCAGTTCCGTGGGACACGGTACATCATCTGGTGATGTGAAAGCGTGTGGTTCTTTTACTTCAACTGGCGTATAGTCAGTCGGGAGCATATTGTGCGCATCTTTTTCAATGAGGCTCCATTCAAAATCTGATTTAAGCCAGCGTTCAAAATAATTTAGCAATATAATAACCTCCTTCATTATGGTCTAAATGTATCTTAAGTATAAGACTATTATCGTTTAAAATTCGTTTAATAATCTTGTTTCATGATTACAGATTTGATAAAATGTTAGTATGATTTCAAGAGGAATGTGATGATGAAGAAAACTATTTGTATCAAATGGACAGGTACACCCATGGTTTGGATTGATCAATATCCAGTAAGATTTTCTTACCGAAGAGAGGAAGCGTTGTTTTACTATTTGGCTCGTTCCCAGAGAGAGACACGAGAAAAGCTAGCTCAGCTGATTTGGCCTAAACATACTTTGGAAGATGGACGAGAGAGATTACGTCATGCGCTATACTGCCTTCGTAATGATTTGGGTAGTGATTTAATCTTGTCTTATGGGAAATCAATTCTGCAAATTCACCCAGACATTGTTTTAACAGAAAAAATGGATGAATCAGATGACATATTTCTAAAAAATTTTTATCTAGATGATAATACTGAGTATGAAGATTGGATTCAGCAAGAACGGATTCGCTACTCTAATTATCGAAGCGAGCTATTGTATAGACAGGCTGAAAGAAGCAAGCTCGAAAAAAGAATCCAAGAGGCAGAAAACCTACTAATGAGAATGTTTGCTACAGACTATACAAATGAAACGGTTGCTGTCCAATTGATGCAATTATATGAGCAGGAACAAGCCTATAGTCAGGCAGTTAAACTATATGCTAAGTTGTGTAATGATTTAAAGGAGGAATTAGGGACTTCACCGCTCAAAGAAACAACAAATTTATATTATCAAATCTTAAACAAATGGAATGAAAGCACAATTGATGCTATTAATCCGAATGCACAAACTATAATTGCCAGGGAGTGGGTTGTAAATAAGATGATTCATGCCTGTAGAGTAGATGGAACATCTTTTGAAAAACATCGATACCTTCTAATCGAAGGAGCAGTTGGAATGGGGCGCACATACCTTTTCCAATATTTTTCTAGGCATAAAGAGTTGGATGAATTTCTAATTATTACAGTTTCATGCTCTTTGTCACAGCAAAACAATCCACAGCAATTATGGCGCCAGATACTAGTTCAACTGATTGGGATGGGAAAAATTCAACAAGATTATATGAGTCTTGAGAAACAGGATGACGAGGGAAGCTTCAGACTGCTATGTAATACGCTAGCTAAGGTTTCTGAGCGACAGCCAGTTGTATTGATGATTGATGATCTGCAGTGGGCTGACGATGAAAGTGTAACATGTCTATTGGAATGGATGAGAATTCTGAATAGCCAACGTATTACAATGTTGATTTCCTGCAGAACACCATGCCGGGATTCTCTACAGAAACTGCTGGAAGTTGGTGAGAAGGATCGGCTTTTTGAGCGGATAGAACTAAAACCCTTCTCTCTTCATGAGACGAAGATTTTTCTACGCGATCGAATGGGGGATAGGATTACTGATGCTCAAATTGAGCAGGCCTACCGACTTTCTCGTGGCAATCCTTTGATATTGACAAGAATTTGGGGGACTTATCCGGTGGCGGTAGAGGAAACACCTGATACGAGAGCAGAGGATTTGTTTTCTCGGCAAAGCTCCGGTCTAACTAAGAGTGCCTGGGAAATTCTAGCTTATCTATCCATATGCATAGACGGTCATTCAGTAAAAATTTTAGGTGAGATAATAAATTTAGATGAGTTGGAAATTAGCTGTTTGTGTGAGGAACTTGAGCAGCGTTCACTTATATTTTCAGAAAACGGCCGTTTTAAAATTGTACAAAATGCATTTCGCGCTTGGATTCTTAAGAAAATGGCGGATAAATTGGTGAATGACCCCTTGACAACAGCAAATTAATTCACTATAATTTATTAAAATCAAACAAAAGCGTTGAGTAAGAGTAGTAGATTGTTCAGAGAATTGCTAGAGAGTCGGCACTGGTGGAAATCCGACAGTTCAAGAATAGTTGAATGGGCTTATGAGCGGCTTCTGAATTCAAAGTAGGAAAGCCCGGGATTCTCCCGTTACAGAGATAGGATATCGGAATTTTTCCCGTATCTGAAAGAGATAATCTTTTTATAAGATTAAAAGAGGTGGCACCGCGATTATTCGTCCTCTATCCATAGTTTCTATGGATAGGGGATTTTTTAATGTCCCTTTCTCGACTCTCCGCTTAAATCTAAGGAGGAAACAAAAATGGAAAGAAAAGAGTTTTTTGGTCAATTTGGAGGTACTTTTGTACCAGAGGTATTGAAGGCAGTATTGGATGATGTGGCAGACAACTTCTATCGATATATAGAAGAGCCTGAGTTTAAAGAGGAACTCATGTACTACCACAGACAATTCACCGGAAGACCCAACCCGCTTTACTATGCAGAGAGGCTGTCAGATAAGATTGGCGGGGCAAAGATTTATCTGAAAAGAGAAGACCTAAACCACACAGGGGCACACAAGATTAACAACACAATTGGTCAGGTTCTATTGGCTAAGAGAATGGGTAAGAAAAGAATTATCGCCGAAACTGGAGCAGGCCAGCACGGCGTGGCGACGGCAACTGTCTGTGCTATGTTTGGAATGGAATGCATCATTTATATGGGGGAAATCGACACTATAAGACAAGAATTGAATGTCTTTAGGATGAAACTGTTGGGAGCTGAAGTAGTTCCGGTAACCACAGGTACAAGAACACTTAAGGATGCAGTCGACGCAGCACTTGTAGACTTTGTCCAAAACGCTGATGATACTTATTATCTTCTGGGATCTGCAGTAGGGCCTCATCCCTATCCGGTTATGGTAAGAGAGTTCCAAAGCATCATCGGTATTGAGGCTAGGACTCAAATTATGGAACAGGAAGGCCGACTGCCGGATTATGTGGTGGCATGTGTCGGTGGCGGCAGCAATGCCATTGGATTGTTTCACCCGTTTTATGGAGACAAGAGTGTAAGGATTGTGGGAGTGGAGCCTGCAGGTAAAGGACTGGATACGCCGGATCATGCGGCATCGATCACCCTCGGATCGCCTGGCATCATCCATGGTTTCAAGTGCTACACCCTTCAGGACAAAAATGGAGAACCACTACCAGTACACTCCATAGCCGCCGGGTTGGACTACCCTGGGGTTGGACCGGAGCACTCATTCTACAACGAAAGCGGTAGGGGACAATACACATCAGTGACAGACGACGAGGCACTGGATGCCTTCTATGAATTGTCAAAGGTGGAGGGAATTATCCCAGCTCTTGAAAGTGCTCATGCAGTGGCTCACGGTATGAAGCTGGCAAAAGAAACAGCTAAGGATCAGATCATAATCGTCAATCTATCCGGCAGAGGAGACAAGGACGTGGCACAGGTCAGAGATATGATGGGTGTTTGATTCAAAGAAATACTTAGAAAAGTTGTAGAAGATGATTAAGTAATTGAAGAAGTAAGTTAAAAAAAATTAAAGATGTGCTTAGCTTCGAAACTACATCGGAGCTAAGCAATTTGTTGTTTTATATTAGGATATAGTAATGTGTAAACTAATATAAGTGTATAGTATGATATGCTAGTCCTTCTTGCTCGAATACTTGCCCCTCATGCTTGATTTTTATAGAGACATAAGGCCACAAAATTGATATAATAATTAAGGATTATTATTGGGGGAAGCAACATATGAGAATAAGAGATATAATGAATAAAAATATTATTTACATTAATAGTGATAGCACTTTAAGAAATGCTATGAAATTGTATGCAAATAATGAAGTGGATGCACTTCTATTTAGAAGTGAGAATTTTCATGATATTGACATAATATCAAAAGGAGATGTTTTTAAAGCTCTTCTGGATGATTACTCAATGGATAGTCTGGTGTTTCCTCATAAGAACAAGAATTACAAGAAATTGATAGATTCTATGGAAATCAGTGAAGTTGATGAACTGGCACCACTTTTTTTAGTATACGGAGAAGACAGTGATCGAGTTTTAGGCGTTGTTAAAGCAAAGGAGCTTCTTCATATGAAAGATATGGAACTCCTTTCTTTTAAACTCGAGTCGATTATCGAGTCCTCATACGATGGAATATATATAACTGATGGCCTAGCCAATACTATAAAGATCAATAAAGCATATGAAAGAATTACTGGTTTAAATAGAAATGAGATGATTGGAAAGAATATGAGTGAACTGGTAGCAGATAAAATTTTATCGAAGTCGGTTACTATATTAGTTCTACAAAACAAAAAAGTCACAACTATACACCAAGAGTTTCGAACAGGAAAAAAAGCATTAGTAACAGGTACTCCAATTTATGACAAAAAAGGTGAGATTGTCATGGTAGTAACCAATGTTCGCGATATAACGGAATTAGCGGAGTTAAAGACACAATTAGAAGAAAATCGCGAATTGACACTCAAGTACTATTCAACTATTGAAGCAATGAAACTCCAATTAGTTACGCATGAATACATTGTTGCCGAAGATGAAAAAACTCTTATGTTATTGGAATTAGCCCAAAGAATAGCCAAAGTTGATACTACAGTGATTATTCTTGGTGAAACCGGTGTCGGTAAAGAAGAAGTAGCAAAATTCATACATAAAAACAGTTTAAGAAAAGAAAAACCATTTATCAAAATAAATTGTGGCGCTATCCCGGCGAATCTTATCGAGTCAGAACTCTTTGGATATGAAAAAGGTGCTTTTACTGGAGCTGCAAAGGAAGGGAAAATAGGAATTTTTGAAGTTGCAGAAGGAGGAACTCTTTTATTAGATGAAGTAGGAGAATTGCCTAATGAAGTGCAAGTTAAGTTATTAAGAGCTCTACAAGAAGAGGAAATAAAAAGAGTTGGCGGCAACGAGCCAATTAAGATCGATGTTAGAATCTTAGCAGCTACAAATCGAAACTTAGAACAAATGATTGAAGAAAAAACTTTCAGGGAGGATTTATATTATCGACTAAATGTTATACCGATACGAATACCACCTCTAAGAGAGAGAAGGATGGATATATTACCATTAGCTAATTTATTTATTGAACAGTTTAACAAGAAGTACAATTTTAATAAGTTCTTGTCATTTTCTGCGAATGCTTGTATCTTACATTATGATTGGCCTGGTAATGTAAGAGAGCTAAAAAATATTGTTGAAAGAGCTATGGTGACCAGTAAAAACAATGAAATAACATCAGATGACTTACCAGAAGGCATTTGCACTCCAATAAAAAAACGAAATGATAATAAAGAAGACGGGATTATGCTATTAAAAAATGCAGTCGAACAAGTTGAAAGAGAACTAATTGATAGGGCTTATCACAAGCATAAGAATGTTCGCAGAGCTGCACAAGCTTTAGGAATTGATGCCTCAACATTTGTGCGGAAAAGACAAAAGTTCGAAAAATAAAATTGACAGTTTGTTGATTAAATGCAAACAGTTGCAAAAATGCAACTGTTTGCATTTTTTGTTTGCATGAAAAATAAGCTGTATATAATGTTGAGTTCTAGTGAAAGAGCACTATCAATGAACACTAAAAGAGATTTTAACAAGGTTCTTATTGTTGCATTATTGCAACATTCTATTTCAAATGAGAATAAATCTTGACAAATTATAAACAGGATATGTGAGTATTATTAGAGTATAAGAATTTTTAAAACTGATTTATAAATTGGCATAGAATTTGCATTTGAATCATTTAACAAAATCTCAACCAGATTCAAAAAAATAGTATAAAAGGAGGAAGAAAAATGTCTGAAAAAATTAAAAATTTTCAAAAAGAGAAATTTCCATTGATGAAAAGAAAGTATGGTGAAGAACAACCCTACATAAAATTGGGACCTTTTAAGCTAAGAATACCACTAGTCCATTATGAATGGCAATGGACAGAGGCTTTTGCAGCTATGTTTCTTGGTGTTGCATGTTTAGGGGCAGGCGTAGCTATAACGATGGATGTGCTTGGTGTTGAGGACTTTTATATTGCACTTACTTTTGGAGTGTTAAATGCTCTATGTTATTGGTTGCCTGCAACTTTAGGAGACCCAGTTGTACCAGGATGGATAACACCAGCCCTACCATTAACTATTACTTACTTAGGGGCGTATACTATAGGTGTCGAGAGAATTCATGCTATGATTGCACTCCAACTTACAGTTGCACTTATTTTTTTAGTGATGGGAACAACCGGACTAGGGAAAAAGCTGGTCAATATTATACCAATGTCAATTAAGGGCGGAATTGTATTGGGTGCTGGAATTGCTGCAGGTCTAAATGTTTTGAATGCCAGATTACCAATAGCCCCATATACAATCATAATAAGTGTACTAATAGCTTACGTATTTCTATTTTCTAAGTTTTTTATGCAACTTGCTGAGAAAAACAAAACTTGGAAGCTTATCAGAAATCAAGGAATTGTTCCAGCTCAGTTATTCGCAATTATTGTAGCACCTATTGTATTGAAAGAAATCCCACTTCCCAATATAGAATGGGGAATAACACCGCTTAATTTTGGGTTTGTACTGCAAAATTACACCATTTTTGGATTAGGGTTCCCTGACATTAGTCTTTTCATCAAAGCTATACCAATGGCATTGACAGCTTACATAATTGCTTTTTCTGACTTTGTTTTAGCTAAAGAAATAGTAGATGAAGCTACAATAAAGAGAGAAGATGAAAAGGTTGACTTTGATGCGGGAAGATCAAATTTGGTAAGCGCATTAAGAAATGCTATCATGGGACTGTTTGCACCTTGGGTGCCGATGAATGGGCCACTTTGGGCATCTGGACTTTTGACAATTACTGAAAGATATAAACAAGGATACCCAACCATGAAATCATATTGGGGTGGCGTAGGCACTTTCCGTGCAGCTACTGTCATCGCTGTTATGATGTTGCCGCTCGTCACACTTGTAAGACCTGCATTCGGAATATTTTTCGGATTGACTATGGCAGTACAAGCATATGCTTGTGGATTTATAGGTATGAAAACTTTGACAGAAAATAGCAGTAGAGGAATTGGAATGGTTATGGCGATTGTGCTAGCAATAAAAGGACCAAGTGCTGGATTACTGACGGGTATTATACTTTGGCTATTCATTGAAGGTGAAAAAGCTTTGTTGAAATCCAAGGTTAGTGATGAGAAAAAAGAAGCATAAATAAAATAGGAAGCTAGGTATAATCCAGATGAGTTCTATCTAGCTTCTTTTATAGATTATAGAGGGGTAGTATGGAGATGTTTGTTACCGATTTAGCAAAGGAATACATTAAGAGTAGGACTGAAAATGTTACCATTGATTTGATTGAGCAAATTTCTTTAAGTGGATGAGGTTTCAAACCATCGGTGAAGGTTCACCATATAGAATTAAAAAAACCAATAGAAGAAACTAGATTTTCTAATATTACTATTGATGAAGTTGATTATTATATCAGTAAAAATATACAATGCAATAGAATGACTCTGACATTATCAAAAACCTGGTTTAAGTCATTGGAAATATTTATTAAATAAGGAGAATAGTATATGCGATTACTAAAATTAAACCCAGAAATACATAAATTTAGAAGTTTTAAAGAGTTCGCAGAAGATTTCAATTTAGGCAAAGATGATTTTATTCTAACGCATGAAGTAATATTTGATAGTTTTATCAAAGAACTGAATTTACAGGCGGATTTTATATTTCAAGAAAAATATGGTGCAGAACCTTCTGATGAAATGATTAATCAAATAATTTCTGATCAAAAAAATAACAAATATAAGAGAATAGTAGCAATTGGTGGTGGATCGGTTATCGATATTGCAAAAATACTTGCATTAAAGGACGTCAGGGACTCATTGGAAATATTTGATAAGAAAGCGCCTATTATTAAAGACAAAGAGTTAATCATTGTTCCTACGACTTGTGGCACTGGTAGTGAAGTAACAAACATTTCCATAGCTGAAATTAAATCTAGACAAACTAAAATGGGTTTGGCGGTTGATGAACTGTATGCCGAGCATGCAGTACTGATACCTGAACTTCTATACGGGCTACCATACAAGTTTTTCCTTTACAGTTCAATAGATGCTTTAATTCATGCTGTTGAGAGTTATTTATCCCCGAAATCTAATTCTTATACAGAAATGTATGCAGCAGAAGCTATTAGAATTATTATTGAAGGATATAAACAAATAATTGATAAGGGACAGAATCACAGCAAAAGTCTTATTGAAGATTTCCTAGTAGCTAGTAATTATGCTGGTATAGCTTTTGGTAATGCTGGTGTAGGAGCGGTACACGCTTTATCGTATCCATTAGGCGGGGTATATCACGTTGCGCACGGAGAAGCTAATTACCAGTTTTTTATAGAAGTCTTTAGAGTGTATAACACGAAATCACCTAATGGCAAAATCGAAAAACTCAAAAGATTAATAGCCGAGAATCTTTCTATCACTCTAGATGACAACGTATTTGAGGAACTTGAAAAAGTGCTCAATAAACTAATTGAAAAAAACAAGCTTTCATCATATGGAATGAAAATAGAAGAGATAGAGTTATTTACAGATGGAGTTATTGAAAAACAACAGCGCTTATTAGTAAACAACTACGTAGCTTTAACCAGAGATGATATATTAAACATATACAAAAAATTATATTAAATTTAAAATCATAACTAAACAAGAAAGGAATGAGTAAAAATGGCATTAATGACAAAAAATCAATATATAGAAAGTTTAAGAAAATTAAATATCAAGGTTTATATGTTTGGAGAACTGGTCGAAAATCCAGTTGATCACCCTATCATCCGACCCTCAATCAATTCAGTCGCGATGACTTATGAGCTGGCTCACGATCCCTTGTATGAGGATCTAATGACTGCAACTTCGAACATAACAGGAGAAAAGGTCAATAGGTTCTGTCACATCCATCAAAGTACGGAAGATCTGGTTAAAAAAGTCAAAATGCAGAGATTACTCGGGCAAAAAACAGCTGCCTGTTTCCAAAGATGTGTTGGCATGGACGCATTCAATGCGGTCTATAGCACAACCTTTGACATAGATAAAGAACATGGAACTAATTATCATGATAACTTTATTGAATACATGAAACTGGTTCAGGAAAATGACTGGACAGTTGATGGCGCAATGACTGATCCCAAAGGTGATAGAAGCCTGTCGCCAAGCCAACAAGAAGATCCTGACTTATATGTGAGGGTAGTCGAGCGACGGGAGGATGGAATAGTTATCAGGGGTGCTAAAGCTCACCAGACAGGTTCGATTAATTCTCACGAACACCTGATCATGCCGACAATTGCCATGGGACCTGAGGACAAGGATTATGCAGTTTCATTCGCGGTACCTACAGGCTCTAAGGGAATTTATATGATTTATGGCCGACAATCCTGTGACACCAGAAAACTCGAGGGTGGCACAATAGATGTGGGCAACAGTGAGTTTGGAGGACAAGAGGCACTGGTCGTATTCGATGATGTGTTCGTTCCTAATAATAGAATTTTTCTGAATGGAGAGACTGAATTTGCAGGCGTGTTGGTAGAAAGATTTGCTGGCTATCATAGACAAAGCTATGGAGGCTGTAAAGTAGGTGTAGGAGACGTGTTGATTGGAGCCGCGGCCTTGGCATCGGAATACAATGGTGTTCCAAAGGTAGCACATATTAAAGACAAATTAATCGAAATGATGCACTTGAATGAAACTTTGTATTGTTGCGGAATAGCCTGTTCTGCGGAGGGTTATCCCACTGAGGCGGGTAATTACCAGATTGATCTGTTATTGGCTAATGTATGTAAGCAAAATGTCACCAGATACCCTTATGAGATCACAAGACTGGCTGAGGATATTGCTGGAGGGCTTATGGTAACCATGCCTTCTGAGAAAGATTTCATGCATCCTGAATTAGGACCTGTGTGCGAAAAGTTTTTTAAGGGTAATCCAAGTGTTCCTACAATCGATCGAGCAAAAGTTTTAAGACTAATTGAGAACCTAACTTTAGGTACAGCTGCAGTAGGCTACAGAACAGAATCAATGCATGGAGCGGGATCTCCTCAGGCGCAGAGAATCATGATCTGGCGTCAAGGTAATCTGGAGCACAAAAAAGAATTAGCAAAGAATATTGCAAAAATAGAGGACTCTGTTTAACAATTATAATATATTAAGAAACTATTTTGAAATTCAGAATAGAAGTTATAACAGATTCTAATTACTAGAAGGTGTGAGATGAATACATATGAAAGTTTATATAGAGAAAAATTGATTTCAGCGGATGAAGCTGTTAAAAAAATAAAATCGAATAATCGCGTTGTGACAGGACATGCTTGTAGCGAACCTACTAAATTGATCGAATCTTTGGTCAACAATAAAGCTCTATATGAAAACGTTGAAATTGTTCATATGGTAGCAATGGGAAAAGGAATTTATACAAGAGAGGATATGAAATCTCATTTCAAACACAACGCTCTGTTTGTGGGTGGATCTACTAGAAAAGCTGTAAATGAAAATCGAGCAGATTATACACCTAGTTTCTTCTTTGAAATACCTAGACTATTTAAGGAAGGTTATTTGCCTGTTGATGTGGCTTTAATTCAAGTAAGTAAACCTGATGAACATGGGTATTGTAGCTACGGATTATCAAATGATTACACCAAACCAGCAACAGAAGCAGCAAAAATAGTTATAGCGGAAGTGAATGAAAAAATGCCCAGAACGTTCGGTGATAATTTCATTCACATTTCACAAATAGACTACATTGTAGAAAACAATAGTGAGTTATTGGAGTTAAGACCAACTGTAATAAATGAAGTTGAAAAAGCAATTGGAATTAATTGCGCTAGTTTAATAGAGGATGGTTCAACTTTACAACTTGGGATTGGTGCTATACCAGATGCAGTACTTATGTTTCTGAAAGACAAAAAAGATTTGGGAATTCACTCCGAAATGATATCCGATGGTGTGGTTAGTCTTTTTGAGGCAGGCGTCATAAACAATTCTAAAAAAGCAATTCATAAAGGAAAAATGATTGTCACTTTTATGATGGGTACTAAGAAACTATATAATTTTGTAAATAACAATCCTATCGTTGAATTGTATCCTGTAGATTACGTAAACAATCCATGTGTAATAGCTAGTAACCACAAAATGGTTTCTATTAACTCTTGTTTAGAAATCGATTTTATGGGGCAAATATCATCTGAAAGTATAGGATTAAGCCAATTTAGTGGTACTGGAGGTCAAGTAGATTATGTTAGAGGAGCTAGTATGTCAAAAGATGGCAAATCAATTATTGCTATGCCATCCACAGCAAAAGACGGCACCATTTCAAGGATAGTCCCATTCCTAAAGGAAGGCACAGCAGTTACAACATCGAGAAATGATGTTCATTATGTTGTGACAGAAAATGGCATAGCGAATCTAAGGGGTAAAACACTAAAAGAAAGAGCAGAAGAAATGATAAAAATAGCTCATCCGAATTTTAGAAATGAGTTGCGGGAGCTCTGGAAGAATAGATTTACCGAAAAGATATAGCTTTTTGAATCACTAATAATTTTAATAATTAAAATCCACTATGTTCGATTTATTAAGAATGATAGTGGATTTTCTGTTTTATGTCACTGATTGATAATCGTTTAGGTCGCTTTTTCATTTTTGATGTAAAATTCAGAAAACTGTTATATAATAGTGTGGTTCATATTAGCATTCGATTTTATAAATAAATAAAACAGAATTAGGAGGGACAGCATGTTAAAAGGAATCTACACACCGATTATCACACCATTTAAAGAAAATGGTGATATTGATTACGAAAGCATGGATTATAATCTTGAAAAATGGGTTAAAACAGATTTAGATGGCCTAGTGGTGCTTGGATCAAATGGAGAGTTTGTCTATCTGTCACAGGAAGAAAAGCTGGAATTGATGATTCATGTCATTAAAAAGGTCGACAAGAGAAAAAAAATCATCGTTGGCACAAGCTGCGAATCAACAAGAGAGACCATCAAATTCAGCAATCAGGCGGCACAGGCAGGTGCAGACGCGGTACTTGTATTGCCACCACACTATTATAAAAAAGCCATGAACGACGAGGTGCTATTTGAGTATTTCACTGAGGTTGCTGACAATGTCAATGTACCGCTTATGATATACAATATGCCAGGAAATACAGGTGTCAGCATGACATCGTCTGTGATTGGTCGATTATCAAAAAACAAGAACATTATTGGCATCAAAGACACATCGGGGGACATAGTTCATATCGGTGAGATGATGCGTGATGTGGACAAGGACTTCACAGTATTTGTCGGGAACGCAGGCTATCTTTTACCTGCATTGTGTCTAGGTGCAAAAGGCGCTACCTTAGCGTTGGCAAATTTTTTGCCTGAAGACTGCTGTAAACTCGTTCAATTGCATAGAGAGAACAAACTAGCTGAAGCGACAGAACTTCAATTGAAGATGATAGAGATCAATAAGATGGTCACTGGAGTTTATGGGATACCTGGACTTAAGGTTGCTCTGGATCAAAAGGGCTACAAGGGTGGCTTTCCGAGGAAACCACTTCTTCCGTTGGAACAGAGCAAAAAAGAAGCCTTACTGAAAATCATAGAACAATACGACGAAAATAGAGCTTGAGTAAATATTTAAAATACGCTATGAAGGGAGAAAAAAATGAGAAACAAAAAATTAGTGATGATTCCGGGACCGACACCAACTGTCAACAGTATCATGGTTCAGATGGGAAGAGAGACGGTATCGTTTAAAGATGCAGGTTTTGTCAAGGACTTCAAAGAGTTAGTTATAGATCTTAAGGACATGTGGCAAGCCGAAGAATGCTTTGTTCTGTCAGGCACCGGGACTATGGCGATGGAAGTGGCGGTCGCCAATTCAGTCAAGAGTGGGGATAACGTCTTGGTTGTGTCCCATGGATACTTTGGAGACAGATTTATAGACATATTTGAAAGAAGAGGAATCAAGACAGATGTTTTGTCTGCAGAATGGGGCAAGGCAATTCCTATAAACCAAATAGAAGCAAAACTAAAGGAAAAGCATTACCACGCTATAACCATAACACATGTTGATACCTCAACAGGTACTCGATCTGATATTGCAAGAATAGGAGAAATGTTAAAGAAATTTCCTGACACCCTATATATCGTCGATGGCGTCTGCTCAACGGCTGGAGAGAGAGAAAGCTTGAAAGAAATGGGTATAGATATCCTGTTTACCGCCTCACAAAAGGCATTTGGAGTATCTCCCGGTCTAGCAATTATTTGGGCTGGCCCAAAAGCGATGGAGCGACGAAAGAGCCTAAAGACAATAGCGGATTCTTACCTGGATTTTGAAAAGTGGCTTCCAATTATGCACGACCCAATGAAGTACTACGGAACGCCGCCCATCAATCTGATCTGGGCGCTGAAGGAATCCGTCAGAATCATTAAGGAAGAGGGACTGGAAGAAAGATTTGAAAGACACCTTAAAGATGCAAGAGCGATTCAGAAGGCACTATTGGGTCTTGGCTTCACCATATTGGCCGATGAGGAACTCAGAGCAGTCACATTGACCAATGTTGTCTATCCCGAAGGAATCGACGACGATAAATTCAGAGCAATTCTAGCTGAAGAAGGCGTCGTGACAGCAAACGGTTTGGGAGCATATTCAGGCAAGCTTTTCCGATTGGGGCACATGGGAAATATTGACAAGCATACTATCGTCTCAACTTTAGCGGCAATAGAAAGAGCATTATATAGATCCGGAGTTGATGTTCAGTTCGGTAAGAGTGTTGGAATCTATCAATCAGAGATTATGCAATAAGCCTACAGAATAGAAAACTTTGGGGGCAGATTGTTTGTCGGGTTTGATAAAAACAACTGCCTCTCTTTTATTGATTAAGTGAAACATCGACAAATAGTTATGTTAGTAATAAAGGAAGATATAAAAAACAGATAACAAATAGTTGAATAACCGAGAAAAAACTGAGAAAAAAAGCTTAGAAAAAACTTTACAGAAAAACAAAATACATGTTGACACTGGGTATACGCAGATGTTAAACTACTAAAGTTGTCAGTCGGGAAGACGGGCAAAAACAGACGCACATAGACAATAGAATAACACATAGTCAACGTAATTCTTTAGAGAATTAGAAAGCAATACAAAGCAGTACAAACAAAGTAATTTTGGGACTTTTTAAGAAAAAGTCAGCGAATGAAATGAGCGTTAAGCGAAAGCTTAAAAATAGGTATAAACGAGAGTTTGATCCTGGCTCAGGACGAACGCTGGCGGCGTGCCTAACACATGCAAGTCGAGCGGAGACGGTGTTTGACACTGAGTTTTTTCAAAGTAGCTTTAAGAGAAGTTGCAAACCAGAAGTGAGTCTTGACTTCGAGGAATGCATTGCAACCATATAAAAGGGAAGCAATGGGTTTTGAGGGAAAAGGGAGCGATGGGAGGCAACGAAGCGAAACGAGA
>CAKMKB010000054.1:0-5106 GCA_927435965.1 uncultured Clostridia bacterium
AAAAGGCTACCAGAGTTAAAAAAAGAGAACGTAAAAATATTGAAAGAGGACAGGCTCATATTCATTCCACTTTCAATAATACGATCGTTACTTTAACTGATGTGCGTGGCAATTCAATATCATGGTCCAGTGCTGGACAAATGGGCTTCAAGGGTTCAAGAAAGTCAACTCCTTTTGCTGCATCATTGGTTGCAGAAGAAGCTGCAAAAAAAGCAATGGAACACGGTTTAAAAACTGTAGAAGTATATGTAAAAGGTCCAGGAGCAGGTAGAGAAGCAGCAATAAGATCCCTACAAGCAACAGGACTGGAAGTAAGTCTCATAAAAGACGTTACGCCAATTCCACATAACGGTTGTAGACCACCGAAACGTAGAAGAGTTTAATAGAACAGGAGGTGTTATAATGGCAAGATATACCGGACCCGTATGCAGATTATGCAGAAGAGAAGGAACTAAGCTATATCTTAAAGGAGATAGATGCTACACAGATAAATGTGCATTGAGCAGAAGAAATTATGCTCCGGGACAACATGGACAAAGCAGGTCAAAATTGACCAACCATGGTGTTCAATTAAGAGAAAAGCAAAAAGTAAGAAGATATTATGGTGTTTTGGAAGGACAATTCAAGCAATATTATGAAATGGCTTCAAAACAATCTGGAGTCACAGGTGAGAATTTCTTGAAATTACTGGAAAGCAGAATCGACAATGTTGTTTACAGATTAGGATTAGCAACTTCACGTGCAGAAGCTAGACAACTCGTAGTACACGGACATTTTTCAGTTAACGGCAAGAGAGTCAATGTGCCATCAATATTATTAAGTGTTGGTGATGTTATTGAGATCATTGAAAAAAGCAGAAGCTCAGCAAAGTTTAAAGAGTTGATTGAAAATCACAAATCTTCAGTACCTCAATGGTTATCAGTCGATCCTGAGAATATGCAAGGAAGAGTCATAGCTGAACCTAGTAGAGAAGATATTGAGCTACCAATAGAAGAGCACTTAATCGTAGAGTGGTATTCTAAGTAATATGACCACCCTTATCATAAAAAAATTCAAGGGAGGGTTTCTAAGATGATAGAAATTGAAAAACCGAGCATCACCTTAATTGAGAAAAAAGAAAATGGTAAGTATGGCAAGATAGTATTAGAACCTCTTGAAAGAGGGTTTGCTACAACATTAGGAAACTCTTTGCGAAGAATTCTATTATCATCGTTACCTGGAGCAGCAATAACTTCAATCAATATTCAGGGAGTGCTGCACGAATTTTCGACGATGCCAAAAATTAAAGAAGATCTGACAGAAATAATCCTAAACATTAAAGGCATAGCTGCTGTCATGAATACTGAAGAACCTGTACAATTGTTGATAGATGCGAGAGGTCCAAGAGAGCTCAAAGCAGGAGATATCATAACAGGTGGAGAAGTAGATATAATCAACAAAGATCTTCATATAGCAACTCTAGAAGAGGGTGCTGAGTTCATTGTTGAGCTTGAAATGGAAAAAGGTAGAGGATATGTAGGTGCTGATAGAAACAAGAAAGATTCCCATGCTATAGGCGTTATTCCAATCGATTCTATATATACACCGGTTAATAAAGTTAATTTTCTGGTTGAGAATACAAGAGTCGGTAACAGAACAGACTATGACAAACTTACGCTTGAAGTCTGGACAAATGGAACGATTGAACCTGAAGAAGCAGTGTCGTTGGGAGCTAAAATTTTAAACGAGCATCTGAATCTGTTCATATCATTGACTAACCACATTGGTGACGTCGAGATAATGGTTGAGAAAGAGGAAGATGAAAAAGAAAAAGTATTGGAAATGACTATTGAAGAACTAGATCTATCCGTTAGATCATACAACTGCCTCAAAAGAGCAGGAATCAATTCTGTAGAAGAGCTAACACTTAAAACAGAAGATGATATGATGAAGGTAAGAAATCTAGGGAAGAAGTCTTTAGAGGAAGTACAGAAAAAGTTAGCTGAATTGGGACAATCTTTAAAGGCATCAGATAATTAATCTGTGAAAAAGGAGGGTTAAGTATGGGTAAGCATAGAAAGTTAGGTCGTCAATCTGATCATAGAGTAGCTATGTTGAGAAATATGACAACAAGTATAATTGCACATGGCAGAATCGAAACTACTGAGACAAGAGCAAAAGAACTTAGAAAACTAGCAGATAAAATGATAACTCTTGGCAAAAGAGGCGATCTTCATGCCAGAAGACAAGCTCTTTCTTTCATATATGATAAAAATGTGGTAGCAAAGCTTTTTGAAGAGATTGCTCCGAAATATGAAGGTAGAAACGGTGGCTATACAAGAATACTCAAATTAGGACCACGTAGAGGCGATGGCGCTGAAATGGTAATAATCGAATTGGTTTAATCAGCAAGGATTAAGCAGCACGCGCGTCTGCTTAATCCTTTACCTATTCACAGCAAATATTAATCTATAGGTGATAATCGATAAGAAACAAGGGATTTTTGTGTTTTATCGCATGTTACTTATGCAGATCATTTTATACAGAATGGAGACTGATAATTTATGGATCCTATAATAAGAATAAGCAATGTTAGCTTTCAATACAGCCAAGAAGAAAAGAATGCACTCAATGGCGTTAGTTTGGATATTCAACCGGGCGAATTTGTCGCTATATTAGGGCACAATGGATCAGGAAAATCAACATTGGCAAAACTGATTAATTCTCTTTTGTTGCCTACTGAAGGAGAGATTACGGTTAAAGGTATGAACACCAAAGATGATACCATGCTTTGGAACATACGCCAGACTGCTGGTATGGTATTTCAAAATCCAGATAACCAACTGGTTGCAACTATTGTTGAAGAAGATGTGGCATTTGGACCTGAAAACCAGGGAGTAGACCCTCTTGAAATCCGAAAAAGAGTAGATGATTCCCTAAAGGCCGTCGATATGTACGAATACAGAAAACGCCCACCTCACCTTTTATCTGGGGGACAAAAACAGAGAATAGCCATAGCTGGTGTTCTGGCATTGAATTCTGAATGTATTATTTTGGATGAACCGACTGCAATGTTGGATCCATCAGGCAGAAAAGAAGTACTGGAGACTATCAAGAGACTCAATAAGGACGAGAATAAGACAGTGCTCCTGATTACTCATTTCATGGATGAAGCGGTGCAAGCAGATAGGGTCATCGTTATGGATGGGGGCAAGATTCAAATGGAAGGAACCCCTAAAGAGGTTTTTGTCAATATTGAATTAATTAAAAAATTTGGGCTTGATGTGCCTCAAGTGACTGAACTTGCACACAATTTGATAGACGAAGGTATTGTGATGTCACGAGACATTATCAAGATAGAGGAATTGGTGGATGCAATATGTCAATAAAAATTGAGCAGTTATCGTTTTATTATAGTCAGGGAACTCCATTTGAAACAAAGGCGCTGAATGATATCAACATGGAAATCAAAAATGGCGATTTTGTAGGCATCATTGGACAAACCGGCTCTGGAAAATCCACACTTATACAGCATTTTAACGGATTGATACTTCCAGAAGCAGGGACTGTGTTTATTGATGGCAATAATATAAAGGACAAAAAAATAAAGCTTAAACTGATCAGACAAAAGGTTGGTTTGGTTTTTCAATACCCTGAATATCAGTTGTTTGAAGAGACGGTATTCAAAGATGTGGCCTATGGTCCTATCAATCTGGATTTGGATGCGCTTGAGGTTGAAAGAAGAGTCAAATATGCCTTGGAACTGGTTGGATTTGATTACGATAGCGTTAAGGACAAATCACCATTTGATTTAAGCGGAGGCCAAAAAAGAAGAGTTGCCATAGCAGGTGTTCTGGCAATGAAGCCTGATTATCTAGTTTTGGATGAGCCAACTGCGGGATTGGATCCTTCTGGAAGAAATAAACTCTTAAACACAATTAAGAAATTGCATGAAAAGAAGATTACCATTATTCTGGTTTCACATAGCATGGAGGATATTGCCAGATTTGCTGATTATATCTATGTGATGTATCAAGGTCGTATTCATATGCAAGGCACACCACATGAAATATATAAGGACTCAGAGGAACTAAAAAGAATTGGACTGGGAGTCCCTCAGGTTGTTGACATTATGAAGGCGCTAAAAGCTAGAGGAATAAATGTTGATACAGATAAACTGACAATAGCAGACGCCACCGAAGAAATACTGAGAGTCTTAAGGAGTAAAAAAGATGCTTAAAAACTTAACGATAGGTCAGCATTATCCAGTTGAGTCTAAAATACATGATTTGGATCCAAGGGTTAAGATTATGGTCACTCTGATTTTTATTGTTTCGCTTTTTCTGATCAATAAATTTCAAGCCTATCTATTAGTTTTTGTATTTTTAGGTTTAGTGATTAAAATGTCTCATGTGCCATTGAAGATGGTTATCAGAGGCTTGAAACCGATATTGATCAACAGGGCAAAGTAGTCACTTCGCACCATCAACAGGGCACGCATTCTTGTCCTGTGTTCCCCACCTCTGTAACACCTGGCTTCCATTGCCATGGCCAGTTCATCCGCTCTTCTGAAAGCACTGACAAACAAAGGCACCAGCAATGGCACTAGACTTTTGGCTCTTCTGACGATATTGCCGCTTTCAAAGTCAGCTCCTCTTGCCTTCTGCGCTTTCATGATTTTTTCAGTTTCTTCCATAAGTGTAGGGATAAACCTCAGTGCTATCGTCATCATCATTGCCAGTTCATGTGCCGGTAGTCCTATCCTTTTATAGGGGTTCAATAGGCTCTCTATGCCATCTGTCAGCAATATAGGTGATGTGGTAAGGGTTAGCATTGAAGTACCCATAATAAGCAATACAAGCCTCAAGGCCATGAATCCTGCCTGTCTGATTCCCTCTCTTGTGATATCCAGCGGTCCAAGCTGGTACAATACTTCCCCTGGCGTCATAAACAGATTGATAACGAATGTAATACCAATGATGATCAATATCGGTTTTAAGCCTCTGATAACCATCTTCAATGGCACATGAGACATTTTAATCACTATAAAAGGATAGGACTACCGGCACATGAACTGGCAATGATGATGACGATAGCACTGAGGTTTATCCCTACACTTATGGAAGA